>NZ_AP027728.1:949194-1265592 GCF_030296555.1 Microbacterium suwonense
CTCGGTGGATGTCACCACGGCCATGCCGCTGATGACCCGCCTGGCACTGCGGCTGCCGGTGAAGAAGGCGCGCGAAGCGCGCGACGCGCTGACGACGAAGGTGCGAGGAGCGCTGTCGTGGGAGTCGATCCTGGCATCCGCCCCGCTGCCCGCGACCCACCCGCGCCCGCAGACCGACGACCTGGCGATCATCCAGTACACCTCCGGCACCACGGGCACGCCGAAGGGCGCTGCGCTCACACATCGCAATCTGCTCGCCAACGCCGCCCAGGCGCAGGCCTGGGTGCCGTCGATCACGCGCGGAAACGGATGCGTGGTGTACGCGGTACTACCGATGTTCCACGCCTACGGGCTCACACTGTGCCTGACCTTCGCGATGTCGATGGGCGCCCGCCTGGTGCTGTTCCCGAAGTTCGATCCGGATCTGGTGCTGGAGGTCACGAAGAAGCACCCGGCCACGCTTCTGCCACTGGTGCCGCCGATCGCGGAGAGACTTCTGTCCGCGTCCAAGGAGAAAGGCATCCCCCTGACGGGCACTCAGGTCGCGATCTCGGGGGCCATGGCGCTCGCGCACGAACTGGTGGTGCCGTTCGAGCAGGCTTCCGGCGGCTATCTGGTGGAGGGCTACGGCCTGAGCGAGTGCTCTCCCGTGCTGATGGCGAACCCGGTCGCCGAGAACCGCGTCGCCGGCACCGTCGGACTGCCGCTGCCGGGCACGGAGTGCCGAGTCGTGGATCCCGAGAACCCCACCGAGGACGTGCCGGCCGGTTCTGCCGGCGAGCTGGTCGTCCGCGGTCCCCAGGTCTTCTCGGGCTACTACGGCAAGCCCGAGGAGACGGATGCCGTGTTCGTGGACGGCTGGTTCCGCACCGGCGACATCGTGACGATCGACGAGGCCGGGTTCGTGCGCATCGTCGACCGGATCAAGGAGCTGATCATCACCGGCGGCTTCAACGTCGCCCCGACCGAGGTCGAAGGCGTGCTGCGTCAGCATCCGGATGTCGAGGATGCCGCGGTGGTCGGCCTGCCGAGCGATCACTCCGGTGAGGAGGTCGTCGCGGCGGTCGTCATCGACGGCGGCAAGGATGTCGATGTCGAGGCGATCCGCGAGTTCGCCCGCGGCATCCTCACCCCGTACAAGGTGCCGCGCCGCATCTTCGTGGTCGACGAGCTGCCGACCTCGCTGATCGGAAAGGTGCTGCGGCGCCAGGTGCGGGAGAAGCTGATCTCCCTCACCTCGTCCGACGGCTGAGCCCGCCGCTCTGCACGCGTTCAGGTGCAGGCACTATCGTGGGCTGGTGACTGCTGACGATAACGCCGCTGACGTGCCCTCCGCCGATCCCGCTTCCGAGACCGCCGCGGCCCCCGCCGAGGAGGCGAGCGCACCCGGCTTCGAGGAGCTCGGCATCACCGGCCCGGTACTCAAGGCCGTACGCGATCTCGGCTACGAGACACCGTCTCCCATCCAGGCCGCCACCATCCCGCTGCTGCTGGAAGGCCGCGATGTGCTCGGCACCGCGCAGACCGGCACCGGCAAGACCGCCGCCTTCGCTCTGCCCGTGCTCGAGCACCTCGACTTCAGCCAGAAGACCCCGCAGGCGCTGGTGCTCGCCCCGACCCGCGAGCTGGCACTGCAGGTGTGTGAGGCGTTCGAGTCGTACTCGTCGCGGATGAAGGACGTGCGGGTGCTGCCGGTCTACGGCGGGCAGGGGTATGGCGTACAGCTGTCGGCACTGCGACGCGGCGTTCACATCGTCGTCGGCACACCCGGCCGGATCATGGATCACCAGGCCAAGGGCACTCTCGACCTGTCCGAGCTGAAGTATCTCGTGCTGGACGAAGCCGATGAGATGTTGAAGATGGGCTTCGCCGAGGACGTCGAGCAGATCCTCGCGCAGACGCCGAAGGACAAGCAGGTCGCGCTGTTCTCCGCGACCATGCCGGCGGCGATCCGGCGCCTGGCGCAGCAGTACCTGAACGCGCCGGAAGAGATCGCGATCAAGGGCAAGACAACCACCAACCAGAACATCACCCAGCGCTACCTGATCGTCTCCTATCAGCAGAAGGTGGATGCGCTCACCCGCATCCTCGAGGTGGAGAACTTCGACGGGATGATCGTGTTCGTCCGCACGAAGAACGAGACCGAGACGCTCGCCGAGAAGCTGCGCGCCCGCGGCTACTCCGCCGCAGCCATCAACGGAGATGTGCCCCAGGTGCAGCGTGAGCGCAGCGTCAACCAGCTCAAGGACGGCAAGCTCGACATCCTGGTGGCGACCGATGTCGCCGCGCGCGGACTGGACGTGGAGCGCATCAGCCACGTCGTGAACTTCGATATCCCCACCGACACCGAGTCGTACGTGCATCGCATCGGTCGCACTGGCCGGGCCGGGCGCAAGGGTGACGCCATCAGCTTCATCACCCCGCGCGAGCGCTACCTGCTCAAGCACATCGAGAAGGCGACCCGGCAGCAGCCGGCTCAGATGCAGCTGCCGACCACCGAGGATGTCAATTCGACCCGGCTCGCGCGTTTCGACGATGCCATCACAGCCGCTCTCGAGGAGCGCGACCGCATCGAGGCCTTCCGTGACATCATCGATCACTACGTGCGCCACAATGACGTTCCCGAGACGGATGTGGCAGCCGCGCTCGCGATCGTCGCACAGGGCGCCACTCCCCTGCTGCTCGATCCCGAGAACGATCCGCTGTCCAGAGCCGTGGAGCGCGACAATCGTCCGCCGCGTGACCGTCAGGATCGTGGCGGTGACCGTGCCGACCGCGGGCCGCGCGAGCGACGCGGTCGTGGCGACTACGCGGCCTACCGCATCGAGGTCGGCCGCCGGCACCGCGTGGAGCCACGCCAGATCGTCGGTGCGCTCGCCAACGAGGGCGGGCTGGGGCGTGATGACTTCGGTGCGATCGCTATCAAGCCGGACTTCTCGATCGTGGAGCTTCCCCGGAATCTCGATTCCGCTGTGCTGGATAAGCTGCGGGACACGCGCATCTCGGGTCGCCTGATCGAGATCAAGCCGGATCGGGGCGTCCCGAACCGGCGTACACCCCGTGACGGCTTCGCGCCACGAGAGGGCGGCCGGGAGCGCCGGTTCGAGCGGGATGACCGCCCCGCGCGCAAACCCCGTCATAAGGGCTGACCGGAAGCGGCGTCAGAGCAGTCGTCGGAAGTGGTGCGCGACGATGTCCATCCGTTCGCGCAGGTAGAAGCGGTGGGCGTCGAAGCGCTGCACGCCGGAGTCCAGGTCGAGTGAACTGCAGCCCGCGGCCACCGCGCGCTCGCGCAGCTCGTCGAGCAGCATCCGCCCGTACCCGCGGGAACGCACGGATGCCGAGGTGGACAGGTCGTCGACGTAGAGCTTGCGGATCGCGCTGGTATTGGCGATGATCCGCCAGCCCGCCACGGCGACGCACCGGTCCCCGGTGAACACAGCGGTGAACCTCAGCCCCTGAGGTCCGCCCTCGGCGATCACCTGCGCGAGCAGCTGTTCCGTCAGGTGCGGACGCAGCTCCTGCAGGATGGGAAGGGCATCCGCCCAGCGCGGGTCGCCAGGGGCGAGATCGATGACGGACACGTCGTTCATGCGGCCTCCTCGGCTGCGTCGCGGTCAGGCATCCAGCGCCTCGGGACCCTGCGTGACCAGCGTGTGGAACTGGGCGGCGTCGAGGATCCGGATGCCGAGATCCTCGGCCTTGGCGAGCTTGGATCCCGCCCCCGGTCCCGCCGCGACGAAATCGGTCTTCTTGGACACCGACGAGGCCGCCTTGCCGCCGGCCTTGATGATCGCCTCCTGCGCGCCCTCGCGGGTGTATCCATCCAGTGAGCCCGTCGCGACGACTGTCAGCCCTGCGAGCACACCTCCCTCAGCGACGGCCGCACCAGGACCAGGGTGCCCGGGGGCGCCCACTGCACGCCGGCGTCGGCCCACTGCCGCACGATGTCCTGGTGCCAGTCCACCTCGAACCAGCTCAGCAGCGAGTCGGCGATGATGCCGCCGACCCCTTCGACCGCGGCGAGCTCTTCGCGGCTCGCCGCGCGGATGGCGTCGAGGGAGCCGAACCACTGCGCCAGCGCGCGGGCCGCGACCGGGCCGACGTGCCGGATGTTCAGCGACACCAGCAGCCGCCACAGCTCCTTGGTCTTCGCCTTCTCCAGCTCGGCGAGCAGCGTCGTCGCCGCTGACGAGGGTTGCGGGCCGTTCAGCCCCTGCTTCTTCTCGGACGCCGTGGGGTTGCGGCGGAACGGGGAACGGGTCTTGACGATGCCGTCGTCATCCTGTTTGGGCAGACCGGTCTCGGAATCGCGCACGACCACGTCGATCGGCACGAGGTCTTCCAGCACGAGCGAGAAGAGCCCCGCCTCGGTGTCCAGCGGGGGGACCGCCGGCGGCTCCGCCTGCGTCAGCGCAGCGGCTGTCACCTCGCCGAGCGCCTCGATGTCCAGGGCACCGCGCGAGCCGATGTGCTCGACTCTGCCGCGCACCTGCGCGGGGCACGACCGCGCGTTCGGGCAGCGCAGGTCGATGTCGCCCTCCTTCATCGGGCGCAGCGGCGTGCCGCATTCCGGGCAGAGCTCGGGCATCACGAACTCCCGCTCGCTGCCGTCCCGCTTCTCGACCACGGGCCCGAGGACCTCAGGGATCACATCACCGGCCTTGCGCAGCACGACGGTGTCGCCGATCAGCACGCCCTTGGCCTTGACGACATCCTTGTTGTGCAGCGTGGCCTGGCGGACGACGGAACCGGCGACATGGGCGGGCTCCATCACGGCGAACGGCGTCGCCCGTCCGGTGCGGCCGACCGAGACGACGATGTCGAGCAGTCTCGTCTGCACCTCTTCGGGCGGGTACTTGTAGGCGATCGCCCATCGCGGCGCACGGCTGGTGATGCCGAGTTCGTCGTGCAGCGCGAGCTCGTCGACCTTCACGACGATGCCGTCGAGCTCGTGCTCGATGTCGTGACGATGCTCACCGAAGTGGGCGACGAAATCGGCGACCTCGTCGATGCCGTGGCAGACCCTGGTGTGCGGGCTGGTGGGCAGCCCCCATTCGGAGAGCAGGTCGTACACCTCGCTCTGCGCCGACACCGGTGGATTCGGCCATGCGCCGATCCCATGCACGTACAGCGACAGGGAGTCGATGCGCAGGAGCCCTGCTTCGAGCTCGAGCCCGGTCTTCTTCTCGATCTGCTGCCGCAGCCCGCCGCTGGCTGCGTTACGCGGATTCGCGAAGGAGGGGAAGCGCCGGGCGGCCGCCGTGCGAGCCCTGTCCTCATCGAACGGCTTCTTCACGCCGCCGCGCGCCTCCCAGCGCGCCAGCGCGTCGGCATAGGCGCGGTCGCGGAACTGCGCCTGTGCGGCGTTGAGCCGCTCGAACGCCGCGACGGGGATGAACACCTCACCGCGCACCTCGACGATCGCCGGATGGCCGCTGCCGGACAGGCGCTCGGGGATGTCGGCGAGCCTCAGCGCGTTCTCGGTCACGATCTCACCCACCCGCCCGTCGCCCCGCGTGGCCGCGGAGGTGAGCACGCCGTTCTCGTAGCGCAGATTGATCGCCAGCCCGTCGATCTTCAGCTCGGTGAGCCAGGCCACCTCACGGCCGGCCGCAGCGCGGGTCTTCGCCTCCCACTCGCGCAGCTCGTCGAGGGAGAATACGTTGTCCAGGCTCAGCATCCGCTCGGCGTGCTCGATCGTGGCGAGACCGGTCGACTCGGCCGCACCCACCATCTGGGTCGGCGAGTCCTGTCCCTGCAGCTCGGGATGGCGCCGCTCGAGCTCTTCGAGCCGGTGCATCCAGCCGTCGTAGGTGGCGTCATCGACGAGCGAGGTGTCGCGGCCGTAATACGCGTCCTTTGCTTCGAGGATGCGTTCGGTCAGCTCCTCGGCCTCGGCGCGGGCGGCTTCCAGCGAGATGTTCTCCGGCACCCCGTCAGTCTAAGAGCGGGGTCCGACATCCCCTAGTTGCGCCATCCCCTACCCGCACACCCTCGGAGTTCTGCACAGATTCGGAGAAGACCAACGGATCGGGTCCGAGATCGTGCAGATCTCCGAGCCTGCGCCGAGGGGGATGCTGGCCGGAGGTCAGGCGTCGACGGGCACGGCCGACACGGTCGTGTCGATCGTGAACTGCCCCAGCACCCGGGTGCCGATGTACAGCACGGCGCTCTGACCGGGGGCGACGCCGTCCAGCGGCACATCCGGCACGACCCGCACACCGGCTTCCGTCACGAATGCCTGAGCCGGAACGGGCTCGGAATGCGCACGGATCTGCACCTCGCACGCGAACTCGGATGCTGACGGCGCCGCCCCCGCCCAGGAGAACCGCTCCCCCGAGATCTCGGCGATCGCGAGGGCCTCCTTGGGGCCGACGACGACGGTGTTCGTCACCGGACGCACTTCGAGCACGAAGCGGGGCTTCCCGTCCGGTGCAGGCACGCCCAGATGCAGCCCGCGGCGCTGGCCGACCGTGAACGCGTGCGCGCCCTCGTGCGTGCCGATCACCGCACCGGTGCGATCCACGACCTCGCCGGTCTCGGCGCCGACCTTCTCGGCCAGCCAGCCGCGCGTGTCGCCGTCGGGGATGAAGCAGATGTCGTGGCTGTCGGGCTTCTGCGCCACGGTGATGCCGCGCTCGGCCGCCTCGGCCCGCACAAGTGCCTTGGAGGGTGTGGAGCCGAGCGGGAAGTAGGTGTGCGCGAGCTGCTGGGCGTTGAGCACGCCCAGCACGTACGACTGATCCTTGGCGCTGTCCGAAGCGCGATGCAGCTCCAGCCCGTTCTCACCGTCGACGAGCGTCGCATAGTGCCCGGTGCACACCGCGTCGAAGCCGAGTTCGATGGCTCGCTCGAGAAGGGCTGCGAACTTGATCTTCTCGTTGCAGCGCAGGCAGGGGTTCGGGGTTCTCCCCGCCTTGTACTCCGAGATGAAGTCGTCGATGACGTCGTCGCGGAAACGCTCCGAGAAATCCCACACGTAGAACGGGATGCCGAGCAGGTCCGACACCCGCCTGGCGTCGAGGGCGTCCTCGATGGTGCAGCATCCACGGCTCCCGGTGCGCAGGGTTCCGCCGGCTCGAGAGAGCGCGAGATGCACCCCGACGACGTCGTGGCCGGCTTCGACGGCGCGTGCCGCCGCGACCGCCGAATCGACCCCACCGCTCATCGCCGCCAGAATACGCATGGGCTCCAGTCTACGAGCGCGAGGCTGACCGGGGGCCGGATGCCCGGGCGTACACGTCGGCGATCACCGCGAGCACGGCGTCGACATCCGCATCCGCAGAGGTGCGGCCCAGCGTGAAGCGCAGCGCGCTGCGGGCGTCCTGCTCGGTGCGGCCCATCGCCAGTACGACGTGCGAGGGCTCGGCGACACCCGCTTGACAGGCCGACCCTGTGGAGGCGGCGACGCCGGCCATATCGAGCAGGAACAGCAGGCTCTCCCCCACCGCGCCGGGGAACAGCACATGCGCGTTGCCCGGGACCCGGTCGACCGGGTCGCCGAGGAGCTCGGCCTGCGGCACGGCCAGACGGATGCCGGCGATCAGCCGTTCGCGCAGTGCGAGCAGCCGGACGCTCTCGGCCTCGAGCTCCTTCGCCGACTCCTCCAAAGCGACGGAGAACGCCGCAGCGCCGGCGACATCCTGCGTCCCTGCCCGCAGCCCGCGCTGCTGGGAGCCGCCGTGCAGCAGCGGACTCAGGCGGGCCGAGCGCGCCACGACGAGCGCTCCGGTGCCGACCGGTGCCCCGATCTTGTGCCCGGCGACGCTCATCGCCACCAGTCCCGCCGCCGGTGGCGCCTCGCCGCGCAGCATCCGGAAGGACAGCGGGATGTGCCCCCACGCCGCCACCGCATCCAGGTGCAGCGGCACGCCGGCTTCCGCCGTGGAACGAGCCAGCGCCGGAGCGTCGTTGATCGTGCCCGCCTCGTTGTTCGCCACCAGAGCCGTTGCGACAGCCGCGCCGTCCAGTGCGGCGGCGAACGCCTCGGCATCGATGCGTGCGACCGCATCCACGGGGACCGCGCGCACCGCAGCACCCTCCGCCGAGAGCGCGGAGACGGTGTCCATCGTAGCGTGATGCTCGGCATCCGGCAGCACGATCGCATCCGCTTCCGCCGCGCGCGAGCGCCACAGCCCGTGCAGCGCCAGGTTGATCGACTCGGTGCCGCCCGAGGTGAAGACCACCTCGATGGGGTCGCACCCCAGCACGGCGGCGGCACGCTCGCGGGATTCCTCGAGCACCCGGCGCGCATCCTGCCCCGCACCGTGGGTCGACGAGGCGTTTCCGACGACCTCGGCGGCGGCCAGCCATGCCTCCCGGGCCGCCGGTCGAAGCGGGGAGGTGGCCGCATGGTCGAGGTAGAACCGCATCCTCCTATTCTCGCGCCTGCGGGAGCCACTCAGTCCGAGACCGGGAATCACCGATGCCGGCACCCGGATTCACGTCCGCGCACCGCACGGCTCTAGGCTGTCTCCCATGCCTGCGCAGACTGCCGCATCCCTTGGAGGATCCGCACTCGATGACCTCGGCGTCCGACTGCATGACGGCGTCGGCACCCTCCGGGTGTGGTCGCAGAACGCCGCGTCGGTGGAGCTGGTCGTCTTCGATGCCGACGATCTGGACTGGGAGACCGCCCAGGTGCAGCTCGAGCGCCGAGCCGGCGGCGTGTGGGAGGTCACCAGCGAGCTGCTGCAGCCGGGCACCCGTTACGCACTGCGTGTGGACGGCCCGCACGGCCCCGGCCACGTCTTCAACGCGGAGACCCTGCTGCTCGACCCCTACGGACGGGGTCTGGCCCAGGGAGACGGCTACGAGGAATGGCGCTCGGTCGTCATCGAGGACGGCTTCGACTGGGGCGGCGTCACCAAACCGCGCACACCACTGGACCGCACGATCATCTACGAGGGACACGTCAAGGGGCTCACCAAACGGCATCCGGATGTCACCCCGGCCCTGCACGGCACCTACGCCGGCATCGCACATCCCGCGATGATCGAGTACTACACGCGGCTCGGGATCACCGCCGTCGAACTGCTGCCCGTACACGCCTTCGTACCCGAGCCGCGCCTGCTCGAGCGCGGACTGACGAACTACTGGGGCTACAACACCCTCAACTTCTTCACCCCGCACACCGCCTACGCCAGCGAGGCGGCGCGCAAGGGCGGTCCGGAGGCCGTGCTCGCGGAGTTCAAGGGCATGGTCAGGCTGCTGCACGAGGCGGGCATCGAGGTGATCCTCGACGTGGTCTACAACCACACCAGCGAGGAGGGCATCGGCGGACCGCGCTCGAGCCTGCGCGGCATCGACAACGCCTCGTACTACAGGCAACAGCCGGATGGCACCTACATCGACACCACCGGCGTGGGCAACACCCTGAACACCGCGACGGACGCCGGCGCCCGTCTCGTGCTGGACTCGCTGCGCTACTGGGCCGATGACATGCAGATCGACGGTTTCCGCTTCGATCTGGCGGCGGCGCTCGGCCGGGATGCGAACCACGAATACGACCGGGAGCACCCGCTGCTCACCGCGATCCGCGAGGATCCCGCGCTGGCAGACGTCAAGATCATCGCGGAGCCGTGGGATGTGGGCCTGGGCGGCTGGCAGACCGGGAACTTCCCCGACGGCTGGAGTGAGTGGAACGACCGCTACCGCGACCGGGTGCGCAACTTCTGGCTCAGCGACATCGACTACGCCCGTCGCGCCTCCGCCCCAGTCGGGGTCGGCGGCTTCGCGAACCGCCTGGCCGGTTCCGCGAACACCTACAGCGACGAGCGTGGGCCGCTGGCCAGCGTCAACTTCGTCACGGCTCACGACGGCTTCACGCTGCACGATCTGGTCGCCTACGACGTCAAGCACAACGAGGCCAACGGCGAGGACAATCACGACGGTGCGGATATGAACCGATCGTTCAACCACGGCGTGGAAGGGCCCACCGACGATCCCGCCATCCTCGCGGTGCGGCGCAAGGCCATGCGCAACCTGCTGGGAACGCTGCTGCTCTCGGCCGGTATCCCGATGGTCACCGCAGGAGACGAGTTCGGCCGCACACAGCGCGGAAACAACAACGCCTACTGCCAGGACTCGCCGCTGAGCTGGCTGAACTGGGAGCACGAGCAGTGGCAGCGCGACCTCACCGAGCATGTGGCATTGCTCACCCGGTTGCGCGCCGAGAACCCGGCGCTGCGGCCGAGCCGATATGCACGACTGGGCGAGCACATCCCCGAGTCGAGCGTGATGGACTGGTTCGACCAGAACGGCGAGACGATGGAGGTCGAGCAGTGGAACGACCCCCGCAACCGCACGCTGCAGTACGCGGCGGCCACGATTCCACAGAACGGCGAGTCCAACCGGATCCTGCTGATCGTGCACGGCACCGAAGCACCGATCGATGTGCGTCTGCCGGACTCCATCGACGGCGCCACCGCCTTCGTCGAGCTCTGGTCGAGTGCGGATGAGACCCCGTCCGTGGAACAGCGCCGTCTCTCACCCGGCGAGGTGCTCCCGATCCCGGGAACCTCGATGCGCCTGTTCCGCGTGGAGTGACGGGGCGCGCCGCGCAGGGGTGGCGTCTGCCGCGCAGAGCGGTACATTCAAGGTGTGGCATCACGAACCGCTCATGAACCCGCGGCGCTGAGAAGCCCCGCCAGGATTCCACTGCGGCCTGCCGCCGAGACCGATCCGCCCGCCGGGGTGCGTGCGGGCCGGATCCCGCTGTTCTCCCCGACTCCGCATGTGCCGCAGGGATACTCCCCCAAGGCGTTCGTCGGCGAGGTGGTGCCGTTCGGCGTCGTGGCGTTCCGCGAGGGGCATGACCGCATCGGCGTGCATGTGAGGCTGGTCGACCCGGCCGGCACGGAGTCGCTGCACCGCCTCACCCCCTTGCCGACGGCACCGATCGCTGGCGCACCGAGATCGCCCTGGATGCCGCCGGCGACTGGCGTTATCGCTTCGAGGGCTTCGCCGACGATTTCGCCACCTGGTCGCACGCGGCGCAGGTCAAGGCCGAGGTCGGCGTCGACATCGCCGTGATGAGTGCGCTGGGCGCCTCACTGCTCTCAGCTGCGGCCGGTGAGAAGGACCGCCCCGCTGCCGAGCGCACACTGCTGCGCACTGCCGCCAGGCGGCTGCGAGAGGCGGATGCCGAAACCCTGTCGGCGGTGTCGACGGATGCCGCACTCGCCGCCGCGTTCGCTGATCGCCCACGCGCCTCCCTCGGCTCGGTGACCGACTGGCTGACGCTGACCGTGGAGCGCAAACGTGCAGGCGTCGGCTCCTGGTACGAGTTCTTCCCCCGGTCGGAGGGCGCCGTGCGACGGCGGGACGGCACCGTGCGCAGCGGCACGTTCCGCACCGCGATCAAGCGGATTCCCGGCGTGGCGGGGATGGGGTTCGACGTGCTCTATCTCGTGCCGGTCCATCCCATCGGCCAGACCAACCGCAAGGGCCGCAACAATACGCTGGTCACCGAGCCCGGCGATCCGGGCTCGCCGTATGCCATCGGCTCCCCCGACGGCGGCCACGACGCGCTCCATCCCGAGCTCGGCACCGAGAAGGACTTCCGCGCACTGCTTCGCGCCGCGCAGAAGCACGGGTTGGAGGTGGCGCTCGACCTCGCGCTGCAGGCATCGCCGGACCATCCGTGGGTGAGCGAGCACCCCGAGTGGTTCACGACACTTCCCGACGGCACGATCGCCTTTGCCGAGAATCCGCCGAAGAAATACCAGGACATCTACCCGCTGAACTTCGACAACGACCCCGCAGGGATCTACGCCGAGATGCTGCGCATCGTGATGCACTGGGTAGGGCTCGGCGTGAAGATCTTCCGCGTCGACAACCCGCACACCAAACCGCTGCAGTTCTGGGAGTGGCTGATCGCGCAGGTGCGCTCCGCCGAGCCGGATGTGGTGTTCCTCGCCGAGGCCTTCACCCGGCCCGCCGTGATGCGTGCGCTCGCAGCCGTCGGATTCCAGCAGAGCTACTCGTACTTCACCTGGCGCAACACCAAGGCGGAGCTCGAGGAGTTCCTCACCAGCGTGTCGCACGAGACCAGCGACTATATGCGGCCGAACCTGTTCGTGAACACGCACGACATCCTCACCGAGTACCTGCAGTTCGGCGGACGGGCGGCCTACCGCATCCGTGCCTGCATCGCCGCGACGGCGGCGCCGGTGTGGGGCGTGTACGCGGGGTACGAACTGATCGAGAACGTCGCGCGCCCGGGTTCCGAGGAGAACATCGACAACGAGAAGTACGAGTTCAAATTCCGCGACTGGGAGGGCGCCGAGGAGCGCGGCGAATCCCTGGCCCCGCTGCTGAGGCGGCTCAACGAGATCCGTCGATCCCACCCTGCACTGACGCAGCTGCGCAACATCGCCTTCCACTGGAGCGACGACGACTCGGTGCTGGTGTACTCCAAGCATCTCGACGGGGCGTTCACCGGCACCGGTCGCAGCGACACGGTGATCGTCGTCGCGAATCTCGATCCGCATTCGGTGCGCGAGACGACGGTGCACCTCGACACGCGCATCTGGGGCATTCAGCCCGGTGATGGCTTCGAGGTGGAGGATCTGATCACGGGCTCGATCTGGACGTGGAGCGATCACAACTACGTGCGGCTCGACGCCTTCGCCGAGCCCGTGCACATCCTGAGGGTGAAGGAGCGATCATGAGTTACATCGAGGATGTCTCTGTCTCCGAGGAATGGGAGAAGGCGGCCGTCGGCGCGCATCACGACCCGCACGCCCTGCTCGGCGCGCATCCGAGCACGGATGCCGCGGGGCGCACCATCACGGTGATCCGCACGCGTCGACCGCTCGCAGAATCGGTGACCGCGGTCTTCCTGGACGGCGACCGCCTTCCGCTCGCGCACGTCGCCCACGGCATCTGGGAGGGCAGACACGCCGGTCCGCCGTCGGCCTATCGCATCGCCACGGTGTACGCGGGTCAGAACGAGACACTCGCCGGCGACCCCTACCGGCATCAGCCGGCGCTGGGCGACCTCGATCTGCACCTGATCGCCGAAGGCCGTCACGAGCGACTCTGGCAGGTGCTGGGCGCCCATCCGCGTGTGCTCGACGGTGACACCGGCGTCGACTTCGCCGTCTGGGCGCCGAATGCTCAGGCCGTGCGGGTCTGCGGCGACTGGAACGGCTGGAACGGCGAGGCCCACGCGATGCGCTCGATGGGCGGCAGCGGCGTATGGGAGCTCTTCATCCCCGGAGTGACGGTCGGCAGCCGCTACAAGTTCGAGATCCTCACCCCGGAAGGACACTGGATCCTCAAGGCCGACCCGATGGCACAGGCCGCAGAGGTGCCGCCGGCGACGGCATCCGTCGTAGCTCTCAGCGCGTACACGTGGGCGGACGGCGCCTGGATGACGCGTCGCGCCGCCACCCATGCCGTGGCACAGCCCATGTCTGTGTACGAGCTGCACCTGGGCTCGTGGCGCGAGGGTCTCGGCTATCGCGATATCGCCCCAGAGCTGATCGAGCATGTCAGGGCCACCGGGTTCACGCATGTGGAGCTGATGCCGGTCGCCGAGCACCCCTTCGGGGGTTCCTGGGGCTATCAGGTCAGCGGCTACTACGCGCCCACCAGCCGCTACGGCTCACCGGACGACCTGCGCTACCTGATCGATCAGCTGCACCAGGCGGGGATCGGCGTGATCCTGGACTGGGTCCCTGGTCATTTCCCCAAGGACGATTTTGCGCTGGCCCGGTTCGACGGCCGTCCGCTGTACGAGCATCCCGACCCGCGACGCGGTGAGCACCAGGACTGGGGCACGCTGATCTTCGACTACGGCCGCAACGAGGTGCGCAACTTCCTGGTCGCGAACGCGCTGTACTGGCTCAGCGAGTTCCACATCGACGGGCTGCGCGTGGATGCCGTGGCCTCCATGCTCTATCTGGACTACTCGCGCAAGGACGGCGAGTGGGAGCCCAATGTGCATGGCGGGAGGGAGAACCTGGAGGCGATCCGTTTCCTGCAGGAGGTGAATGCCACCGCCTACCGACTGCACCCGGGAATCGTGATGATCGCCGAGGAGTCCACCGCGTTCCCTGGTGTCACCGCGGCGACGACCGCTGCCGGCCTGGGGTTCGGGTTCAAATGGAACATGGGCTGGATGAACGACTCCCTGCAGTACATGAAGCGGGACCCGCTGCACCGTGCCCACCACGAGGGCGAGATGACCTTCTCGTTCGTATACAGCTTCGGCGAGAACTACGTGCTGCCGATCAGCCATGACGAGGTGGTGCACGGCAAGGGCACGCTGGTGTCGCGGATGCCGGGCGATCATGCGCAGAAGCTCGCGAACGTTCGTGCCTACCTCGGGTACATGTGGGGTCATCCCGGCAAGAAGCTGCTGTTCATGGGTCAGGAGTTCGGGCAGATCGGTGAGTGGTCCGTCGACCGCGAGCTGGACTGGTGGCTGCTCGATCAGCCCTCCCACGCCCAGCTGCAGCATTTCGTCACTGCCTTGAACACCGTCTACCGCCGCCAGGCTCCGCTGTGGGAGCGCGACAACGACAGCGGTGCTTTCGCGCGGCTCGGTGCCCCGACGTGGGATCCCAGCGTGATCGCCTTCGAGCGCCGCGACGCGCACGGCGGGCGTCTGGCCGTGGTCGCCAACTTCGCGGGGGTGACGCGCACCGGGTATCGGCTGGAGCTCCCGCGCGAGGGCTCATGGCAGGAGGTGCTGAACACGGATGCCGCGGAGTACGGCGGCACGGATGCCGGCAACCTGGGCCTGATCGAGGCGCACCGCGATACCGAGCACAGCGCGGCGATCGCAAGCGTGACGCTGCCCGCACTGTCGACGATCTGGTTCCGTCACCAGCCCGATCCGCACATCCCGACCATCGGCCGGGGATAGCGGGTCAGAACAGCAGCGAGGCCAGGCGGGTGCGCGCCGCGGCGACCCGCGGGTCGCTGGATCCGACGAGGTCGAACAGCTCGACGAGCCGTTCGCGCACGGGCGTGCGCTGCTCGGGCTCGACGGCAGCGAACAGGTCGAGCAGGCGAGAGAACGCGTCCTCGATGTGGCCACCGGCAAGGTCCAGATCCGCCACCTGGAACTGCGCCTCGAGATCCGTCGGGGCGGCGGCCGCGGCGGCCCGCACCT
This sequence comes from Microbacterium suwonense, assembly GCF_030296555.1. Lineage (NCBI taxonomy): Bacteria > Bacillati > Actinomycetota > Actinomycetes > Micrococcales > Microbacteriaceae > Microbacterium > Microbacterium suwonense. Next base: position 964,325 of record NZ_AP027728.1, read on the forward strand.
GCTGCAGATCCAGTCCCTGCACGCGATCCAGCAGCCGCACCTGGCCGAGTCCGGCCTTGGCGTCCTCGTCGCGCGGGTTCTCCGCCAGCGCACGCTGATAGGCATCGATCGCGCGCGCGTAGTCGCCTTCCTCGATCGCCGCGTATGCCTCGGCGTGCAGCGGCGGCATCGGAGCCTCGTGCGGCTCCTCGGCCTCCTCCGCTCCCGCAGCGTCGCCGACGGGAACCGACCCGGTCACGCCGTTCTGCGCGGCCACCTCGAGCAGACGGGTGAAGACCTCGCGCACCTGTGCCTCGGGCACGGCTCCGGTGAACATCGGCACCGGCTGGCCGCCGATGAGCGCGACGACCATCGGGATCGACTCCGCGCGGAAGGCCTGAGCGATCTGCGGGTTGGCGTCGACATCCACCTTCGCGAGCATGACCCGGCCATTCAGCTCACGGGTGACCTTCTCGATCACCGGACTGAGCTGCTTGCACGGGCCGCACCACTCCGCCCACAGGTCGACGACCACCGGGACGGTGCGCGACAGCTCGAGGATCGAATTGAAGGTGGCATCCGTCACATCGACGACGACCCGCCCCGATTCGGGTTCCGCGGTGCTCTGCGCTGCGGACTCCGGGGCGGCGGCACGGCCACGCAGGCTGGACAGGTCGACGGCACCACGAAGGGCCGCGGCAGAGATCTCGGTCACTTGATCACCTTCACACTGAGGAGGTCCTGATGGTACGCCAGCAGGCGGATCTGCTGGTTCGAGCCCTGTGCGGGCACGGCGAAGAACAGCTGGATGCCGTAGGTAGTGATATAGCCCTTCGATGACTCCGTCGCACCCGTGAGCGCCTTGGCCTGCGCATCGGTGCCGAATCGGATGACGGCGTCCGGATTGGTGGGCGTGACGGTCTGGGTGTCGTCGACGCTCACGGCGACGACAGCACCGCTGCCGAGTGTGGCCAGCGACAGCGGTTCGTAGTCGGCGGGAGTCATCTTGAACTCCGCCTTCGACGTCTTGTCGGCCTTCGCATCCGCTGCCTTCTGCACCACGGCCGCACGACTGTCGCGCACGGCCTTGGCCAGCTGCCCGGCGACGTCGTCGAAGTCTCCGGCGTACTCGCTCTTGTCGCCGGCATCGACGAAGTCGGAGAATGCCCCGGCGAGCTCAGCAGGCGGCAGGGACAGGAAGGCCGATTCGGCGGGCACGCGGGTGGTGCCGAGCCAGGCAGGCGCCACCTGCGGGAACTCGCCCGATGCAGGCATCTCCGCCATCGAAGTCACTCGGTATGCAGCCCACGGGTCGACCTGTGTCATGGTCACCAGCACGGGCGGCTTGGTCTCGTCCTCGGCGGCCGTCAGCGCCAGCACGTTGCGCGGCCAGCTCTCGGTCGCCTCGGGCAGCAGAATCGGCACCTTGCCGGCCGGGCTCAACAGCGTCGTGTCACGATCCTCGATCTTGCTCCGCAGCGTGTACTCGGTCTTGCGCGCCGCCAACGCAGCCCCGGTCAGCCGCGTCTCCGCGAGGAAGCGTCCAGAGCGGCATCCGCGTCGGCGAGCGTCGCGGCGATCTCGCCGACGATGCGCTGTCCCTGCTTCTGGGTGACCACGGGCTGCTTCTGATTCTCGGGGGTGACCACCGTGGCCGATGGCGTCGGAGTGGGTGTGCCGCCGTCGAACTGCGGCCAGGAATCCGCGGTGCAGCCGGTGGCCAGCACGCCGGTCAGCGCCAGCGCGGGCAGGGCGATAGCCAGACGCCGCCGGGGTGGCAAGGAGCGCTGTGCGCGTCCCGGATCGGCATCCGCGACTCCGGCGATCTCGGCATGCTCGGGCATCGTGATCGGCTGGGTCTCGGGCAGCGGACCCGGCCCCTTCCGACGCGGCCCCCGACCACGACGCTGATGGCGGATGCCAAGGATGTAGAGCACGATGCCCGCCGCGAGGAGAACTCCCCGGCGACCATCAGCGGGCCCGCCCACGGAGTGCGCGTGTCCAGCGCCCATGACACCAGGATGTTCGAAGGCGCCGGCTGCACGCCGTCCCTGGCGATGAGCACGCCGTTTCCCTCGGGGAGCTGCATCTCGGCCACCAGTGCGTCCTGGTCGGCGAAGGAGTCCAGCCAGAGGTCGGATCCCACCGGTGAGCGTCCGGAGGTCTCGCCACCCTCGGCCGGGGGCAGCTGCGCATCCACATGCGCGGTCTTCGGGTTGCCGGACTTGGTCAGCGTGACTCGGTCGTACGCCGTGTCCGAAAGCCAGGCCTTCATGTCGTCGGTGCGGCCATATGCGACGAAGATGTCGCCCTTCCTCGCACCAGCAGCGTCTGCAGGCCGGTGTGCGCACGCAGCACATCGGCGTCCACGAGCACGTATGGCGTGGGCTCATCGACAGACAGCTCCATCCGCTGCTCGGTGGGGCCCATGAAGATGGTCCGCTGAGCGATTCCCGCTCCGATGAGAACCGTGGCCAGCACGAAGGCCACGACGGCCCATACGAATCGCACGAATCAACTCCTTACGTGACCGCGGGCATCCGCCGACAGTCTCCGCTCGACATTTCAGACTATCGAAAGCACCTGTGCATTGCCCACGAGCATTCTCCCGCATGCCCTGCGCCTCTGATCGACCTGGACTATTAGGCTTGCTCGCATCCGACCGGGAGAACGATGAAGATCCACAGCCCTTTCCGCACCGCCCTGGTGGCGACGCTCGGCGTCGGCCTGGGCATCATGCTGCTCACCAGTGTGCAGATGCTCTCGACCGTGCTGCTCTACATCGGCACCGCACTCTTCCTGAGCCTGGGCCTGGATCCGCTGGTGTCCTTCCTCGCCCGGCGCGGCATGCCGCGCTGGGCGGCGGTGGTCACGACCATCGTCGCCGTGCTCGGAGCGTTCTCGGCCATCGTGCTGATCGTGCTGCCGGTCGTCATCGAGCAGATCTCGCAGCTGGTGGCGAAGGTCACCGATCTGATCATCCACGGCGATCAGACCGTGCAGAGCCTCCGAAAATGGATGACCGAGACCTTCCCGAACCTGCGGGTGGACGATGTCTTCGCCTACGTGCAGGATTGGTTGGCCAAAGAGGATTGGGCCAGGAACGTCGCCGAGTGGAGCGGCTCCATCGGCCAGGGCGTTCTGGTCGTCGGCGGTGCCGTGCTGACCGGGCTGTTCGGTGCATTCATCGTGCTGGTGCTCACGATCTATCTGACCGCGTCGACGCCGTCGCTCAAACGAGCCGTCTACCAGCTGGTGCCGGCATCGCGCCGGCAGCGCTTCATCGACATCGCCGACCAGATCACCGACTCCGTCGGCCATTATGTGATGGGCCAGGTCACGCTCGGCGTGATCAACGGCATCCTGAGCTCGATCTACCTGTCCATCATCGGCGCACCGTTCACCGCAGTGCTCGCCGTGATCGCTTTCTTCTTCTCGCTGATTCCGCTGGTGGGTACGCTCACCGGCTCCGCGATCATCGTGCTGGCCTGCCTGCTGCCCGGGGTCGGTTCGCCGGGGACGGCCATCGCTGCGGCCATCTACTATCTGATCTACATGCAGATCGAGGCGTACTTCCTCGCTCCGCGCATCATGAGTCGTGCGGTGGCCGTCCCCGGGGCAGTGGTCGTCATCGCCGCACTGTCCGGTGGCGCCCTGCTCGGCCTGCTCGGGGCGCTCATCGCGATCCCGGTCGCCGCCAGCATCCTGATCATCTACCGCCAGGTGATAATCCCGCGTATGAACGACCAATAGGGTGCGGCGCCGACGACAACCGCTGCGGCCCATCGCAGCTCACGCGATCCGCCAGCAGTGCGGATGCCAGTGCCGCCGCGCGGCCAGGTCGGCGGCCTCCCCCATCACGCCGTCCGCGCGCCAGGCGACCAGGTGGGCCGTGCCGGGCAAGATGCTCCGCCCGCAGCCGGGGCAGCTGTACTCCTTGACCGCACGCGAGGCGGACACCGGCTGCACCGTCCACTCATGACCCCGACGGGTCTCCTGGCTCTTCCAGCCCGCCAGGAGCCGATCGAAGGAGTCGTCAGCGCGGGGCCGCTCGGGGCGCCGTCGGCGTGATCGTGCCATGCCTGCGGTCTACCACCAGTGATTGCGGGTCCAGAACCCGTACGCGTTCGCCCAGCTGCCGTAGCGTCCGATGGCGTAGCCGCTCCCCCACCGCAGGTTGTCGACCGGGTTGTAGCCGTTTCCGGGAACCTTGCTGCACGGCAGCGCCTGGACGAGTCCGCAAGCGCCGGAGGATCGGTTCGTCGCGTTCGGGTTCCAGCCGCTCTCGCGTGAGACGATGTAGTCGACGTATCCCCAGTCGCTCTGGGCGATGCCGGCCGCCGTCATCCACTGCTCCTTGCTGCCGCCACCGGTGTACTTCGGCCGTGCCGCACTGCCGCCGCCCCGGATCCGGTCGACGCCGTCTGCGGCTTGGGCTTGGGCTTGGGCTTGGGCTTGACGTACACCTCGAAGGACCCGCGCTCGACGGGCTCGATGGCAGCGCCCTCCACGGTGACCGTGAGGTCCTGAGTGTCGTCGACGGCGAGCGAGAAGGCTGTGACCGTGTTCTCGGCTGATGCGCTCGGGTCCGCCACTGCGGTGCCGGTCGGAGCGAGCAGAGCGGCCGAGAAGCCGATCACGGCGAGGCCTGCGCCGAAGGCACTGAGGCGCCGGCGCAAGGGGATCCTCTTCGCCGGACGGGACGCGTTCGGGCGCGTCGAGTTCGATATCGATTCGTTATCGGGAGTCACGATGGCCATCATTCTATGCAGAACTGCCTGGGACGTCCATGAGAGCGCGCCGGAGCACCACGCTCACCGCACCGCGAGCAGCACATCGACGGTGGCATCCAGCAGGGCATCCACCTGCTCCTCACGGTAGCCACCGCGCTGCATCCGGAAGGCGGCACCCCGCACCTGCTCCACGGTGAGCGCGTCACCGTCGCGCAGGAAGGCCGAGATCCGATCCGCGACCACGTCGACCTCGTCGACGCGATAGCCGAAGGTCAGGCGGCTCGTCCGAGCGAAGCGGCGGCGCGGCGGTCGAGTGAGATGGTCGAGGATCAGCTGTGCATCCCGCCTGGCCTCCGCGACCCACGCATCCACGCCCACTGCTCGCACAGCACGCTCTCGCGCCCTGGCGGCGAAGGCGTCTTCCACCCGTCCGAGCGCCGCGTCGACCTCGGCGATCACATATCCGCGCTTGACCAGCGGGAACGATGCACTGCGTACGTCGTCGGCGCCGAAGTCGTCACGCTCGTCCTCGAAAGCGCCGCGTGCCGCCTCCAGGAAGGTGTCGACGGCAGCGCGGTGATAGCCGCGCTGGCGACCGGAGGTCAACGGGAACGCCGGCGGGGCGGGCGCGTCCTCATCGTCGAACACAGACAGATCCGCCTCAGCCATCAGACCACCATCCACGGAACGAGCAGGAACGAGAGAGCGAGAGCGGGCACGGTCGACGGAAGAATGCTGTCCAACCGATCCAGCAGGCCGCCGTGACCCGGGAGCCAGGAGCTCATGTCCTTGATGCCCAGGTCGCGCTTGAGCATCGACTCGCCGAGGTCGCCGAGTGTGGCGGAGATCAGGATCACCGCTCCCAGGATCAGCCCACCCCACCACTGAAGGTGCAGCAGGAAGATCGAGAGAGCCACTGCCACGATCAGCGAGCCGAGCACAGCGCCGGCGAAGCCCTCCCAGGTCTTCTTGGGGCTGATCCGCGGAGCCATCGGGTGTTTGCCGAAGGCGAGACCCGCCGCGTACGCACAGGTGTCGGCGGCCACGGCGATCGCCACGAAGGACAACACCCACCACTGCCCGTTCTCGCGGAACAGCAGCATGATCGCCACGGAGGTGAGGAACGGGACGTAGATCTGCACGAAGGCTCCCACGAACACGTCGGAGAGCACGTCGCCATAGGTGCGACCGTCCTTGACCATCATCTGTGCGACCATTCGCCACACGGCGATGAACGAGACGGCAACGATCAGAGCCACCCAGCTGATCCAGAACTCGCCCGATGCGCCGGCCAGCAGCACCCCGGCCGCGCCGATCATCTGCGGCAGGACGTCTACTCGGCGTCCGCCGCCGCGCAGTGCGCGTGAGAGCTCGTAGGTGCCCAGAAGGCCGGCTGCGAGGGCGATCGGCACGAACAGCCATTTGATGAACAGCAGCGATGCGATCAGCGCGGCGCCGAAGGCGACGCCGATGACGATCGCGAGGAGGAGATCCCGGCCGGTGCGCTGCTTGATGCGCTCGTTCGCCTGATCGAAGTGATCGCGCGCCTGTGACACGTGCGACTCGATCTCGTCGCGTCGACTGCGCCAGTGCTCGCGGATGGCACGGTGCTCCCCTGTGGAGAGCGCGTCGGTCGCAGGCGCCTCTCGTGCGGGTACCGCGGATGCCGGTTCCCGCGATGCAGATGCGACCGGTGCCGGCGGCTCCGGACGGGGTGGCACCAGGGACTCATCGAAGTCGGGGAACGAGGTGTCCGAGAGCGCGACGGCCCGCGGTCCGTCCGGTCCGACGCGGCGGACGCCGCGCACCGGGGTCTCGTCGTCGTCGGTATGGGGTGTCGTGGCACCGGCATCCGTCGTCGACGCATCCCCGTCCGGCAGCTCGGCTGCCGTGCGGGGACGATCCTCGGAGTCGTTGTCGCCGGACATGCAGCTCAGACCTCGAGGAGCTCTGCCTCTTTGCGCTTGAGCGCGTCATCGATCGCCTCGACGTGCTGACGGGTGAGAGCGTCCAGCTCCTTCTCACCGCGGGAGACCTCGTCTTCGCCGATCTCGGCCTTCAGCGCGTCGAGCTCGTCCTTCGCCTTGCGGCGGATGCCGCGCACGTGCACTTTGGCGTCCTCCCCTTCGAGCGCACCAGCTTGACGTACTCCTTGCGACGCTCCTGAGTCAGCTCGGGCATCGTCACGCGGACGATGTTGCCGTCATTGGTGGGATTCGCGCCCAGATTCGGCATGTCGCGGATCGCCTGCTCGATCGCTCGCAGAGCCGACTTGTCGTACGGGGTAACGATCAGGGAGCGCGCCTCGGGGTTGGCCAGCGAGGCCAGCTGTGCCAGCGGTGTGGGCGACCCGTAGTAATCCACCATGATCTTCTGGAACAGCTGCGGATTGGCGCGCCCGGTGCGGACCGTGGCGAAGTCCTCCTTGGCGGCTTCGACCGCACGCGTCATGCGCGCGGTGGTTTCGGCGAGGACATCCGCGATCACGGGGGCTCCTTACGTCAGGGGTTTCGTACGATTCTATCCGGCGAGCCGGGGCACACCGGGAGTGGCGGGGCGATCAGGCCGTGACGAGCGTGCCGATCGGCTCTCCCAGCAGCGCCCTGGTCACGTTCCCGGCCGGCTCCATGCCGAAGACGCGCATGTCCATGGCATTGTCCATGCACAGGCTGAATGCGGTGGAGTCGACCACCTTCAGGCCGCGCTGCAGGGCGTCGCGGTAGGTGACCTGTTCGATGCGCTCGGCGCTGGCGTCCTTGTGCGGGTCGGCGGTGTAGATCGCGTCCACGCCGTTCTTCGCCACCAGAACCTCCTGTGCGCCGATCTCCAGCGCCCGCTGCGCCGCGACAGTGTCCGTGGAGAAGTACGGCAGCCCGGCGCCCGCGCCGAAGATGACGACGCGCCCCTTCTCCATGTGACGCTCGGCGCGCAGGGGGATGTAGGGTTCGGCGACCTGTGTCATCGAGATTGCCGACTGCACACGTGTGGCCGCACCGGCCTGCTCGAGGAAGTCCTGCAGCGCGAGGGCGTTCATCACCGTGCCGAGCATGCCCATGTAGTCGGCTCGGCCGCGGTCCATTCCGCGCTGGCTCAGCTCGGCGCCGCGGAAGAAGTTGCCTCCGCCCACCACTACGGCGATCTCCACCCGATCAACGGCTGCCGCGATGTCACGCGCGATCTGGCTGACGACATCGGGGTTGACACCCAGCTGCCCTCCGCCGAATGCCTCGCCGGAGAGCTTGAGAAGAACGCGACGGCGTCCTGTGCGTTCGGTCATGGGTGGTGTCCTCTCGTCCGGTTTCAAGATAGTGCCTCAGACCGCTCCGGGCACACAGAAGGGGTTCGGATCGTGTGGATCCGAACCCCTTCGAGGTGTTATGCGCCGACCTTGAAGCGTGCGAAGTCGGTGATGGTGATACCGGCATCCTTCGCGACCTGGCTCACGGACAGCTTGTTGTCCTTCGCGTAGTCCTGCTCCAGAAGAGCGACCTGCTTGAAGAAGGCGGTCACACGACCCTCGACGATCTTCGGCAGAGCGGCCTCGGGCTTGCCCTCGTTGCGCGAGATCTCGGTGACGATCTCACGCTCCTTCTCCACGTCGGCTGCGGGAACGTCCTCACGGCTCAGGTAGGACGGGTTCGCGAACGAGATGTGCTGCGCGATACTCCGTGCGGTCTCCGCGTCGTCACCGGTGTAGGCGACGACGACGCCGATCTGAGGAGGCAGATCCTTGCTGGTGCGGTGCAGGTACACCGAAAGCGCGTCGCCCTTCAGCGTGCGCGCCCGGCGCAGCTCGACCTTCTCGCCGATGATCGCGGCCTCATCCGAGATGAGCTGCTCGACCGTCTGGTCGCCCGCCGGGGCGGCCAGAGCTGCCTCGAGGAGTCCGCGGCCACTGCTGCGACGGCATCCGCCACCTTGTCCGCGAGGGTGATGAAGCGGTCGTTCTTCGCGACGAAGTCGGTCTCGCAGGCGAGCTCGATCAGCGTGACGGCGTCGGCGGTCTCCCGCGCGGCGACCAGACCCTCGCTGGTGGAGCGGTCGGCGCGCTTCGCGTTGCCCTTGGCACCCTTCAGGCGCAGGATCTCGGTGGCCTTCTCGACGTCTCCGTCTGCCTCCTCGAGCGCCTTCTTGGTGTCGACCATTCCCGTTCCGAGCTGCTCGCGCAGCGCCTTGATGTCGGCGATGGTGAAGTTGGCCATGTGTGGTGGCTCCTTGCTTCGTGTCTGTGCGTGTGTGCGGTGTGCTTACTTGGCGTCTGCGTCGGCAGCGGCCTCGACCGGCGCCTCATCGGCGGCCGGCTCGGCAGTCTCTGCCTCGGCGGCAGGAGCCTCAGCGGCCTCGGCCGCGGGGGTCTCGACCGCAGCGGCCTCAGCGGCGGGCGCGTCGGCAGCGGGAGCCTCGGTGGCGGGAGCCTCGGCAGCGGCGTCGCCCTGGAGCAGTTCCTGCTCCCACTCGGCCAGCGGCTCAGCCTCGCCCGACTCGGGGTTGTGCTTCTGCTGCAGCCCCTCGGCGGCAGCATCCGCGATGATGCGGGTCAGCAGCGACACAGAGCGGATCGCGTCGTCGTTGCCGGGGATCGGGTACTGGAAGTCGTCCGGGTCGGCGTTGGTGTCGAGGATGCCGATCACCGGGATGCCGAGCTTCTTCGCCTCGTCGATGGCGAGGTGCTCACGCTTGGCGTCGACGACCCACAGCGCGGACGGAGTCTTCGAGAGGTTGCGGATGCCGCCGAGCGACTTGTGCAGCTTGTCGAGCTCACGCTTCTTGAGCAGCAGCTCCTTCTTCGTGAACCCCGAGACCGAGGGGGTCTCGTAGTCGAGCTCCTCGAGCTCCTTCATCCGCGCCAGGCGCTTGGCGATGGTGGAGAAGTTGGTGAGCAGACCGCCGAGCCAGCGCTGGTTCACGTACGGCTGGCCGACGCGGGCAGCCTGCTCGGCGAGCACCTCCTGCGCCTGCTTCTTGGTGCCGACGAAGAGGATCGTGCCGCCGCGGGCGACAGTCTCCTTGACGAAGTCGTACGCCTTGTCGATGTACGACAGCGACTGCTGCAGGTCGATGATGTGGATACCGCTGCGCTCGGTGAGGATGAAGCGCTTCACCTTCGGGTTCCACCGACGGGTCTGGTGTCCGAAGTGCACGCCGCTGTCGAGCAGCTGGCGGATGGTGACCACAGCCATGGTCGTCTCCTGGTTCTGACGCTCTCGCGTCGTTGAGGTTGATTCGCCGATCTGCTGATCGGCTGTCCTGGTGCCCGACGCACACCCGCCCTGCACGAGGGACCTGTGGATGTGGATGCCGCGACAGTGGTCGCTGTGGGCACGCGTAGTCATCCCGAGTTCGGGATGCTCCTCCAGCATACAGGATGCCGGGCGCGGCGACGGGCGCGATGAGCGCGCTTCTCCCTGCACATTCGCAGAGAAAGCGCAGTTGTCCACCGTCCCCGTGAAGGGCGCCCCCGCCCGGCACCGGGGGATGCGATGCTCAGGAGATGATGCAGATCGGAGGGCGGAACCGCGGTGCGCGGCGAGAGCACGAGACCTCGCACGCGATCGCATCCCGACGGCGTCCTCGTCTCGTCACCGCGCTGTGTCTGCTCGCGATCGCGCCCGGGCTCAGCGGTGCGAGCGCCGCAGCCACGACCCCACCCCGTTACGACGCCGCCATCATCGACCGGTCCGCAGACGACGTGCCGGGCTACCCGTGGCGATGGCCGGTACACGGCAGGCATGACGTGGTCGCGCCGTTCCGAGCCTCGGCACACGACTATGCGGCGGGGCATCGCGGAATGGACATCGCGGTGCAGTCGGATGCCGAGGTGCACTCCCCCGCCGCCGGTGTCGTCGCTTTCCGCGGCACGGTGGTCGATCGGCCGCTGATCACCATCGATCACGGCGGTGGGTATGTCACCACGCTGGAACCGGTGGTGTCGGAACGAGATCCCGGTGACGTCATCGCCGCCGGCGACGTGGTCGGCACGGCAGCAGCAGGAGGACATGCCGTGCGCGGCACGCTGCATGTGGGCGTGCGGGTCGAGGGACGGTACGTGAACCCGCGCGGACTGTTCGGAGCAGTACCGCGGGCGGTGCTGCTGCCGTGCTGCTCGCAATGAGAGTCTGCCATCGCGAACGATTCGGTGCGCCCGCGCCTCGAGTCGTCAGGCCCGAGGGTGCGCGATCCGGTAGGTGGCGGTGAGCCGCTCGGCCGAGACGTGCGTGTAGATCTGCGTGGTGCCCAGACTCGCGTGGCCGAGGATCTCCTGCACCGCCCGCAGGTCGGCCCCGCCGTCGAGCAGGTGCGTCGCGGCGGAGTGGCGCAGTGCATGCGGGCCGACATGCTCGGCGCCCACGATGGGGCCGAGCACGCGCGCGACGAGGGCATACACGGTGCGCGGTCCGATGCGCGCGCCACGGGCGCCGAGGAACAGTGCGGGCCCGGCTGCACCGTCGTTTCGGGTGCGCAGCGCGGGCCGCCCGCGAGTGAGGAAGCCCGCAAGCGCAGCAGCCGCGGGGACGCCGAAGGGCACCACTCGCTCTTTGGCGCCCTTGCCGAGCACGCGGACGGTGCGCCGGTTCAGATCGACATCGTCGACGTCGATGCCGCACAGTTCGGAGACCCGGATGCCGGCTGCGTAGAGGAGCTCGAGGATGGCATGATCGCGCAATGCGATAGGATCGCCTCCCTCCGCGGCGATCCGCTGCTCCTCGAGCAGATTCTGCACGCCCTCGGCGGAGGCCACGACGGGCAGCGTCTTCCTCGCCTCGGAGTGACCAAGCGCAGACTGGGGTCGGCATCGACCCTGCCGGTGTCATGCGCCCAACCGAAGAACGATCGCACAGCGGCGGCACGACGGGCGAGAGTGGCTCGCGCGTCGCCCCGCTGCGTCGCCTGCCAGAGCCAGTCGCGCAGGGCCTCCAAGTCGATCTCACCGAGATCGATGTCGTGGACGGCGCGCTGCAGGTCGGCCAGATCCGACCGGTATGCGCGCACGGTCGACGGCGAGAGCCGGCGCACCTGAGCCAGATGCGTCACGAACTCGTCCACAGCATCCGAGTACCTCACCCTTCCAGAATGCCGGGTGCGGCCAGCGCGAGCCGGCTCCCGCGCCGCAGCACCCTGCGGATGCCGCTCAGGCGATCCTGCGCCATCCGTCGGAGGTCTGACCGACGACGCCCTCCAGCGCCAACAGCCCGAGCAGGCTCTGCACCCTGCCGACCGCGAGCCCCGACCTCCGGGCGAGCTCGTTCGCATCACGAGGGGTGCGTGAGCTCAGTGCGTCCCGCAGCCGGATCCGCTCGGGGTTCTCCGCCGTCGACGACGACTGCTCCCCCGGCGCAGAGTCCCCCACAACTCGCGCACCTCCTGAGCCGAGGTCACGCAGATGGCGTCGTATTCGCGCAGCAGCCGATGGCAACCGGCCGATGCGCCGGAGGAGACCGGCCCCGGCACCGCCCCGATCGGCCGCCCGAGCGCCGCCGCATGGCCGGCCGTGTTGAGCGATCCGCTGCGCCACCCGGCCTCGACCACCACGGTCGCCAGCCCGACAGCGGAAATCAGTCTGTTCCGCTGCAGAAATCTCCATTTGGTGGGTGCGCTTCCGCAGGGCACCTCGCTGAGCAGCACTCCGCTGGCGCGAATCCGGTCGAACAGCTGCTGGTGGCCCATCGGATACGCGCGATCGATGCCACCGGCGAGAAAGGCGACCGTGTTCCCTCCGACGCCCAGCGCCGCTCTGTGGGCTGCGCCATCGATGCCGTATGCGCCTCCAGAGACGACCACCGTCCCCGACGCCGCCAGGTCTCCGGCAAGGTCGGCGGCCACGGATTCCCCGTACGGAGTGGCCGCTCGCGCACCCACGATCGACACTGCGGGGACGTCGGCGAGCACCTGCGGGTCACCCCGGGTCCAGAGCACCAGCGGCGCATGCACGCCCAGATCGTCCAGCCCGGACGGCCAGCTCTCATCGCCCGGGAGCAGCAGCCCTCCTCCCACCTCATGACAGGACTGCATCGCATCCAACACCGCTTGCGTACGCGCGCGCGGCTGCCAGCGCGCACGAGCCTCGGCGAAGGCGAGGGGATCCACCACTCCCGGAGTGAGCAGCTCCTCCTCGCAGAACGCCTGCTCCAGAGCGGTCGGCGCCCCATGCGCGGCGATGAGCGCGCCGGCCACACCGTCGCCTGGCTCGACGAGCACCGACCAGGCGGCGCGCGCTATCACCTCGGCAGGATCGGCATCGGGTCTCAGTCGCTGCGCTGCGGCGGGCAGCCGGTGATCGTTCAGCAGCTGATTTCTCTTGGCGCTCATGCCAGCAGTCCCTTCTTCAAGAACAGCGCCCTGCCCAGTTCATCGAGCCCGGGTGAGGACGCTCCGGTCAGATCGGCCAGCGTCCATGCGATGCGCAATACCCGGTCATAAGCGCGCAGTGTGACCTGACCGCGTTCCAGCGCGCGATCCAGCGGAGCGCGGACGGCAGCGGGCAGGCGCAGGGCGCCCGTCCGGAGCCGCTCCCCTGGTACCTCTCCATTGACTCGCCACGGGGAGCCGCGCCATCGTTCGGCCGCTGATGCGCGGGCAGCGACCACGCGCTCCCTGGCGACCGCCGACGTCACCGCCGATCGCTCCCCCGAGGTCGCCCGCGAGGCGGCCACCCGCGCGACCTGCAGATCGATGTCGATGCGGTCGCGCAGCGGCCCAGACAGTCGCGAAGCGTAGCGTCGGATCGCGATCGGCGGACACGTGCACTCCGCCCCGCGGACCCCGTAGTTGCCGCACGGACAGGGGTTCATAGCGAGAACCAGCTGGAACCGCGCGGGATAGCTCGCTGTGAAACCGGCCCGGTGCACCTCGATGCGTCCCGATTCCAGCGGCTGGCGCAGCGCATCGAGAGCGACGCGCTGGAACTCGGGAGTCTCGTCCAGCAGCAGCACACCGCGGTGGGCACGGACGATCGCACCGGGGCGCGCCACTCGCGTACCACCGCCGACCAGCGCCGCGGGCGAAGCGCTGTGGTGAGGAGCGACGAAGGGCACCACAGGATCGAGCCGCGTGACCGGCTCCCCGGCGAGTGATCGGATGGCCGCGACCTCGAGCGCCTCGTCGCTCGGCAGCAATGGCAGAATGCCCGGGAGCCGCCGAGCCAGCATGGTCTTGCCTGCGCCCGGAGGCCCGCTGAGCATGAGGTGATGCCCACCGGCTGCCGCGACGATCAGCGCGTCGACGGCTTCGTCCTGCCCGATGACATCGGCCAGATCCAGGTTCTCGGCATCCGCCTGCTCCTGCCCTGCCAACTCGACGGGCTCGACCAGGGGCACGTCGACCTCGGCACCGTGCAGCGCCGCAACCTCGGCGAGCGACGCCGCCGCGTGGATGTCGATGTCGGGCACCAGCGCTGCTTCCGCCGCGTTCGCGTGCGGCACGATGACCCGCCGGAACCCTGCACGGGCCGCCGCGTACACAGCGGGGAGCACGCCCGGCACCGGGCGCAGTCTTCCGTCCAGGCCCAGCTCGCCCACGTGCACGGTCGAGCGGATAGCCTCAGCCGGAAGCACACCACCGGCCGCCGCGGTCGCGATTGCGATGCCGAGGTCGAATCCCGATCCGTGCTTGGGCAGACTCGCCGGGGACAGGTTCACGGTGAGCCGGCGCCGCGGTACGACGAGCCCGGTGTTGCTGCACGCGTTCCACACCCGCTGCACTGCCTCGCCGAGTGCCTTGTCGGGCAGCCCGATGATCTTGAACTCCGGCGTCTGCGTGGAGAAGTCCGCCTCGACCTCCACCAGGTGGCCGTCCACGCCGGTGAGTGCGACCGCCCAGGTCCGCGCGGTGCTCATAGCAGATCCACCAGGTGCTCGAGGCGGGCGGTCTCGGCATCCGCTCCGATCAGCCCGACAGCCTCCAGCCGGATCGCGCATCGTCGCGCCGTGTCGGGGTGCGCGGCAGCCCAGGCGTACGCGAGCCGCCAGAGCCGTCGCCGCTTGCGCTCGTCTATCGCCTCGAACGGATGCCCGTACCGATCGGATCTGCGCGTCTTGACCTCCACGACGCACAGCTGGTCGTCGCACATCGCGACGATGTCGATCTCACCCTGATCGCAACGCCAGTTGCGATCGAGGATGACGTATCCCTGAGCCCGGAGGTGTCTTGCGGCGCGCTCTTCACCTGCGCGCCCCAACTCGTCTTTCGCTGCCATGACGACAGCTTGACGGTGTACACCGACCCTCCAGCACCGGAATCCCGGCCGCTGTGCACAACCCGCTCAGATCAGCGCATTGTGGAAAGCAGTGCGTTCACTTGCCGTCCAGGGACAGTTCGTCGGGCAGCTCGAACTCCCGCCGCTGCAGCTCCTCGACGTTGACGTCCTTGAAGGTCAGCACCCGCACGCTCTTCACAAACCGGTCGGCACGGTAGATGTCCCACACCCAGACGTCCTTCATGGAGATCTCGAAGTAGAAGTCGTTCTCGGTGTCGCGGCGCACCACGTTCACCTCGTTCGCGAGATAGAAGCGACGCTCGGTCTCCACGACGTACTGGAACTGCGCGACGACATCGCGGTACTCGCGGAACAGCGCGAGCTCGAGTTCGCGGTCGTAATCGTCGAAGGCATCCTCATCCATGATGACTCCATCCTAGGAGAGCGCGCCCCGGTGTGAGCGCAGTCGGCGTCGGGCCGCTCAGAACAGGGTGGGTGCGTCGGCGATCGACCAGGATGCCCGGTGCAGCGGCGACAGTCCCTGCTCGCGGATCGCGCGCCGGTGCTCGGCGCTGGCGTAGCCCTTGTTGCGATCCCACTGGTAGGCCGGATGCTGCGGGTGCAGCTCGGCCATCAGTCCGTCCCGTGCGACCTTCGCGATCACGGATGCCGCTGACACCGACGCGCAGTCGCGGTCTCCCTTGATCACGGTCCGCACCACGAGCGGGTCGGGATGCACCCGGGAGAGGTAGTCGTGATTGCCGTCCAGGATGACCACTGCTCGATCCAGGGCCGCACCCTGGTCGACGACGGCCTGCACCGCGCGGGAGGCAGCCAGTCCGAGAGCGCACATGATCCCGCTCGCATCCACCTCGGCAGCGCTGGCCCAGCCGACGGCGGATGCCGGCACCCAGCCCGCCGCGCGCGCGGCCATCTCCGGCCGACGGCGCTCGGTGATGAGCTTGGAGTCGCGCAGCCCGTCGGGCACGCGCCTGCGCGAGCACGTGGCGTCGATCACGGCCGCACCGACGGCGACCGGACCGGCCAGCGCCCCGCGCCCGACCTCATCGAGCGCGATGATCACGTCGAACTCCTGCTTCAGCAGGCTGCGCTCCAGGCGGAGCGTCGGCGCGACCACACTCACTTCGGCTCCGGCACCGACGTGAACACCTCGTCGTGGGTGTCTATCAAACCGACGCGGTTCAGCGGCCACGTGGTCAGGAACGCACGACCCACCACGTTCTCGAGCGGGACGAATCCCCCGCCGGGGAGCCCCTGATGCGCGCGGGAATCCTGCGAGCGGTCGCGGTTGTCGCCCATCACCCAGATCGAGTTCGCCGGAACGGTCACGTCGAAGTCCATATCGGATGCCGAGGTGTCGCCGTCAGGCAGATTCAGGTAGGAGAGCTCGTCGATCGGCGATCCGTTTATGGTGATCTGATCGAGCGCGTTGCAGCACACGACGTGATCGCCAGGCAGGCCGATGAGCCGCTTGACGAGGTGATCCTGGGCATCCGATGTCGAAAGTCCAACGAAGGTGAGCACCCAGTCCGCGGCTTCGACGATGAACGGGCGAGGCGCGCGCTGCGGTGCCGGCGGCAGCCATCCGCCAGGGTCCTGGAACACGATCACGTCCCCGTGGTCGTAGCCCGTCCACAATGGAGTCAGCTCGTCGACGAGGATGCGATCGTTGATCAGCAGGGTGCGCTCCATCGAACCGGAGGGGATGTAGAACGAGCGCACGACGAAGGTCTTCACCACGAACGAGACCAGAGCGGCGATGAGGATGATCACCAGCACATCCCGCAGGAAGACCAGTACGCCCCGCCGCCGAGGGGTGCGCTCCGCGGACTCGGCGGCGTCGGATGTCATGTGCTCTCTCTTCTACGATCGCGTCGCACGATGGCGGCATCTACAAGGTTCGCACATCGACGCTCAGACGACAGAACCCCGGGACGCAGTGTCCCGGGGTTCCGTCGAAATGCGCTGGCTGATCAGCCGCGCTTCTCCTTGATCTTGGCCTTCTTGCCACGGAGGTTGCGCAGGTAGTACAGCTTGGCACGGCGAACGTCGCCGCGGGTGACGACCTCGATGCGCTCGATCACCGGCGAGTGCACCGGGAAGGTGCGCTCCACGCCCACCTGGAAGCTGATCTTGCGAACGGTGAAAGTCTCACGCACACCATCGCCCTGACGGCCGAGGACCACGCCCTGGAACACCTGGACGCGCGAACGCGATCCCTCGGTGATGTTGACGTGCACCTTGACGGTGTCACCGGGGTTGAAGACAGGAATGTCGGAACGGAGCGATGCCGCGTCAACGGCGTCGAGGATCTGCATGATCGTCTCTCTCTGCACTCGCCACAGGTCGGGTGCATGATTCAAAGGAATAAGAACGGGTGCGTGCCGAGCGGCGCAGAATGCGTCCGCGGGTTCCCCTGAGGCAGAACCGGTTCACGGCACAAACATCTATTCTGCCATGAACCCGACCCGCTTCAAAACCAGTCGGATCACCGCCGAGTCCGGCGCTCCTCGATGATGACCAC
Source organism: Microbacterium suwonense (assembly GCF_030296555.1). Lineage (NCBI taxonomy): Bacteria > Bacillati > Actinomycetota > Actinomycetes > Micrococcales > Microbacteriaceae > Microbacterium > Microbacterium suwonense. The sequence continues at coordinate 981,774 of NZ_AP027728.1, forward strand.
GTCGGGTTCGCGAGACGGCTCGCGGCGATCGGCCCGCGATGACGCGGACCAGCTCACCGTCTCGCGCACGCGCAGACCGGTGCCGCGTGCCTCGTTCCACAGCTGCCACAGCTGCAGCCAGAACAGTGCGACTGCGGTGACGATCGCTCCCGTCAGCAACCATCCGAAACCGCCGTCCAGAAACAGGCCGACCGCGATGGTCAGGGCATGCCAGACCGCGAAGCCCGCGACATCCCACCAGGACAGCGCACGTTCAGCGCGCACGGAAGGACGCGAGCGGGTGAGCAGGGTGAGCACGAGCTGACCGCCGAAGACCGCCGGCATCGCCATCAGCAGCACCCACAGCAGACTCCAGGCGCTCTGCCCGAAGATCGCCCAGCCGACGAACAGCCACAGCGGCAGCAGGAAGGCCGCCGGCAGGAGCCAGCGGAAGAACGCCTGACGCAACCACATGCTCCGATGTTACGTGCGCCCCCTTCTCGGACGACGGGTGTTCGCTGTGAGCTTGTCCAGCACGGCATCGGAGAGAATGGATGCTGACGAGAGGATCTTCCCCATGATCGAACTGCGCACACCCGCTGAGATCGACGAGATGCGAGCCGCCGGCCGCTTCGTCGCAGAGACACTGGCGACGCTGCGCGCAGAGACGAAGGTCGGCACGAATCTGCTCTCGATCGACCGCCACGCACACGATCTGATCCGCAAGGCCGGCGCCGAGTCCTGCTACATCGACTACGCGCCGTCGTTCGGGAACGGGCCGTTCGGAAAGGTCATCTGCACGTCGGTCAACGATGCCGTGCTGCACGGCCTTCCGCACGACTACGTGCTGCGCGACGGCGATCTCGTCTCTCTCGATTTCGCCGTCTCCGTCGACGGCTGGGTAGCGGACTCCGCAGTGTCCTTCGTCGTGGGGGCGCCGCGTGACGAGGACCTGCGCCTGATCGACACCACCGAGCGCGCACTGGATGCCGCGATCGCATCGGCTGTGGTCGGCAACCGGGTCGGAGACATCTCGGCATCCATCGCCGCCGTCGCACACGGTGCGGGATATTCGATCAACACCGACTTCGGCGGCCACGGCGTGGGCCGCATCATGCACGGCGACCCCCATATCCCCAATGACGGCCGCGCTGGTCGCGGATTCCCGCTGCGCGAGGGGCTCGTGTTCGCCCTCGAGCCGTGGCTGCTCGCCACCACCGACGAGCTGCGGACGGATGCCGACGGCTGGACGCTGCGCAGCGCAGACGGCTCGCGTGGCTCGCACTCCGAGCACACCGTGGCAGTGACCGCCGATGGCCCGATCATCCTCACCGACCGGAGCTTCCTCGGCGTCGACTGACGCCCGCCCACCCGACACGCCCGTGCTCTTCGTACCCTGCGCGACCGCTCGGGTGACTCATCTGGTCCCCTCCCCGACACGGATGCGGCGATTCGGGTCACACGAGGGAGATCATCGGGGCCGGAGGACGATCAGCGAGGGTCAGGACGCGCGGTAGACGTAGACATCGGTGATCTGCGGCAGCTCGAACTCGTCGCGACCCGCCGTCTCGGGGTCGGTGTCGAGGATGCGTTCGATCTCGGCTACCATGCGCGTGCGCTCGCGATCGGATGCGGCGAGGAACGAGCTGACGGTCAGCCAGCGCGCGATGTAGTCAGCCCGTCCGATCCGCTCGCGCCAGGGCACCTGCACGAACCGGGGCGGCTCGAACCCGGTCAGGTGCTCGGTGCTCTCCGCTGATGCGGTCAGTCCGTTCTCCAGCGCGGGGTGCGCGACGCGCGTGCAGGCGCGGTCCCAGGTACAGGCGGCATCGGAATGGTTCCACAGCAGTCCGAGGGTGCCCCCCCCGAGCGAGAACCCGCCGGATCTCGGCACAGGCCGGCTCGCGGTCGAACCAGTGGAAGGCCTGCGCGGCGGTGACGACGTCAACGGAGCCGTCGGCGGCGGGAATCGATTCGGCCGTGCCGAGGTGCACCTCGACATCGGGGAGCTTGGTGCGCAGCACGGCGAGCATCGGCTCGGACGGCTCGACCGCGATCACGTGCTCGGCGCGGTCGAGCAGAAGCTCGGTGAACTTGCCCGTTCCTGCGCCCAGATCAAGCGCGGTGCGCACAGGTGTCGGAATGACAGCATCCGCCGCCGCATCCGGGAACCCGGGACGGAAGCGTTCATAGTCCTCCCCCGCATCGAGGAACGACTTCGCCAGCATCCGATCAGCCATGCTTCAACACTATCGGCGCCACCGCGCGCCTCCCCTCCGCCGAAACCCCTCCCCAGCGTCCAGACCCCTCACCACAGACGTAATTCTGAGGGGGTTTCGACAACCAGGAGGGGTTTCGGCGAGCCGGGGTCAGGCCAGCAGATCGGGGCGCCGGGCGCGGGTGCGCTTCAGCTGCTGCTCGTGGCGCCAATCCGCGATCGCGCCGTGGTTTCCGCTGAGCAGAATCGGCGGCACCGCGCGATCGCGCCACACCGACGGCTTCGTGTACGAGGGGTACTCGAGCAGGCCGTCCTCGTGGGATTCCTCGACCAGGCTCTCAGGGTTGCCCACGACGCCGGGGATGAGCCGGCCGATCGCTTCGGTCATGGCCATGACGGCGACCTCCCCGCCGTTGAGCACATAGTCGCCCAGGCTGATCAGGCGCACTTCCCCCAGCGAGGCGGCGTACTCGAAGACGCGTTCGTCGATGCCCTCGTAGCGGCCGCAGCCGAAGATCAGGTGCTCGCGGGTTGCGAGCTCCCGGGCTGTCGCCTGGGTGAAGACCTCTCCTGCGGGCGAGGGGAAGATGATGGTCGGCTGCCCTTCCGACGACACGGCGAGCTGATCGAGCGCGTCACCCCAGGGCTCCGGCTTCATGACCATGCCCGCGCCGCCGCCGTACGGGGTGTCATCGACGGTGCGGTGCCTGTCGTGCGTCCACTCGCGCAGATCGTGCACCTTCAGGTCGAGGAGGCCGGTCTCGCGAGCCCTGCCCAGCAGGGAGAGCGTCAGTCCGTCGAAGTACGACGGGAAGATCGAGACGACGTCGATTCGCATATGCGGATGCCAGACGTCACTCAGACGGATCGCCCGCGGCATCCGACGCCGGCGGATCCTCGAAAAGGCCGTTCGGCGGGGTGACGATGATCCGGCCTCCGGCGATATCGACGGTCGGGACGATCGCCGCGACGAACGGGACCATGACCTCTGCGGTGTCCGTCTTGACGATCAGCAGATCCTGTGCGGGCAGATGCTCGACGCGCAGCACGCGTCCGACCACGACGTCGTCGCGGATCACGTCGAGGCCGACGAGCTGGTGCGCGTACCAGGCGTCATCCTCCGCCTCGTCGTCCTCATCCATCCAGAGGATCGCGCGGACCAGGGTCTCGGCGGTCGATCGGTCGTCGACGCCCTCGAGGAAGATCACGGAGTTGCCGTTCATCACGCGGTATTCGCGCACCGTGATGGTCTTGCCGTGCCACTCGGATGCCTCGGGCACTTGAAGCGTGAAGACGGCGCCGGGGACGAAACGGCGCTCGGGAGCATCCGTATAGAGCTCGAGCTTCAGCGCACCCTTGAGACCATGCGCCTTGAGCAGGCGTCCGACGCGGAGCTGGTTCCTGTCACCGGCCACAGTCAGTCGTCCGCGACATCGACGCGGACACGACGTCCGTCGGCGAGGGCGGAGATCAGCGTGCGCAGCGCCTTGGCTGTGCGGCCACCGCGCCCGATCACGCGTCCACGGTCATCCGGGTGCACGTGCACCTCGAGCAGATCGCCTCGCGGCGATGCGGATGAGACGATGCGGACATCGTCAGGATGATCGACGATCCCCTTGACGATGTGTTCGAGCGCGGCGGCGAGCACGGCGGATTACTCTGCGTCGGCGGCGGGAGCCTCAGCGGCCTCCGCGTCGGCGGCGGGAGCCTCCTCTGCGGGAGCCTCCTTCTTCTCAGCCTTGGGCTTGACGACGGACTTCTTCGAGGCGTCGATCTCGAACGGCGCCTTGGGCTCAGCGACCTGGACGGTGGACTTCGCGTCCTTGTCGCCCTTGAACTTGCCCCAGTCGCCGGTGAGCTTCAGCAGCGCGGTGACCTGCTCGGTCGGCTGCGCACCCACCGACAGCCAGTACTGCGCACGCTCGGAGTCGACCTCGATGAACGACGGCTGCTCAGTGGGGTGGTACTTGCCGATCTCCTCGATCACACGACCATCGCGCTTGGTGCGCGAGTCGGCGACGACGATGCGGTAGTACGGCGCACGGATCTTGCCGAAGCGCTTGAGACGGATCTTGACTGCCACGATTCTCCTGAATGGGTGTGGAAAGGAAGACGAACTGGTCACCTGGAGAGTGGGGTGCACAACCCGGTGGAAGCTCTGAAAGGGGGACGGGAGCTGGATAGAGGGTCGAGCAGCCGTCCGACCCTCTATTCTGCCAGATCCGGGCCCCGTGCGCGAAACCGGGCGACTCCGTGGGTGCGGCGAGTCGATCGCGCATGTCAGACTGTGCGCGTGCCGATCGAATTCGCGCCCTCAGCCCGCTCCACGGTCGGGTTGGAGTGGGAGGTCATGCTCGCCGACCCGGTGACCGGGGATCTCGTCGGCCGAGCGCCCGAACTGCTGGAGCTCCTCGAGGCGCAGAGCGCCGAGGAGCGGCACACCGTCACCGGTGAGCTGCTCACGAACACGATCGAGGTGACCAGCGGTGTGGGGGCGACCGTGGCGGACGCGGTGGACGACATCTCCGCGGCGGTGGCATCCGTCCGCCGCTCCACCGACCCAGCGGGAATCGAGCTGCTGTCGGCGGGCAGCCATCCGTTCGCGCAATGGTTCAACCAGCGTGTGACCGAGAAGACGCGCTACCGCCAGCTCATCGAGCGCACGCAGTGGTGGGGGCGGAACATGATGATCTGGGGCATCCACGTGCACGTGGGCGTCGAGGATCGCGACAAGGTGCTGCCGATCATCGGCGCGCTCTCGTCGTTCCTGCCGCATCTGCAGGCGCTGTCGGCATCCAGCCCGTTCTGGGCGGGTGAGCGCACCGGCTACGCCTCCAACCGCTCGCTGGTCTTCCAGCAGCTGCCGACCGCCGGGCTGCCCTGGCCGATCCGCACCTGGCAGGAGTTCGAGGGATACCTCGACGACATGGTCCGCTCCGGGGTGATGCACGACGTGTCCGAAGTGCGCTGGGACATCCGCCCCGCGCCTCGCTGGGGCACGATCGAGGTGCGCGCCTGCGACGGCATGTCCACCCTCACCGAGCTGGCCTCGGTGGCCGCACTGACCCAGTCGCTGGTCGAGCACTTCTCCCGGGAGCTCGACGAGGGTCGCGAGCTTCCCGGGCTGCAGCCGTGGTTCCATCGCGAGAACAAGTGGCGCACCGCGCGCTACGGGCTCGACGCCCGGGTCATCGTCGATCCGGCCGGGTCGCAGATTCCCGTGCGCGATCATCTTCTGGCGGTGCTGGAGGACCTCGCCCCCGTCGCACGCGATCTGTCGTGCTCGCGGGAACTCGAAGGCGTGCGGACGATCCTGCAGGATGGCGCCAGCTACGCTCGCCAACTGAGCGCGGCGCAGGCCGCAGACGGCGACCTGCGCGAGGTCGTGCAACATCTCATCCGCGAGTTCCGCGCCGGCCCCGAGCGCTCCACCGCGGTCTGAGCCGGGCTTGAGGAACGCGGGCTTGGGGCGATCGAGCACCGCTCCAGGCTCAATCCTCTTCGAGCAGCAACCGCGCGAGCGACTCGTCCAGGACGACATCCGTGATGATCCCCGCGGCGATCGCTGCGCGCAGCGCGCCGACCTTCGCCGCTCCGGAGACGACGCACACCCGCCGCGGCACGCGACGGAGACGATCCAGCCCAGGGCCGGTGGAGCGTGCGTTCAGACGGATGTCGCGCCAGCTGCCGTCCGCGCGGAAGAACACCGTCGCCACGTCGCCGATCGCCTCGTCCTCGCGCAGACTTCGGTAGTCGTCGCGGTTCAGGTATCCGCCGACATAGACCCGGCTGGGCACCTCGGCCTGCGGCGAGCCCAGCCCGAAGACGGCGATGTCCATCTTGGACTGGAACGACAGCACCCGGCGTGTGCTGCGCTCCCGCCACACGGCCGCGCGCGTGTCGGGATCGTCGAAGAAGGCCGGCACCGGGAACTGCTCCACCTGCGCGCCGAACGCGTGTCCGAAGCGCTGCAGGATGTCGCTGGAGTACTCCAGGCCGCTGGTCTGGACGTTGCCGGCTCCATTGAGCTGCACGATCGTCGTGCCATGTGTCTCCTTGGGCGCAAGCGATCGGCTCACCATGCCGATCGTGGAGCCCCAGGCGATGCCCACGACCATGTTCGATTCGACGAACTGCGACAGCAGCCGACCCGCGGTCAGCGCGACCCGCTCGAGGCTCTCGACATCGTTGACGATGCCTGACATCGGCACGATGTGCCCAGAGATCCGAAAGCGCGCACGCAACTGCTCCTCAAGCTCGCCGACGCGTTCGAAAGGCGAGTTGATGCGGATGTCGACCAGGCCGCTGGCGCGCGCATACGACAGCAGCCGCGACACCGACGACCGCGAGGTGCCGAGCTCGGTCGCGATGGCGTCCATGGTCATGTCCTGCAGATAGTAGAGCCTGGCCGCCGCGAGAGCGGCGGTCGTCCTGGCCTCCTGCCGGCCCGAGCTCGCGACCATCGCGCATCACCTCCGAGTCCACAATTGCACATTCGTGCACAGCGTTTGCGTGATCCGGTCAGGCGACGGATGCTGGAATCCGCAGCGGATGCACAGATCCGGACGAAGGGGACATCATGGTCGAGAAGACGCGCAGCACACGGCGAGAAGCGGAACTGGCCGCAGTGCGCGAGGCCGGCCGAACCACCGTCCTGATCGTCGGCGCCGGCATCAACGGCATCTCGCTGTTCCGCGATCTGGCGCTGCAGGGTGTGGATGCCGTCATCGTCGATCGGGGCGATTTCGCCGGCGGCGCGTCGGCGGCGTCCAGCCACATGATCCACGGCGGTATCCGCTACCTGGAGAACGGCGAGTTCCGGCTGGTGCGGGAATCCGTTCAGGAGCGCAACGGCCTGCTGCGCATCGCACCGCACTACGTCAAGCCACTGCAGACCACGATCCCGATCTACTCGACCTTCTCGGGCATCCTCTCCGCTCCCCTGCGCTTCCTCACCCATCGCAGCGGCAAACCGCAAGAGCGCGGTGCCGTGCTCATCAAGGCGGGGCTGACGATCTACGACCTGTTCTCGCGCGACGGCGGCTCCGTGCCGCGGCATCGGTTCCTCGGTCGCACATCGTCGCTGGCGGAACTCCCCCAGCTCGATTCGAAGATCAAGTACACCGCCACCTACTACGACGCCTCCATGCACGATCCGGAGCGGCTCGCACTCGACGTGCTGCAGGACGGCCGCTCGGCCAACTCCGGCTCCTTCGCACTCAACTATGTCGAGGCCGTGGGGCGCCAGGGCGAGGCTGTCGTGCTGCGCGACCGGGAGAGCGCCGAGGAGTTCGCGCTCAAAGCGGACGTCATCGTGAACACCTCCGGCCCCTGGACGGATCTGACCAATGAGTCGCTCGGCACCGACACCCGCTTCATGGGCGGCACCAAGGGATCGCACATCGTGCTGGATCATCCCGAGCTGCTGGCTGCGACGGGCGGCCGGGAGATCTTCTTCGAGCACTCCGACGGACGCATCGTGCTGATCTATCCACTCAAGGGCCGCGTGCTGGTGGGCACGACCGACATCGATGCCGACCCACGCGAGCCGGCACGCTGCACCGAGGAGGAGATCGACTACTTCTTCGCGCTCATCAACCACGTCTTCCCGACGATCCGCGTGGACCGCTCCCAGATCGTGTACCGCTTCGCCGGCATCCGTCCTCTGCCGCGGCACGAGGACACCGCCCCCGGCTTCGTCTCCCGCGACTACCGGATCGAACGCGATGACAGCGGTGCGACGCCGATGCTGAGCCTGGTCGGCGGCAAGTGGACGACGTTCCGCGCACTGGGCGAGACGCTGTCGAACCGCGTCCTCACACTGCTCGGGCGCAGGCGCTCGGTGTCCACGGTCGGCTTGCCGATCGGCGGCGGACAGGGCTTTCCTCGCACGACGCGGGCGCGGTCGGCCTGGAAACAGGCGAACCTGCCCGGTGCCGCCCCGGCGCGCGGCGATCAGCTGCTGGCGAGGTACGGCACGCGCGCGGCCGAGGTGTGGGCGCACATCGAGCAGGAAGAGGATCGCCCGCTCGCCGGCGGAGAGCTGTCGGTGCGCGAACTGGAGTGGATGGTGCAGCACGAGCTCGTCGTGCGTCTCGCCGACGTCGTGCTTCGCCGTTCCAACATCGCGTTCGTCGGAGATGTCACGGATGCGCTGCTCACGGAGCTGGCGGATGCCCTGGCTCCGCTGCTGGGATGGGATGGTGACCGCAGGGATGCCGAGGTCGAGGCGACGGTGCAGCTGTTGAATGACGCACACGGCCTGTCGCTCGCTGTTCCCGCTCGTCGCTGACGACACACTGGTGAGAATGCGGATCGTCGATGATCCGCTGAAGGAGGGCCGCATGGCCGAGTACGTTCTCTCGATCGATCAAGGCACCACATCGAGCCGGGCGATCATCTTCGACCGCTCCGGCAGCGTCGTCGCGACGGGCCAGAAGGAGCATGAGCAGATCCTGCCCAAAGCGGGCTGGGTCGAGCACGACGCGGCAGAGATCTGGCGGAACGTGCAGGAGGTCATCGGCCTCGCCCTCACCCGCGCCCATCTGACCCGTCACGACATCGCCGCCGTCGGCATCACCAACCAGCGCGAGACCGCTGTGGTGTGGGACCGGAACACGGGCGAGCCGGTGTACAACGCGATCGTGTGGCAGGACACGCGCACGCAGGAGATCGTCGACCGGCTCGCCGCGGACGGCGGGGTCGACCGCTTCAAGCCGGTGGTCGGTCTGCCGCTGGCCACGTACTTCTCGGGCACGAAGATCGCCTGGATCCTGGAGAACGTCGACGGCGCGCGAGAGAAGGCGGATGCCGGTGAGCTGATGTTCGGCACCACCGACACCTGGGTGCTGTGGAACCTCACCGGCGGAGTCGACGGCGGCGTGCACGCCACGGACGTGACGAACGCGTCGCGCACGATGTTCATGGATCTGGAGTCGCTGCAGTGGCGCGATGACATCCTCGAGGTGTTCGGGGTGCCTCGCTCGATGATGCCGGAGATCCGCTCCTCGTCCGAGGTGTATGGCACGGCCGAGAGCTCCTCGCTGCTGCGCGAGACGCCGATCGCCGGCATCCTGGGCGACCAGCAGGCGGCGACCTTCGGCCAGGCGGCCTTCGCTGCGGGTGAGAGCAAGAACACCTATGGCACGGGCTGCTTCCTCATCTTCAACACCGGTGAAGAGATCGTGCGCTCCGAGAACGGGCTGCTCACCACGGTCGGCTACAAACTCGGCGACGGCCCCACGCACTATGCATTGGAGGGTTCGATCGCCGTCGCAGGATCGCTGATCCAGTGGCTGCGCGACCAGCTCGGCCTGATCTCGTCGGCGCCCGAGGTGGAGGATCTCGCCCGCAAGGTCGACGACAATGGCGGCGTGTACATCGTTCCCGCGTTCTCGGGGCTGTTCACGCCCTATTGGAAGCCGGATGCCCGCGGCGTGATCGTCGGACTCACCCGCTTCGCGAACCGCAGCCACCTCGCCCGCGCGGCACTGGAGGCGGTCGCCTTCCAGACGCGCGACGTGCTCGACGCGGTGAACGCGGATGCCGATGTCGACCTCAGCGAGCTGAAGGTCGATGGCGGGATGGTCGCCAACGACGCGCTCATGCAGTTCCAGGCCGACGTGCTCGGCGTGCCCGTGGTGCGCCCCGTCGTGACCGAGACGACCGCGTTGGGAGCGGCCTACGCGGCCGGACTCGCCGTCGGCTTCTGGAGCGATCTGGATGATCTGCGCGCGAACTGGCAGGAGGATCGCCGCTGGGAGCCGACGATGGATGCCGACGAGCGCGATCGTCAGCTGCGATTGTGGCGCAAGGCCGTCACGAAGTCGATGGACTGGGTCGACGAGGACGTGCGCTGACTCAGCCCTTGCCGAACAGCTTCTGGATCTCGGCGAGGTCGGCTTCGGACGGCGCCTTCTGACCGCCGCCGAGCCCGAAGCCGGACCCGGTCGGATTGGCGGTCGAGGTGGCGATGCCGGCATTCTCGGCGGCACGCTTGGCCGGGTTGCCCGAGCGCGAGCCGCCCCTGCTCTTGGAGCCCTTCTTGCCGCGCTTGGAAGAAGCACCGGGCTTGCCCATCGGGCCCATCCCGGGAATCTGCGGGGTGCCGCCGCGGGCGACGGTCTTCATCATCTTCGCGGCCTGGTCGAAGCGCTGCACGAGCTGGTTCACGTCGGTGACGGTCATCCCGGAACCGCGGGCGATCCGCAGACGGCGCGAGCCGTTGAGCACCTTGGGATTGCGACGCTCGCCCGGCGTCATCGAGCGGATGATCGCCTCGGTGCGGTCGATCTCGCGGTCGTCGAAGTCCTCGAGCTGCTGCTTCATCTGGCCCATGCCAGGCAGCATGCCGAGCATCTTCTTCATCGAGCCCATCTTCTTCATCTGCTGAAGCTGCTCGAGGAAGTCTTCGAGGGTGAAGGCCTCGTTGGCGAGCTTCTCAGCGACCTTCATCGCCTCTTCCTCATCAAACGCCTGCTGCGCCTGCTCGATGAGGGTGAGGATGTCGCCGAGGTCGAGGATGCGGCTCGCCATGCGGTCGGGGTGGAACGGCTCGAGGTCCTCGAGGTTCTCACCCGTGGAGGCGAAGATGATCGGGCGACCTGTCACCGAGGCGACGGAGAGCGCGGCACCGCCGCGGGCGTCGCCGTCGAGCTTCGACAGGACGACGCCGGTGAAGTCGACGCCCTCCTGGAATGCCTTGGCCGTGTTCACCGCGTCCTGACCGATCATCGCGTCGATGACGAACAGCACCTCGTCCGGCGCGGTCGCGGTGCGGATGTCGGCCGCCTGCTTCATCAGCTCGGCATCCACACCGAGACGCCCGGCGGTGTCGATGATCACGACATCGTGCTGCTGGCGGCGCGCGTACTCGACGCCGTCCTGGGAGACCTTGACCGGGTCTCCCACGCCGTTCCCCGGCTCCGGAGCATAGATGGCGGCTCCAGCACGTTCGGCCACCACCTGCAGCTGATTCACCGCGTTCGGACGCTGCAGGTCGGCCGCGACGAGGATCGGAGTGTGGCCCTCACCCTGGAGCTGCTTTGCGAGCTTGCCCGCGAAGGTGGTCTTTCCCGATCCTTGGAGGCCGGCGAGCATGATGACGGTCGGCGGGGTCTTCGCGAACGCCAGCCGGCGCTGCTCGCCGCCGAGGATCGAGACGAGCTCCTCGTTCACGATCTGCACGACCTGCTGCGCCGGGTTGAGCGCCTTGCTGACCTCATCGCCCAGTGCGCGTTCGCGCACCTTGGCGGTGAAGTCCTTGACGACGGCCAGCGCGACATCCGCGTCGAGCAGAGCGCGGCGGATCTCGCGGACGGTGCCGTCCACATCGGCGGGGCTCAGCTTTCCCTTCGTGCGCAGATTGCGGAAGGTCTCGGTGAGCCGATCGGAGAGCGTGCCAAAGGTAGCCATGGTGCCTCCGATTCTACGGGAGAGCGGCGTCCGGGCCGAGCAGGGGCTGCTCAGCCCCAGGGGAGGTCGTGGATGCTGCGCAGCGCCGCATCGAACCGCTGCTCGAGCGATACCTGGCCCGGTCCCTGCTCCGCCCAGACCCGCAGCGCGGAGAGCACCGCAGTCGCGACGGCGGAGCCGAGGATGTCGGCGCGGATGACCTCCACGCCGGCGCTGCGCGCGGCCGCCGCGACGGCCGAGGCGATGCGAGCGTGCCGCAGGCCGGTATCTCGCAGCAGTTCGCTCTCCAAGCCCATCGCGGCACTGTTGCGCAGTGCGAGCGCCAGAGGGTCGGGGGCGAAACCGCGCACGATCGGTTCTACGGCCGCTCGCACGGACGCTCCATCGGCCTCTGTGCCGAGTGCGGCCAGCGCGACGGATGCCGCAGCGATCCTCGCATCCAGGCCCGACCACAGCACATCGCTCTTCGATGAGAAGTAGTTGAAGAAGCTGGATCGGCTGACCCCGGCGCGTCGTGCGATGTCGACGATCGATGTGGCCTCATAGCCCCGCTCGAGGAACAGCTCGCATGCCGCCTCTGCCAGCGTCTCGCGAGACGACGCCCGAGGCCTGCCCGCGCGCGGCTCCGAAGTCATGGCTTCAGCGTAGCGGTGCTGTGTCTCGCCGACTTCCCGGCGGGTGGAGTACGCTGGAGCGCAGAAGTTCTTGCACTGCATCCAACAACCTCGGGAGCACCCATGCTCGACATCCGGATCGCCGGTCTCGCACCGGACTTCGTGCCCTACCTGGACGGCTGGGAGCTGCAACGCAGCATCCATCGCGACGTCGTCGCGGGCGATCGTCCCGACACCCTGCTGCTGCTCGAGCACGAGGCGGTCTACACGGCCGGGAAGCGCACCGAGCCACAGGAGCGCCCGCAGGACGGAACGCCGGTCGTCGACGTGGATCGGGGCGGCAAGATCACCTGGCACGGCCCTGGCCAGCTCGTCGGCTATCCGATCGTGCGGCTGCCCGAGCCGATGGACGTCGTCGCGCATGTGCGACGCATGGAGCGGCTGCTGATCAGCATCCTCAAGCCCCTCGGCGTCGACGGCTACCAGGTCGCCGGGCGCAGCGGCGTCTGGGTGCGCCGGCCGCTCTCCGAGGACAAGGTGGCCGCGATCGGCGTGCGCGTGCAGCAGGGCGTGACCATGCACGGCTTCGCGATCAACTGCGACAACACCCTCACCGGGTTCAGCGGCATCATCCCCTGCGGCATCACGGATGCCGGTGTCACCACAGTCAGCGAGGTCGTCGGCGCTGACATCTCCCCCGTCGACATCGTGCAGGCCGTCTCCGACGCCTTCGCCGCCGAGTACGCCGGTGCGCCGACCGCGGGGGTCGCTGCATGAGCGCGACGCACCCGGAAGGCCGCAAGCTGCTGCGCCTGGAGATCCGCAACTCCGCGACCCCGATCGAGCGCAAGCCGGAGTGGATACGCACCAAGGCGAAGATGGGCCCTGAATACCAGGCGCTGCACTCATTGGTGAAGGACGAAGGTCTGCACACCGTCTGCCAAGAGGCCGGCTGTCCCAACATCTACGAATGCTGGGAGGATCGCGAGGCCACCTTCCTCATCGGCGGTTCGCAGTGCACCCGCCGCTGCGACTTCTGCCAGATCGATACCGGCAAGCCCGCCGACTACGACACGGACGAACCGCGCAGAGTGGCCGAGAGCGTCACCCGGATGGGCCTGCGCTACGCCACGGTGACCAGCGTCGCACGCGATGACCTGCCCGACACCGGTGCGTGGCTGAATGCCGAGACGGTGCGGCAGATCCATGCGCAGAACCCGAACACCGGGGTCGAGCTGCTGGCCAACGACCACAGCGGCAAGCCGGAGTTCCTGGGGCAGATCTTCGATGCCCGCCCCGAGGTATTCGCGCACAATGTCGAGACCGTGCCGCGCATCTTCCGCCGCATCCGCCCGGCGTTCACCTACGAGCGGTCGCTGAACGTGCTCACACAGGGGCACGAAGCGGGGCTGATCACGAAGTCGAACCTCATCCTCGGCATGGGCGAGGAGCCGGAGGAGGTCGTCCAGGCGCTGCAGGATCTGCGCGATGCCGGCTGTGACATCATCACGATCACGCAGTATCTGCGGCCGACGCCTCGGCACCTGCCGGTGGCGCGCTGGGTCAAGCCCGCCGAGTTCGTAGAGTTCAAGGAGGAGGCCGAGAAGATCGGTTTCCTCGGCGTGCTCGCCGGGCCGCTGGTACGTTCGTCGTACCGCGCTGGACGGCTGTGGGCGCAGTCGATGATCTCGAAGGGTCGCGAGATCCCGCCGCATCTCGCGCACATCGCCGAGAGCGCCGATCTCGGCTTCGCGCAGGCGGTCTGATCCCGGCGCCCGACTGCAGATCGGCGCGCCGCAGACCGATGCCGAACGCTAGTCGGCGCTCATCACCGAGAGCACCGCGCCGTCGGAATCGAGGTTGACCAGCAGCACGTCGTCGGTGGCATCCGCGTCAAGCGCATACTCCATGACGGCGAACGGGTCGGTGCCGCCGTGCTCGTCGGCGAGGATCGTCATGCTCATCAGCGTCAGCGATCGGATGATGTCGACAGCAGGATCCCCGCTGACGTCGACCAGGATCTCCTCGAGCTCGTCGCCATAGGCCTCCTGCTGCTGCAGGATGTACTCGGTCACCTCACTGGTGCGATCGTCGACCTCCGCCAGCATGGCGCGGCGGACGACCGCGTCCAGTGCCTCGATTCCGGAGATCAGCGACGCTGCGACGTCGAGCGCCGCCTGCGAGACGTCGTCCTGATCGGGGGCGGTCAGGTCGACCGTCACCGACTGCTCTCCCACCTCGACCCGCTCGGTCCAGAAGATGGCGCCGTCGGGCCCGGCGGAGAGGACTCCGAAGTAGTCGTGTTCGATCGCCATATCGCTATGAAACCAGCCTCCGCGCTCGTCCGGTAGTCCTACGCGCCGACGAGTGCCGACACGAAGACGTGCGGTGTGAAACCGGTGAGGTCGTCGATGCCCTCACCCTGCCCCAGCAGCTTCACCGGGATGCCGGTGCGCTCCTGCACGGCGAGGATGAACCCGCCCTTGGCCGAGCCGTCCAGTTTGGTGACGACGAGTCCGGTGACGCCTGCGTGCTGCAGGAACGCCTCGGCCTGCAGCACACCGTTCTGCCCTGTGGTGGCATCCAGCACCAACAGCACCTCGCTGATCGGCGCGAGCTTCTCGACCACGCGGCGCACCTTGGAGAGCTCGTCCATCAGCCCGCCCTTGGTGTGCAGGCGGCCGGCTGTGTCGATGATCGCGATCTCCACGCCGTGCTGCTGCGCGTACTCCACGGTCTGATAGGCCACGGATGCCGGATCCTGTCCCTCGTGCTGGGGGCGCACCATAGCCGCTCCCCGCGCTGCGCCCAGGTGGCCAGCTGGTCGACGGCGGCGGCCCGGAAGGTGTCGGCGCCGCCGACCACGACGCTGCGCTCGAAGCCACGCAGGAACTTGGTGAATTTTCCGATCGTGGTGGTCTTGCCCACGCCGTTCACACCGACCACGAGCACGACGGCGGGACGCTCGGTGAGTTTGAGCGTCGTGTCGAACTTCGCGAAGCGCTCTTCGAGGGTCTCGCGCAGCATCCGCTGCAGATCCCGCGGATCGGTGGTGCGGTACCGGTCGACCTTCTCGTGCAGCTCATCCAGCAGCTGCTCGGTGATGTCGGGACCGAAGTCTGCGGTGATCAGCGCGGTCTCCAGATCCTCCCAGGTGGTCTCGTCGATGGTGGGCTTGACGAACATGCCGCGCAGTGCACGACCGAGGGACCAGGACTTCTCCGCCATGTGTCCAGCCTACGATGATCGACATGAGCATCCGTCGCGTCTACGTCCATGGCGCCGGCCGACGGGGCGCGGATGCCTGGCCCGGCGCTGACCCGGTATCCAGTGAATTCGTGTCCTTCCCCTCCGCATCCACCGTCCAGGAGCAGGCAGAACTGCTGGTTCGAGGCTTCGGCACTGCGCCGGTGCTCTTCCACGCACACTCGATCGGTGCAGTCCCGGTCGCGCTGGCAGCACAGCGGATGCCGGTCGCCGGCCTCGTGCTCGTCGAACCCGCTCTCTACGACATCGCCCGCGGCGCCGAACCGGTCGAACGGCATATCAGCATCGTCACCGAGGCGCGATCCCAGGCTGAGAACGGCGATCTGCGCGCCTTCTGGGCGATTCTGCGACCGCTCATGTTCGGCGGCCCGTTCGACCCTGCCAGGTGGGACGCCGAGCGTCCGGTTGCCGAGCACTGGGCAGTGACGAACCTGCCCTGGGGCCATGGAGTGCGCCGACGGATGCTGTCCGACATCCCGACGCTCGTCGTCACGGGCGGCTGGAATGCGGAGTACGAGACGATCGCCGCAGAGCTGGCATCGGACGGCGCCGAGCACGTCGTCCTGCCGGGTGCCCAGCACCGCCCTATGGATGTGCCCGGCTTCGCTGAGCTGGTGACCGCTTTCGAAGCCTCGCTGCCGGCCCGACCCACCTGACGCCCCCGTCGCACTTTTCGTCGCCTCCGGGCTCGGAAAGCGACAGAAAGTGCGACGGGAGCGAATCAGGCGGATGCCGTGGCGCGGTCTCCGACACGCTGACCGACGACGGCCGAGACGCCGTCCTGGCGCATCGACACGCCGTAGAGCGCGTCGGCGATCTCCATGGTGCGCTTCTGGTGCGTGATCACCAGCAGCTGCGAGTTCTCACGCAGCTGCTCGAACACCGTCAGCAGGCGTCCCAGGTTGGCGTCATCGAGCGCCGCCTCTACTTCGTCGAGGATGTAGAACGGGCTCGGCCGCGCCTTGAAGATCGCCACCAGCAGCGCCACCGCTGCCAGCGACCGCTCACCGCCCGAGAGCAGCGAGAGTCGTTCGATCTTCTTGCCGACCGGGCGCACCGCCACCTCGATGCCGGTGGTGAGCAGGTTCTCGGGATCGGTCAGCGAGATGCTGCCGGAGCCGCCGGGGAACAGCAGCGGGAAGACCTCGCCGAACGCCTGCTTCGTGTCCTCGAAGGCGCTCGCGAAGATCACCTGCATCCGCTCGTCGAGCTCGGCGATGATCGCCAGCAGATCCTGCCGGGTCTTGGTCAGGTCCGACAGCTGCTCGGTGAGGAAAGCGTGCCGTTGCTCGAGAGCCGCGAACTCCTCCAGTGCCAATGGGTTCACGCGACCGAGCTGGGCGAGCTTGCGCTCGGCCTCCTTCAGCCGTCGCTCCTGGATTCTTCGATCGAACGGGATCGCCGTGTCGTCGTCCGGCTCCTCTGCTCCCGGATCGTGCGGCACTGGCTGATCCGGACCATATTCCGCAATCAGAATATCTTCGTCGAGAGCGAGCTCCGAGGCGACTCGTTCAAGCAGACCGGACAGGTGCAGCTTCTTCTCGTGGATCTGCAGCTCGAGTCCGTGCACGCTCTCGGTCAGACCCGCCAAGCGTTCCCGCAGCGAGCTCTCCTGCGCGCGCAGCGCCGTCAGCTCCTCGCTGTGCGCAGATCGCTCTGCCTCGGCCGCGGCGAGGGCCAGGCGTGCCTCGGCGACAGAGCGATCGATCGAGTCGAGCACGCGCGGCACCTCCTCTGCCACCGCCGATGCCGCCTCGCGCTGTGCGCGTCGGATCACTGCACGCCGGGCCGCCTCGGCGGCAGCCTCACGCTCCTGTTCACGCTGCCGCTGCAGCGAGACGACGCGGGCCTGCGCAGCGCGCACGCGTTCGCGGAGCGTCTCGATCTCCAGGCGCGCTCGAACCTCCCCTCGCGAGCCGCCTCCAGAGCCTCCAGGAGTCCATCGCGCGCGGACGCGTCCAGCACGGGACGGGGTTCGGACTCCGCGGCCTCGAGCTCGGCCTTGGCCTGCGTCGCCGACGACTCGGCATCGGCCACGGCCTTCTGCGCCTGTGCGAGCCCGGATTCGAGTCGCTCGCACTCGGCGACGGCCGCCTCGTGCTGTACCGTGACCCGGTTCACGTGCTCGGCGTGGGTCGCCAGCGCGGCGTCGTGCTCCCGCAGCGCCCGCAGCGCGTCCTTCGCACGCCGGCGAGCCTCTTCGACCTCGGCTGTCGCCGTGTCGCGCGCATCACGCAGCTCGGCGACGGCGACGCGCACCTCGTCGAGGCGCTCTGTCGCAGCATCGCGCTCCGCCGCCAGTTCGAGCCGGGAGGCTTCGCCGCTGCCGGCGCGCATGGTGTGCGCCGTGATCACCTCGCCGTTCTTCGTCACGATGGTCGTCCGAGTGTCTGCGAGTGCGTCCAGTGCCGCACGTGCGGCACGCGCGGCGTCCAGGTCGTCGGCGACGAGCACGGCCGACAGCACCCCGCGCACCCCGCCCGGCGCATCGACCACCGCGGCCGCCGAGACCGTCCCCGGCACCTCGATCGAGACGGCATCCACGGGTGCGTTCGTGTCGGCGATGACGAAGTCCACAGTGCCCTTCGCACCCCCGGACGATACGAGTGCGAAGGCGTCGTCGACGCCGTCGACCAGCACGCCCTCCGCCAGCGGACCGAGCACGGCGGCGATCGCAGCCTCATAGCCGGCACGTACCTGCACCGCGTCGCCGACGAGCCCGCGCACGCCGGAAGCACCGGATGCGACGATCTCGGCGGCCCCGCCCGACAGCGCCAGCGCACTGCCGAGTGCCGCCGCCTTCGCCGTCAGCGAGTCCGCCTCGCGCTCTGCTTCGTGCAGCCGTTCGCGCAGTGAGTCGCGCTCGCTCTCGGCGGCGGCGACCTGCTTCTGCGCCTCGTCGTAGGCTGCAGCGTGCTCCGCAGCGGTGCCCTCGGGCGCCTCCGCATCGTCGATCGACTCCAGTGCCTCAGCGGCCTCGCGGCGTCGGGCGTGCGCGGCCTCCAGCGCGTTCTCCTGCCGGAGCACGGCCCCGCGCACGGCCGCGAGGGCGGATGCCGCGGCATCCGCGTTCCCTCGCAGAGTCGTCAGCCGCATGTCGTACTTCGAGACCAGCGCGCTCTGCTCGGCGATGTCCACGTCCAGCGTGTCGAGCTCGGCGCGCGCGTCAATCACCTCCCGGCTCGCCGCGGCGGCGGCCTCCTGGGCATCGCCGAGACCCTCGGATATGCGCGTGATCTCGTCCTCGGCCTCGTCGATCGTGTCCTGGGTGACGGTGATCGCCGTGACCGTGTCGTCGTCTTCGCTGCCGAGCAGGGCGAGACGCTGATTGGCCAGGGTGAACAGGCTCCGCATCCGCTCCTGCGTCTGCTCCAGCCCGAACGCCACCCGGCGGGCCTCGTCGACCGCGGCGGAGTTCTGCTGCGCCTCGAGCCGCTGAATACCGGTGCGAACGGCATCCGCCTGATCCGAGAGCACCAGCCGCTCGGTGTGCCGTTCCTGCTCGGTGCGCGTGTGATCGGCCAGCGCGGTGCGCAGAGCGACCACGTCGTCGGCGAAGATCCGCGCCTTCGCGTCGCGAACCACGGCGGCGATGCCCTGCGCCTCCCGGGCGATCTCGGCCTGCTTGCCGAGCGGTTTGAGCTGGCGGCGGATCTCGCCGGCCAGGTCGCTGAGCCTGGTGAGATTGGTCTCCATCGCATCGAGCTTGCGGAGCGTCTTCTCCTTACGTCGGCGATGTTTGAGGATCCCGGCGGCCTCTTCGATGAACCCTCGGCGGTCCTCAGGGAGGCCTGCAACACGGTATCCAGTCGGCCCTGGCCGACGATGACATGCATCTCGCGTCCGAGACCGGAGTCGCTCAGCAGCTCCTGCACATCCAGCAGCCGGCAGCTGGAGCCGTTGATGGCATATTCGCTCGAGCCGTTGCGGAACAGGGTGCGGCTGATCGTCACCTCGGCGTACTCGATCGGCAGCGCACCGTCGCTGTTGTCGATGGTCAGCTGCACCTCGGCGCGGCCCAGCGGGCCCCGCGTCGAGGTGCCCGCGAAGATGACGTCCTCCATCTTGCCGCCGCGGAGGGTCTTCGCCCCCTGCTCCCCCATCACCCAGGCGAGAGCGTCGACCACGTTCGACTTGCCCGAGCCGTTCGGCCCGACGATACAGGTGACCCCCGGTTCGAACACGAACGACGTGGGCTGGGCGAAGGACTTGAAGCCCTTGAGCGTCAGGCTCTTCAGATGCATGGGAGCACCGTTCGTCGTACTGGCCGGCCACGGAGAATCACGCCGCCACGCTACCCGAATCCGAGCCTGCGCTGAGGATCCCGCGCGGCTGCGACCCGGATCCGCACGCGGCGCGACACGCCGACGAATCACAAGATCCTTGACGTCTTCCGTGAAGAAGCAGTAACTTTGCAAGCCGGATCGCTCACGAAAGGAGAACGCTCATGGTCACCGCATATGTCATGGCACCAGCCGCACGCTTAGATGCGACGCGCGCCGCGGATCAGACGTTCTCCGACCTCGGCATCCGAACCAGCGCGCTCTCGTAGCACCGCAGCTCGAGATCTCCTCCCCAGGAGCCTGATCTCCGCCGGTTCCCGCCGCTCCCGCATCGGTCGATCCTCGACCCTCTGCATCCCCCTGTGACGTCTCCGTCTTCGAGACCTCTCACTCGCTCCCCGTCCATCGACCGGGTTCTCCGGTCGACCCCGACGGCGGCACATCACCCCCGTAACAAGAAACGAGCACTCTCGTGAGCACTGAAGCACTGCTTCGACAGACCACCCATCCACCGTGTACCGAGGAGCACGACATCCTCGAGATCACCGTCCCCGCAGACCGCACCGAACTCGGTCTCGCCGACCGGCTGTCGCTGCGCATCGGACTGTGGCTCCTGCTGCGGGCGCAGCGCAACCCGCGCCACGCCCGCGCAGGAACCGGCGACGACATCGTCCGGCACCGCGATCGGACTCGCGTCACCGAGCATGACGCCATCACACTGCTCGCCCACGGCCTACAGCGTCACCTGCGCTGAGCTGGAGACCGCGATGAGCACTCGAATCACCGAGACGGCGAGGCTGCGTTCGCTCGTGCTGCCGGCACGGGCGGACGCGGCATCGGCCGAAGACCTGCGCATCTATGCGGACGTGCGCAACCGCTCCATCCGGGACGTGACCGGCCGAGATGACGACGAGATGACGGCGGAATCGCTGCTCCCGATCCTGCGTTCCACTCCGAATGCGTCCAAGCAGCAGTGGTTCATCGTGGTCGACGGCGAGCTGGTCGGCGTCGCTCCGCTGAGCATTCTCGGCGACGGCGACGGCAGGTCCGCGATCCTCATCGTCAGTCTGCTGCGCCGGTTCTGGGGCCGGGGCATCGGATCGGCGGTTCTTCCCGAGCTGGAGGCCGTCGCCCGCGATGCCGGCGTTGAGCGGCTGCTCACCTGGGTTCCGCATCCGACGCCTGCTGACACGGACGTGGCCCTGGCATCGCCGACCGGCTTCGGCGCCATCCCGCGAGACCATCATGCGCGATTCCTGCTGCGTCACGGCTACCGACTGGAGCAGGTCGAACGCGTCAGCACGCTCACCTGGTCCGATGCCGTGATGCAGCGCCTCCGCGACCTCCGCTCGGATGCCGCTCAGCGCGCCGACGGCTACCGCATCGTGCAGTGGCTGCTGCCGACGCCCATGGAGCACATCCGGGGCTACGCCCGCATGAAGGAGCACATGTCGACGGATGTCCCCGACGCCGACCTCGCGATGCCTGCGGAGACGTGGGATGCCGACCGGGTCAGGCGCCACGACGAACGATACATCCAGCACGGCAGCACGGTGCTGGTGACGGCTGCGCAGCACGTCGGCACGGGTGAATTGTGCGCGTACAACGAGCTGTCGATCGGACCGGACCCGACCGCGACCTCCCACCAGGAGGACACTCTCGTGCTGTCCTCGCACCGCGGACACCGGCTGGGAATGCTGGTGAAGACAGCCGGTCTTCTGCGCTGGCGGGAGCATCACTCCGGCTCCCCCGCAGTGATCACCTACAACGCCGAGGAGAACCGGCCGATGCTCGATATCAATGAGGCCATCGGATTCACCCCCATCTCTTATGAAGGCGCCTGGAAGAAGGAGCTGATCCAAGCGGATAGCATCGTGGGATGACCGGCATGCCAGACGATCTCGACTGGCGCGCCGCGACTGATCCCGCCACCTCGCCGGAGCGCCTCGCCGACCTCGCCGCTCGACGGTGGGATCTGCATCCGGCGATCGCCGCCAATCCCCAGGCGTATCCGGCGCTGCGCGTCTGGATGGCGCAGGTGAATCCGGCCGGCGCGCAGCCGCCGTCGCTACGGATGCCGCCCCATCTCGCTGCACCAGTGCAGGCACCGAGACGCCGCGGCATCGGATGCTGGATCGTGGGCTGCGGGGGCATCGCCGTCGTCGCCGTGCTCGCCGTCGTCGGCGCACTCCTCGCCGGTATCGGCGCGGCGACTCCTCCGGACCACGGTGCGCCCGCCATACCCACCACGCCTTCTGCGCAGGATGAGTCGGTCGCGGAGCAGCTGGCCATCTACGAGGCCGAGCATGCGGAGTACGACAAGCTGGCCGCAGAGCTCGAGGGCAACCCGGTGGCGCCGTTGGTGACCGAGTCCTACTTCATGCAGCGGCTCGAACGGGAGGCCGCGGTGCCGAACATCTCCGAGATCGCCGCGCGCGGGTGGCGCAGCGTGCGCGCGGCTTCAGAGAAGAGCTGCAGGCTCGGGTGACTGCCGCACAGGCGCGCCGCGTCAACAGCTCCGGCACCCTCACCGAGCGGCTCGTCGACCAGGCCGGCGACGGTTACATCGACGTCCGCTGGGACGCGGCCACAGCGTGCGGCGATTCCGAGGAGGGCAGGATCACCACCGGGTGCGTGATCAGCGGCAGTCCCCTCACCGTGCACCTTCAGGCCGAGGGCCAGGTCAGCGGCGATTGGGAGCGGAAGATGGTCGTCGCCCACGAGCTCGCACACGTGTACCAGCATGCCGACGCACGCCGTTTCGAGGACGGCGAAGGCGATGCGGATCGACTGCTCGAGCAGGGCCTGTTCCAGGGCAGCGCCGAGAAGATGGCCGATTGCTATGCGCTCACCTACTACGACCAGGCTTCGCTCTCCCATCAGGGAGTGACTCTGGGGTACGGCTATGTGTGCAACGCGGCGGAGCGTGAGGCGATCCGCGACTGGGCCGCGGCCATCGATGCGCCGATGCCCGGCTGAGGCGAGGATCATCCTCTCGATGTATCCGCCCGCGACTGCAGGCTGACGACGCCCTCGGTGCCGACGGCGAGGCTGGAAGCATGACTGATCTCGTGCTCGAAGCCACCGGCCTGACCAAGAACTATGCGTCCACGCGCGCACTCGCAGGAGTCGATCTGAATGTCCGGCGGGGTGAGTCGCTGGCGATCATGGGCGCATCGGGATCCGGCAAGACGACGCTGCTGCACGTGCTGGCCGGGATCGTGGCACCGGATGCCGGGGCCGTGCGTTTCACGCCGGCATCCGGAGTTCCGATCGATGTGACCGGCGGAACAGAGAGCGTGCGCTCTCGTCTTCGCCGGGAGCGGTTCGGGTTCGTCTTCCAGCAGGGACTGCTGATTCCCGAGCTGACCGCGATCGAGAACATCGCACTGGCCGTGATGATCAACGGTACGGGCCGCCGCGACGCGACCGAGCACGCTGCGGGCTGGATGGCGTCTCTCGGGCTGGCGGGCATGGAGGAGCGCCGCATCGGCGAACTCTCCGGCGGACAGGCCCAGAGAGTCGCGATCGCTCGCGCGCAGGTCACCGGTGCCGAGCTGATCTTCGCCGATGAACCCACCGGGGCGCTCGACTCACAGACCTCCGCGGATGTGATGAATGCCCTGCTGTGGTCGACGACAGGTCAGGGGCGCACGCTGGTCGTCGTCACCCATGACGCGGACGTCGCCGCCCGCTGCTCGCGCACGGTCAGTGTGCGGGACGGCCGTATCGTGAACGCCGAGGTGTCCGCATGAACCCGCGCGTGCTCGCGCTGCTGCTGCGGCCGTCCCGCGATCAGCTCGCCGTCATCGCGCTTCCCGCGATTGCGTTTGCGCTCGTCACCACCCTTCTGCTCGCCGTCATCGGCGGCGCGCAGAAGTTCTGGACGTGGACGGACGCGGATGCGGGGCTCTATCAGGCGCTCGCGGCCATCGCACTGGTGCTCCTCGTGGTCCCGCTCGCCACCCTCGGCGGCGCCGCGGCGCGGTTGTCGGCCAGGCGCCGCGATGAGCGGCTCTCCACTCTGCGGCTGCTCGGGGTCTCCCCGCCGGCGTCGTCGCCGCGACTGTGCTGGAGTCGACGGCGATCGCAGCCGCCGGAGCGATCGCAGGTCTCGCAGGCTATCTCGCCCTCGCTCCGGGGCTCGCGCTGATCCCGTTCCGCGGGGAGGCGCTGGGATTCGCGTCGGTGCTGCTGTCACCGCTCAGCATTCTGGGCGTGCTCGCCGGCGTCATCGCACTGGCCACCGCCAGCGCGGTGCTCGGTCTGCGTCGGGTCGCCATCTCTCCGCTCGGCGTGCGTACGCGCACCGATGTTCCGAAGGTGCACTGGACACGCGCGCTGATCGCCGTGCTCGTTATCGCCGGCGCGGTCGGCATGATGCAGGTCTTCCCCGGAACGGCAGGATTGGTCATAACCATCGCGGTCGTCGCAGCGCTGTTCGCCGCCTCGCTCGCCGTGCTCAACCTGATCGGCCCGTGGGTTCTGAAGGTGCATGCCCGGGCGGGACTCCGCCGTGCCGAGCGCCCTGAGCGGCTGCTCGCGGCACGATTCGTGCTGGAGTCACCGAAGTCGGCGTGGCGCCAGGTCAGCGGGATCGCGATGGCGAGCTTCATGGCCGTCTTCGCCGGCACGGGGGTGGCATTGATCGACACCGCGGCTGGAGCGGATGCCGAAGCGAACTCCCTGCTGGCAACCGACGTGCGCACCGGTCTGATCATCACCCTGCTCGGCTCATTCCTGATGGTCGCCGCCTCGGTCGGCGTGAATCAGGCTGCGAGCATTCTGGATCAGCGTGACCTGCACCGCAGTCTGCATTCGCTGGGGGTGCCGGTGGCGACGGTCGACACGGCCCGGACGCGTGCGGTGATGTCGCCGCTGCTGTTCACCGCGATCGGATCGGCGCTGTGTGCGGTCGCGCTCATGCTTCCCCTGATCGGATTCGCGCTGATCACCGCTCCGGCGTCACTGATCACGATCGCCGCCGTGGTGGCCGCGGGTATCGCGCTCGTGTGGCTGAGCACACGCGTCACACGTCCGCTGCTCGACCGCGCGTTCCAAGCGGTCTGACCCGGTGCACCGAGGCCGGCGATGCGAAGATGGACTCATGATCCTCAGCACGCCGCGGCTCGATCTTCGCGAGCTGACCGAGCAGGATCTGCCGGCGCTGCGCGCCATCCTTCAGGATGCCGAGACGATGGCCGCTTATGAGGGCGCGTTCGATGAGCAGGGCGTCCGGGACTGGCTGCAGCGGATGCGCGACCGATATCGGAATGATGGCTTCGGGATGTGGGCCGTCGTCCTGCGCGAGACCGGCGAGATGATCGGACAGTGCGGGCTCACCCTGCAGCACATCATGGGCGTCGACGTGATCGAGGTCGGCTACCTGTTCAACCGTGCGCACTGGCATCGCGGATATGCGGTCGAAGCCGCTGCGGCCTGTCGGGACCATGCCTTCGGTTCCCTCGGTGCGAATCGCGTGTACGCACAGGTCCGCGACACCAACCTGCCCTCGATGAACGTGGCGATCCGGCTCGGCATGACCGTGCGGGGCCGCTTCGTGAAGCACTACCGCGGGGTGGACATGCCGCACCTGGCGTTCGCGATCGACCGGGATGACCGCCACCACGGCGGATGATCTCCGGGACGACAGGCCCTGGCTTCTGAGTCGAAACGGCGCTCAGCGGCGGCGCTGACAGCGCGGGCAGAAGTGACTTGAGCGGTTCATGAACGCCTCGCGCCTGATCGGCCCGCCGCACCGCGGGCATGGCGCTCCACCGCGCCCGTAGGCGTTCAGGGAGTGCGCGAAATAACCTGCCTGCCCGTTCACGTTCACGTACTGGGCGTCGAAGCTGGTGCCGCCCTCGGCCAGCGCCTTCTGCAGCACCAGTCGCACGTCGCTCAGAAGCCGCCGCACGGCCGGAGCGGACAGCGCTCGCCCCTGCGTCTCGGGATGGATGCGTGCGGCCCACAGCGACTCGTCCGCGTAGATGTTGCCGATGCCGCTGACGAGGGTCTGGTCGAGCAGAATCCGCTTGATGGCACTGGCTCGCCGCCGCACGGAAGCGATGAACCGGACGTCGCTGAAGGCGGGATCCAAAGCGTCACGTGCGATGTGCGCGACCTGCGACGGCACCCGTGGCGCCTGCGCACCGAAACCGCCTGCGGCGGCATCGGGCGTGTCCTCCAGTGCGTCCACGGCCAGTGAGCCGAACGTCCGCTGATCGGCGAACACGATCGCAAGACTCCCGTGCTGCGGATGCTCGATGTGCAGCCGGATGCGCTCATGTCGTTCCACGGGTGCGTCGGGCGTGCGCAGCAGCAGCTGCCCGCTCATGCCCAGGTGCGCGATCACCGCCTCGGCGCCGCCCTCCAGCATCAGCCACAGGAACTTCCCCCGCCTGGCCGCTGCGGTGACCGTGCGGCCCTCAAGACGGGCGACGAAGTCTCCGGCGCCGAGTGGATGCCGGGTGAGCGCCCGCTCATCGAGCACGTCGACGGCCGTGATCCGCGCGTCGACGACAGCGGGGGCGAGACCGGCGCGAACGACCTCGACCTCGGGAAGCTCTGGCACGGGATGCTCAGGCGACAGAGGGCTCGGAGCGCGAACTCAACTCACGCCAGGCGGTCAGCGCTGCAGCCATCTCGGCGGTCTTCTTGCTCGTGCCGGTGCCGGTGCAGGTGAGATCCCCGACGATCACCGTGGCGGTGAAGACGCGATCGTGATCCGGTCCCGCCGACTCGACCGAGTAGCGTGGCGGCGTGGCGCTGAGCCGAGCGGCCAGCTCCTGCAGGCTTGTCTTGGGATCCATCGCAGCACCGTACCGCTCTGGGTCGGCGAGCAGCGGCTCGGTCAGCCGCAGCACCAGCGACTCGGCAGCCTCAGGACCGGCCGACAGATACGTGGCGCCGAACACGGCCTCCATGGTGTCGGCCAGGATCGAGTCCTTGTCCCGTCCGCCGGTGCGCTCCTCGCCTCGACCGAGGCGCAGATACTCGCCCAGACCGATACCGCGGGCGACCTCCGCCAGTGCGACAGTGGACACGACACTCGCACGGCGCTTCGCGAGCTCGCCCTCATCGAGATCCGGGAGCGTAGTGAAGAGCATGACGGTGACGGCGATCCCCAGCACCGAGTCGCCGAGGAACTCCAGGCGCTCGTTGTGCGGGATTCCGCCGTGCT
Source organism: Microbacterium suwonense (assembly GCF_030296555.1). Lineage (NCBI taxonomy): Bacteria > Bacillati > Actinomycetota > Actinomycetes > Micrococcales > Microbacteriaceae > Microbacterium > Microbacterium suwonense. The sequence continues at coordinate 1,008,732 of NZ_AP027728.1, forward strand.
CGTATGCGTAGGACCGATGCGTCAGTGCCCGCTCCAGAAGCTCGGCGTCGATGTCGACGCCGAGCTTCTGGGTGAGAGCATCCGCCCTCGCGGATTGATCCGCCACGATCGGCGGATCAGATGTCTGCGACCTTGCGGCCCTTGTACTCCAGGAACAGCTCGGTGCCCTGCGAGTCGGTGACGACCTTCGCCTGATGCGGGCGGCTGTAGACGACCTTGCCGTTCTCGACGGTCTTCACCAGAGCGGTGGGAGTCGCCTTCCACTGCGCACGACGGCTGCGGGTGTTGGAACGGGAGACCTTACGCTTCGGGGGTTACCGGCCATGACTAGCTCTCTTCTTTCTCGGCGCCGCGGCTACCTGCCGTGGCGTCCTGGTCTGTGATCTGGCGGAGCGCACTCCACCGAGGATCGATGGGAGCGTCGCTCTCTGCGTCGGTGCTCGCGGTCAGCTTCTCACCCGTGCTCGGGTCGAGACCCGGGCAGTCCGGCTGACACACCGGCTGAAATGGAAGCGACAACACGACCGCATCCCTGACCAGAGTTTCAAGATCCACGTGGTCGTCTTGAACTTCGAAGTCAGTTTCTTCCTGTCCAGGATACGCGAAAAGCTCCTGGAACTCGACTTCGACAGGCGCAGTGATGTCGGTGAGGCATCGACCGCACACGCCGACGTAGTCGGAATCCACGGTTCCGGAGGCCAGGATGCCCTCGTGCACCGACTCCAGGCGAACATCGAGATCGACGCTCTCGCCCTGTTCGACGGTCACGATGCCCTCGCCCCATTTCTCGGCCAGGGTCACCGAGAAGCGATGCTCGCGCATCTCGCCCGGCTTGCGGACGATGTCGCGGACGGGCAGGACGAAGGGTCCGAATCGGGTTCTCACCCCGCCATGCTACCGGCCCGGAAGCTGTGAAGGACCGGCATGGACGACGGCTCAGATGCCGCGGGCACCGGTGTCGAGGAACGCTGCCACGGACGGCGGGACGAATGGCGAGACATCGCCGCCCAACGCCGCCACCTGGCGCACCAGAGAGCTGGAGACCATGGCATGCGCGGGATCGGGAAGCAGGAACACCGTCTCGATGTCGGCGAGGTGCCGGTTCACGATCGCCATCGGCGATTCGTAGGCGACATCGACCTGCGAGCGGATGCCCTTCACCAGCACCCCCGCGTCGACGTCCCGGGCGTAATCGACGAGCAGTCCCATGCTCCAGGAGCCGACGATGATGTGGCCCTCGATGCCCGCTTCGGCGACGGACTGCTCCAGCAGGCTCAGACGCTGCGCGATCGGCAGCATCGCTTCTTTGCCGGGGTTGTGCACGATGAGCACATGCAGCTCGTCGTACAGCCGCGCTGCGCGACGGATCACATCGAGATGGCCGAGCGTGGGCGGATCGAAGGATCCCGGGACGACGGCTATCCGGTTGTTCACTTCGACTCACTCCGTTCGCTCAGCACAGGCACTTCGACTCACTCCGTTCGCTCAGCACAGGCACTTCGACTCCTTCGTCCGTTCAGTGCCTCGCGTGCTCCCAGCCTATGGCAGTGCACGCTCAGTTCTTCCCGAGGGCGGCGCGATCGGCATCCGTCACCCGCTGCTCGATCGCCGTACGGAGTGCCGGGTGACGCTCCAGCTGCGGGTCCTCGGCGAAGATCCCTGCGGCGATCTCGCGTGCTCGGGAGATCAGATCGGCATCCGTCACCACTCGGAGCAGCCGCAACGATGAGCGCGCCCCGGACTGTGCCGCACCGAGCACGTCGCCCTCGCCGCGCAGCTCCAGGTCGACCTCGGCGAGCTGGAAACCGTCGAGAGTCGCGGCGACGGCTTCCACGCGCTCGCGCGCCAGAGACCCGGCCTCGGCCTCGGTCACCAGCAGGCACAGGCCCGGATGCTCGCCGCGCCCCACCCGTCCTCGCAGCTGGTGCAGCTGCGAGACGCCGAAGCGCTCGGCCTCCATGATGATCATCGTCGAGGCGTTCGGCACGTCGACCCCGACCTCGATCACCGTGGTGGCGATGAGCAGGTCGATCTCGCCGCGCGCGAAGGCCCGCATCACCGCGTCCTTCTCCTCCGCCGGCATCCTGCCGTGCAGCACGGCACGGCGCACCGACGAGAGCTGGGGATGGGTCCCGAGCACCTCGGCGAGCTGCACGACACCCCAGCGCGGGCCCTTGCCCTCGGCATCCGGCGGCGGCGCATCGTCAGCCTCCACCGTCTCCTTGGCCGTATCGATCGCGGCGCACACCGCGAACACCTGTCGCCCGCCGGCGATCTCCTCGGCGGCGCGCGCCCACACCCGCTGGAACCAGGACGGATGCTCCGCCAGCGGCGCTGTGAAGGTCTGGATGCCGGCGCGCCCGGCGGGCATCGATCGGATCACCGACGTGTCCAGGTCGCCGAACACCGTCATGGCCACTGTCCGCGGGATCGGCGTGGCCGTGAGGACCAGGGCATGCGGGGCGGTGCCCTTCGCGCGCAGAGCCTCGCGTTGCTCCACCCCGAACCGGTGCTGCTCATCGACGACGACCAGGGCGAGGTCGGCGAAGGTGGTCTTCTCGGACAGCAGCGCGTGCGTGCCGATGACGATCAACGACTGCCCCGACGCCACCCGCAGCGCGGCTTTGCGTCGTTCGGGGGCCGACATCTGCCCGGTCAGCAGCGTCGGGATCAGCTCCGGCGCCAGATCGGGACCGAGCATCTTGCTGATCGAGCGCAGGTGCTGGCCCGCCAGCACCTCGGTGGGGGCGATGAGTGCCGCCTGTCCCCCGCTCTCGGCGACCTGCAGCATCGCGCGCAGCGCCACCAGGGTCTTGCCCGAGCCCACCTCGCCCTGCACGAGCCGGTTCATCGGGCGACCGGCCACGAGGTCCGTGGCGATCTCCGCGCCGACGCGCTGCTGATCGTCGGTGAGCGTGAATGGCAGTGCGGCATCGAAGCGCTCGAGCATGCCGCCGGGATTCGCTTCGCGCGGGGTCGCCGTCAGAGCGCGCACCTGTTCGCGCTGCTGCAGCAGCGCGGCCTGCAGCGTCAGCGCCTCGTGCACCCGCAGCGTGCGGACGGCCAGAGCGATCTCGCCCCGCTCCTGCGGGCGGTGGATGCGCTCCAGCGCCTCGCGCGCGGTGAGCACCCTCTCCGCTGCGCGCAGCTGCTCCGGCAGCGGTTCGGGCACTTCGCCGAGGCCGTCGAGCACCGTCGAGACGAGCTTGGCGATCCGCCAGCTCGCCATCTTCGACGTGGCCGGGTAGATCGGGATCGGGACGTTCCGGCGTGCGCTCGCCTTGCGCTGGGCCGCGTCGAGATCGTCGAAGAGCTCGTAGTCGGGGTGCGCGAACTGCACGGTGTTCTTGAACATGCCGACCTTGCCCGAGAAGATGCCGCGGCGGCCGACGGAGAGCTCGTTCTTGCGCCATTCGGCCTGGCTCATGCCCTTGGCGAAGAAGGTGAGCGACATCCTGCCCACCCCGTCGCCGATGATGACCTCGGTCATCGCACCGCGCTTGTTCTTCATCGGCCGGGCGCTGGAGGCGAGCACCTCGGCGACGATGGTGACGGTCTCACCGATGGGCAGCTCGCGGATCGGCGTGAGCTCGGCCGGGTCGGCGTAGCGCCGCGGATAATGGCCGAGCAGCTCACCCGCAGTGGTCATCCCGAACGCCCGCTCCAGCGCGCGCGCCTCGGTGGACCCGACCGCCTCTGTCAGCGGTGTGTCGAGCTCGAAGGACATGATCCGAGTCTAGGGATGCCCTCCGACGCGGCGCGCGCACCGTCGGGCCGCAGCCCTGCAGTGTCGTATCGTGAACGGGTGACCAGGATCATCGCCGGGGCCGCTCGAGGCATCCGGATCGACGTGCCGGATGCCGGAACCCGCCCGACCAGTGATCGCGTGCGCGAATCGGTCTTCGGCGCGCTGGAGTCGATGGATGCCCTCGACGACGCCCGCGTGCTCGACCTGTACGCCGGCAGCGGCGCGCTGGGGCTGGAGGCGTGGAGCCGCGGTGCGCGCTCGGTCGAGTTCGTGGAGCGCTCAAGAGGGGCAGCGGCGATCATCGGACGCAATGCAGATGCCGTGGCGAGATCCCTCGGCACGACGTCCGGCGGCGGGAGCAGAGTGCATCAGAGCGCCGTGCGCGCCTTTCTCGGCCGAGCCGTCGGCTCTTACGACCTGGTGTTCACCGATCCGCCGTACGAGCTGGACGACGTGGCGATGACCGCCGACCTCGTGGCGCTGGCGCCGCTGCTCTCGCCGGATGCCATCGTCGTGATCGAACGGGGCAAGCGCAGCTCCCCGCCTGATCTCGACGCCGCTGGGCTCGCGCTGCTACGCGAGAAGTCCTACGGGGACACGGTCGTCTGGTGGGCTGAGCCCGCAGCGCCCGAGCCCGCAGCGACCGAGCCTCAGCCCGAGACGACGCCGTCCCAGTCCCGGTAGGGATCCCAGCCGCCGGCCGGCACCGGCTCACCATCCACCAGCACGCCGTCGGAACGGCGAGCGACGACCTGCCCGATCCTCGTGAATCCCGTCGGCACTGGCGTCTCAGCCGGGAACGTCGCGAGCAGTCCATGATCCTCGCCGCCGGACAGCGCCCGCACCCGGTCGCCCCCGAAGGCAAGAGCATCCAGGGCGGTGCCGTCGAGATCGATGGTGACGTCCGAGGCGCCCGCGATCCGTCCGGCATCGAGCCCGAGTCCGTCCGACACGTCCATCAGTGCGGTGGCACCGGCATCCGCCGCCACCGGCCCCAGCATGATCGGCGGTCGCGGACGCAGCTGCCGCTCCACGCCCAGCCGCGCCGTCTCATCCAGCAGCCGCAGATCGATCGGGCGCGGAACGCTGCCATCGCGGAAGACCCCGAACAGCGTCTCGAGCCCGGCGGCCGCGGCGCCGAGTTCCCCGCCAGAGCCACGACATCGCCCGGCGATGCACCGCTGCGTGTGACCGCCGCGTGCCCGCCGAGGTCGCCGAGGGCCGTCACCGCGATCATCATCAGCTCCGAGACGGTGAGGTCTCCGCCGACCACCGCGCAGCCGGGCGCCAGCGCATCGCACGCTTCGCGGAACCCGTCGGCCATCGCAGCCACGAAGGAGAGCCGCACATCTCGTGGCACCGCGAGAGCGACCAGCAGCGCGGTCGGCGTCGCGCCCATCGCAGCGATGTCGGCGAGGTTGACGGCGGCCGACTTCCAGCCCAGGTCGTATCCGCTCGACCAGGCCCTGCGGAAGTCGGGCCCCTCCACGAGCGTGTCGGTGGTGGCGACGACGGATGCCGACGGTGCGGCGACCACGGCTGCGTCGTCGCCGGGGCCCAGCAGCGTGTGAGAGGCCTCTGCGGTGCGGGCGAGGATGGCGCGCAGCACCGCCCCCTCCGAGATGTCGCCGATGCGCGGGTCGTCGGGATCGGATGCCATGCCGTCAACGGTAGCCTGGAATCATGCTCCGACGTCTCGCCCTGTCCGCCGGGGTGCTGGCGCTCCTCGCCCTCACAGGATGCTCGAGCACGGTGGCGCTCCAGCCCGCGCCCGACGCGAACAACCCGGCCTGCGCCGATGTCACGGTGCGGCTGCCCGGCTCCATCGGCGACTTCGACCGGCGCTGGACGGATGCCCAGGCCACCGGTGCCTACGGGGACCCGACCGCCGTCATCATCGCGTGCGGTGTGGCGGTCCCCGGGCCCACCGCCACCCTGCAGTGCGTCACGCTCGACGGAATCGACTGGCTCGTGGACGACTCCGCGTCACCCTGGATGCGCATGACCACCTACGGTCGCGATCCGGCTGTGCAGGCGTTCGTCGACACCGAGAGGATCGGCGCGAACGAGGTGCTCACCAACAACGGTCTGGTCAGCGGCGTGCGCACCATCGAGGCGACCCGTCAGTGCATCGCACCCGACGAGCTGCCCGAAGACCTGCCGGAGTAGCTTCCGCCCGGGCTGCCCGCCGTGGACTCAGCTGTTCAGGCCCGCCTCGATCAGCTCGGTGATCAGCTCCGAATAGCTCAGCCCCGACGCGATCCAGCACTTCGGGAACATCGAGAACGGAGTGAACCCCGGCATCGTGTTCAGCTCGTTGACGATCAACTCCCCGTCGGCGGTGACGAAGAAGTCCACCCGTGCCAGGCCTCGGCCGTCCACGGCATCGAACGCGCTGATGGCGGTTCGCTGCAGCTCGTCGATCAGCTGCTCGTCGACATCCGCCGGGCAGACGATCTCGACCCCGTCGCCGCCGAGGTACTTGCCCTCGAAGTCGTAGAAGCTGCGCGAGGTGAGCACGATCTCCCCCGGCAGCGACGCGCGGGCCGGAGTACCGTCGCGTCCTGCCAGGACGCCGACCTCGATCTCACGGCCTGCGACCCTGGCCTCGACGAGCACCTTGGCGTCCTCGGCGAACGCGAGGCGGAATGCCTCGTCCAGCCCCTCGCCGGCATCCACTCGCGACACTCCGACGCTCGATCCGGCGCTGGCGGGCTTGACGAACACGACAGGCCCCAGCGCACGCACCCGCTCGCGCACGGCATCCGGGTTCTCCTGCCACTCGCGATGACGCACGGTGATGCCCGGGGCGACGGCGATGCCGGCCGCCGACAGGGCGAGCTTGGTGAAGTGCTTGTCCAGGCATACCGCGGAATCAAGGATCCCCCGCCCGCGTACGGCACATCCAGCACGTCGAAGAAGCCCTGGATAGCACCGTCCTCGCCGTGCAGGCCGTGCAGCAGCGGCAGCACCGCATCGATCTCGCCGAGCTCGATCGGCGTGCCGTCGGCGGCGATGACTCGCAGCATCCGGTCGCCGTCCGGCTCGGGCCAGCGCACACGGGTGCCGTTGTCGACGACCTCGGGCATCGCTGCGGCGTCCAGTGCGAACTTCGCCGGATCGTCCTGTTCGAGCACGAACGCGCCGGCGCGGGTGATGCCGACCGGGATCACCCGGTAGCGATCGCGATCAATGGCCGCCAGCACTCCGCCCGCCGTTGCGGAGCTGATCGAGTGCTCGCTGGAACGCCCGCCGAAGAGCACCACCACCGTCTGCCTGCTCATGATTGGTCCTCTCCTCTTGCGGAGTGTCGTCGTCGGTGGTCAGGTGCGGGGCGATGTCGCGCGGGTCCATCCTGCCATCCAGCACCATTTTCACCTGTTCGACGATGGGCATGTACACGTCGGCCTCGTGCGCCAGCTGCAGGATCGGCGCCACTGACGCCAGTCCCTCGGCGGTCTGGTTCATCTGCTTGACGACATCCTGAAAGCCGTACCCCTGGCCGAGCAGGCGTCCGGCGGTGTTGTTGCGGCTCAGCGGAGACTGGCAGGTGGCGATCAGGTCGCCCAGACCCGCCAGCCCCTGCAGCGTCTCGGGTCGGGCGCCGTTCGCGACGGCGAAGTCCGTCATCTCCACCAGTCCGCGGGTGATGATGGATGCTTTGGTGTTCTCGCCATATCCGACGCCGTCGACGATCCCGATCGCCACGGCGATGAGGTTCTTCAGCACGCCGCCGAACTCGGTGCCGATCACATCGGTGTTCACGAAGGATCGGAAGTAGCGGTTGCGTGCGGTGCGTGCGACGGCATCCGCCGTCTCCTGGCTGCGGGAGGCGATCACGGCCGCCGTCGGCTGCTCGCGCGCGATCTCGAGCGCGAGGTTCGGCCCGGATGCCACGGCGATGCGCTGTGGGTCGCAGCCCAGCTCCTGCTCGATCACCTGGCTCATGCGCAGACCAGAGGCGCGCTCGACGCCCTTCATCAGGCTGATGATCGGGAACTCCCCCTCGGCGAGCAGCGGTCGGAACGTCCGCAGATTCTCGCGCAACGTCTGGCTGGGCACCGAGAGGTACACCTGCTGCGCACCCTCGAGCGCACGTTCGATGTCGGGTGTGGCGGCTATCGAGCGCGGCAGATTGATGCCGGGGAGGTACTTCGAGTTGCGCTTGGCCTCCGAGATCTCCTGCGCGAGCTCGGGGCGCCTGGCCCACATCGTCACCTGCGCCCCGCCGTCGGCGAGGATCTTGCCGAAGGTGGTCCCCCAGCTGCCGGCGCCGATGATGGCGGTTCGGGTGGCGCTCTCGGCAGGCATCCGCTTAGGAGTCAAGGCGACCCGTCTCCCTCTGTCCGTGATCGGAAGGATTCCAGCGCACCGCGGGCGCCTTCTCATCACGCAGCTGCTCCAGCAGCGCCGTGACGGCCGCCATCAGGCGCGCGGTCGCCTCGTTCAGCGCCGCGGGCTCCCCGCGCGACCGACCAGATCCGACACGTCGACCGGGTCACCGAAGATCACCTGCACACGCTTGCGCAGCGGCCAGAGGCTGAGCCCCTTCTGGTAGCGCCCCATAATCTGCTGGGTGCCCCACTGCGCCATCGGGATCAGCGGGATGTCGCCCGAGAGCGCCAGGCGCACGGCGCCGGACTTTCCGCGCATCGGCCACAGCTCCGGGTCGCGGGTGAGGGTGCCCTCGGGATACACGATCACGCCGCGTCCGTGCTCGACGAGCTCGCGGGACTGAGTCATCGTCTGCTTGGCCGCGCTGGCCGACGAGGCTCGGGCGACGGGAACCATCCCGGTGCGCCGCAGTACCCAGCCGAGCACCGGCACGTGGAACAGGCTCTCCTTCGCCATGAACCGCGGAAGCCGCCCGGTGCGATACACGGCGACGGCCACGATCAGCGGATCGAACTCGGAATAGTGATTCGGCGCCAGCACGAAAGCACCCTCGCGGGGCAGCTTGTCGGCATCCGTCACCGTGATCTTCGCCAGCAGCGACACCAGGGGGATGATGAGCACCGCCAGCGGCCAGAAGATGCTGGGTCGGCTCCGCTCGGACGCAGCCATCAGATCACCGGACGACGTCGAAGTCCGCGCCGAGCGCCCGGAGCTTGTCGAGGAACTTCTCGTACCCGCGACTGAGGATGTCGACGCCGGAGACCTGCGACTCCCCTCGGCCGTGAGCGCGGCGATCACGTGACTGTAGCCGCCGCGCAGGTCGGGAACGACGATGTCGGCGCCGTGCAGCGGCGTCGGCCCGGTGATGACCGCGGCCTGCTCCAGCTCACGACGCGGAACCCGGCGCGGGCCATCCTGCAGCCCATGCGGATGCACGACGATGTCCGCCCCCATCTTGACCAGCGCCTGGGTGAACCCGAACCGGTTCTCGTACACGGTCTCGTGCACGGTGGATCGGCCCGAGGCCTGGGTGAGTGCGACGATCAGCGGCTGCTGCCAATCGGTCATGAACCCCGGGTGCACGTCGGTCTCGACCACGACGGGCTTCAGCTCGCTGCCGCGGCGGAAGAGGATGCCGTCCTCCTTCACGTCGAACCAGCCGCCCGACTTGCGGAACACGTTCAAGAAGGTCAGCATCTCCTGCTGCTTTGCGCCGCCGACGAAGATCTCCCCATCGGTGGCCAGCGCGGCGCACGCCCAGGAGGCGGCCTCGTTGCGATCGAAGATGCAACGGTGATCGTAGCCGCGCAGCTGTTCCACGCCCTCGATGAGGATCACGCGGTTCGGCTCGTAGGAGATGATCGCGCCCATCTTCTGCAGCAGGGCGATCAGGTCCATGATCTCGGGCTCGATGGCCGCATTGCGCAGCTCGGTCGTGCCCGCAGCGCGCACGGCGGTCAGCAGCACCTGCTCGGTGGCACCGACGCTCGGGTACGGCAGATGGATGTTCGCACCCTTCAGTCCGTGGGGTGCCGACAGACGGATGCCGCTGGGCTGCTTCTCTACGATGGCCCCGAACTTGCGCAGCGCGTCGAGGTGGAAGTCGATGGGGCGGTCGCCGATCCGGCATCCGCCCAGATCGGGGATGAACGCCTGACCGAGCTTGTGCAGCAGGGGGCCGCAGAACAGGATCGGGATGCGTGAGGCGCCGGCGTGCGCGTCGATCTCTTCGTAGTGCGCGGACTCGACGTCACTCGGATCGAGCACGAGGGAACCGGCCTCTTCGCCCTCGGAGACCCGCACGCCGTGCACTTCGAGCAGTGACCGGACGACCGCGACGTCGCTGAGGTCGGGCACGTCGCGCAGGATGCTGGTGCTCTCACCGAGCAGGGCGGCGACCATCGCCTTGGTCGCGAGGTTCTTCGCGCCCTTCACGTCGACTCGACCGCGCAGTGGCCTGCCTCCGCGGATCGCGAGCACGGATCCGGCGGGAACCGGAGCCTCGGCAACTGCAGCATCGCGGAGCGGTGTCGTCATTCGGGCCTCTTCTTCGTCAGGACAGGCGCGGCGGTGGCCGCAGGTCTCTCATCCAATCACGGCTGGTGCCGCAGGGGCTCATGACCCCTGGGCCCACCCCGCGCCTCGCGCTAGCGAACGGGGAGCGTACGTGGCCGCCACGACTCGCGACGGGCCTCGAACTGCGCGATCTTGTCTTCGTCGCGCAGAGTGAGCCCGATGTCATCGAGCCCTTCGAGGAGCCGCCATCTAGTGTAATCGTCGATTCCGATGGCGACCTGGAAGTCGGCGATCGTGGCGGTACGAGCCTCGAGGTCGACCGTGATCTCGCGGCCCGGCTGCTCGTCGATCAGCGTCCAGATGCGCTCGATGTCAGCCTCGTCGACCGTTGCGGCCAGCAGGCCCTGCTTGCCGGAGTTGCCTCGGAAGATGTCGGCGAAGCGGGAGCTGAGCACGACCTTGAAGCCGTAGTCGCGCAGGGCCCAGACCGCGTGCTCGCGGCTGGAGCCGGTGCCGAAGTCAGCACCGGCGACCAGCACGGATGCGGTCTGGAACGGCTCCTGGTTGAGCACGAACCCCGGGTCTTTGCGCCACTCGTGGAACAGTGCGTCCTCGAAGCCGGTCTTGGTGACTCGCTTGAGGAACACCGCCGGGATGATCTGGTCGGTGTCGACGTTGGAGCGCTTCAGCGGCGCCGCGATGCCGGTGTGCGTGGTGAACTTCTCCATCAGTTGCTCGCCTCCAGATCAGCAGGGCTGGACAGTGTGCCGCGGACGGCGGTCGCCGCCGCGACCAGCGGCGACACCAGGTGGGTGCGGCCACCCTTACCCTGCCGGCCCTCGAAGTTGCGGTTCGACGTGGATGCGCAGCGCTCACCGGGAGCCAGCTGATCGGGGTTCATGCCCAGGCACATCGAGCACCCGGCGAAGCGCCATTCGGCACCGAACGCCTCGACGATCTTGTCGATCCCCTCCGCTTCGGCCTCCAGTCGCACGCGCGCAGATCCCGGCACGACCATGACCCGCACCCCGTCCGCCTTCTTCTTGCCCTCGATGATCGACGCGAACGCGCGCAGATCCTCGATGCGGCTGTTGGTGCACGAGCCCATGAACACGGCATCCACCCGCACGTCCTTCAGCGGTGTGCCAGGGGTGAGGTCCATGTACTGCAGCGCACGCTCTGCGGCGGCGCGCTCGTTAGCATCCGCGATCTGCGCCGGATCGGGCACCGACGACGACAGCGAACTGCCCTGCCCCGGGTTCGTGCCCCAGGTGACGAAGGGCTCGAGCTCGCTTGCGTCGATGTCGACCTCGGCGTCGAAGACGGCACCCTCATCGGTCGGGAGCGTGCGCCAGTAGGCGACTGCGTCCTCCCAGTCCTGCCCCTGCGGGGCGTGCGGCTTGCCCTTGACGTAGGCGAAGGTCGTCTCATCGGGGGCGACCATGCCGGCGCGGGCGCCCGCTTCGATCGACATGTTGCAGATCGTCATCCGGCCCTCCATCGAGAGCGCGCGGATCGCACTGCCGCGATATTCGAGCACGTAGCCCTGACCGCCGCCGGTGCCGATCTTGGCGATCACGGCGAGGATGATGTCCTTCGCCGTCACGCCGGGGCGCAGCTCACCCTCGACGTTGATCGCCATGGTCTTGAACGGCTTCAGCGGCAGCGTCTGCGTGGCCATGACGTGCTCGACCTCGCTGGTGCCGATGCCGAAGGCCATCGCGCCGAAGGCGCCATGCGTGGAGGTGTGCGAGTCGCCGCAGACCACGGTGATCCCCGGCATGGTCAGGCCCAGCTGCGGACCCACCACATGCACGATGCCCTGTTCGGCATCGCCCAGCGAATGCAGGCGCACACCGAACTCCTCGGCGTTGCGACGCAGCGTCTCGATCTGAGTGCGACTGGTGAGGTCGGCGATCGGCTTGTCGATGTTCAGCGTCGGGGTGTTGTGGTCCTCGGTGGCGATCGTCAGGTCGAGTCTGCGCAGAGGCCGGCCCTCGGCGCGCAGTCCGTCGAAGGCCTGCGGGCTGGTCACCTCGTGCACCAGGTGCAGGTCGATGTAGATCAGATCGGGTTCGCCGTTCTCGCCCTTGACGACCAGATGGTCGTCCCAGAGCTTCTCGGCGAGTGTGCGCGGCTTGGTGCTGCTGGTCATGCGGTGTGTTCCTTATGGCTCGATGAGTCGGCCCACGATGGACTCCGCGACGAGGAAGGCCTAGATCGAGGTCCCGTCGCGGCTGCTAAGGAGGAGAAGCTCGTGCCGCACGAGGTCAGTCTACAACGCGCCGGGACGCGTTCGCCCCGTTCGTGTCGACTGTGACGCGGCCCTCAGCGCTCGATGCTCGCGCGCTTGTCCCTCGAGGAGGAGATCAGGCTGGCGACCGTGGCGACCGCCATCGATCCGAAGATGACGCCGAGCGAGAGCCAGTTGTCGATGTCGGGCGCCCAGTCGATGGGCTCGCCGCCGTTGATGAACGGCAGCTCGTTGACGTGCATGGCGTGCAGCACCAGCTTCACCCCGATGAACGCCAGGATGAATGCGACGCCGTAGTGCAGGTACTTCAGCTTCTCGAGCAGGTTGCCGAGCAGGAAGTAGAGCTGGCGAAGTCCCATCAGGGCGAACAGATTCGCGGTGAACACGATGAAGGGGTCGGTGGTGATGCCGAAGATCGCGGGGATCGAGTCCACCGCGAACATCAGGTCGGTGACGCCGAGTGAGACGAAGACGATCAGCATCGGCGTCCAGATCTTGCGGCCGTCGACCACCGTGCGCACCTTGGGTCCGTCATACTCCTCGCTGATCGGGATCACGCGGCGGATCTGGCGGACGATGAAGTTCTCGGTCTGCGCGTCGTCGGCGTGCTTCTCGGGGAGCGACTGCCGGATGGCGGTGAACAGCAGGAAGGCGCCGAACACGTAGAAGATCGGGCTGAGGTGCTCGACCGCGGCGCCGACGATGATGATGAAGATCGCCCGCAGCACCAGCGCGATGATGATGCCCACCATCAGCGCCTCCTGCTGATACCGCCGCGGCACCGAGAACTGCGTCATGATCAGGATGAACACGAACAGGTTGTCGATGGAGAGGCTGTACTCCATCGCCCAGCCGGTGAGGAAGTCCAGCGAGGTCTTCGCGTCGCCGACGAAGTACAGCACACCGGCGAAGATCAATGCCAGGGTGACGTAGAACGCGACCCAGAGACTGGACTCCCTGGTGGTGGGGATGTGCGGGCGTTTCAGGATCAGCAGCAGATCGCCGATGAGCACGGCGGTCAGCACGACCAGTGCGGTGATCTCGAACCAGACGGGGATATCCACGAGCGGCGGACCTTTCGGAGGGATGACGGAAGTCCGAAAGTCTCTCCCCGCACCGTGGTGCGCCGCGCGACCGGAGCAGCGATGACGATGCTCGTGATGACGATCCGCGCGATGACGGGATACTCCCTCTCGCGCTGGCCATGCTACCGGAACCCGCCGAGATGACCGCATCGCTCCGGCATCCTCGTTCATCGATCTGAGACGATGGGGCGAAGCGCGACACTTCCTGAACAACAGACGCGAACGGAACGGGAATGCCGACCAGCACACAGGACCGCGAGTGGGCCGCACGGGCCGCATCCGGAGATCAGGATGCCTTCCGCGAGATCTACCGAGCCCACGTGCGGCCGGTGTACTGGATCGCACACGGCATTCTCGGATCGGCGGCGGATGCCGAGGACATCGCCCAGGAGACGTTCGTCGTCGCCTGGCGCAAACTGCCCGGCCTCGAGCTGGTCGGCGAATCCCTGCTGCCGTGGCTGGCGACGATCTGCCGATTCCAGGCGGCGAACCGCCTGCGGGTGCTGCGCCGCGACAGGGCGAATCTCTCGGATGCCGCGGACGAGTCGATCCCCGACACCGTCAGCGTGGAGGATCAGGTCATCTCCTCCGCCCTCGCGGAGCGGATCGTCGACGAGATCGGCCAGCTGGACGATCTCGATCGACGGGTCTTCCTGCTCTGCGCGGTCGAGGGATTCGCCTACCAGGCCGCCGCGGATGAGCTCGATGTGAGCCACGCGGTCGTCCGCAACCGTCTGTCCCGGGTACGCACGCGCCTGCGGGGCGCGGCCGAGGAGATGAGAGACGCATGAGCGAGGACAGCAGTATCAGCCTGCCGCCGCTGAGCGACGAGAGTATCGCGCGCATCGAGCAGGAGGTGTTCGACGACATCGCCGAGGAGCGGCCGCCCTCGCCTGCCACGCCCGCACCGGCCGTGTCCCGGCCGCGTCGACGACGGTGGGCGGTGGGCCTGGGCATCGCGGCCGCATTCGTCGGCGGCGCGGTCATCGCTCCTCCCCTGCTCTCGGGCATCACCAGCAGCTCCATGACGATGTCGGACGTGGGCAGCGCCCGCGACTCGTCGGCCGAATGGGCGGATGCGGTGGTGCCCGCCGTGGGCGTGCCCGATTCCGTGGGTCTGACCTCGGACGGACGGGTGACCACCACGACGGGCGGCGCAGAGACGCCGGACAGGGACATCATCACGACCGGCCAGATCATCCTGCGCGTCGCGGACGTGTCGGCGGCGGTCGACACGCTCACGGCGCTCGCCGAGGAGCACGATGGGTACATCGAGTCGTCCGACGTCGGCCTCGACTCCGGCGACCCCGTTGAAGGCACGGCGGGTTCCACGCGATCGCAGGGCTCGGGATGGCTCAGCATCCGCATCCCCTCGGCAGACCTCAGCGCCGTCACGAAGGCGATCGGCGATGCCGGGCAGGTGCTGCACTCATCGATCTCCCATGAGGACGTCACCTCCACCGCGGTCGATCTGCGCGCCAGGGTGGCTGCGGCGGAGGCCTCCGTGCAGCGCCTCACCGAGCTGATGACGAAGTCGGGATCGGTGAGCGACCTCATCACCGCCGAGTCGGCGCTCAATGAGCGTCAGGCGCAGTTGGAGAGCTACCAGCAGGAGCTGAAGAATCTCGACCAGCGGGTCGCGATGTCGACCGTTCGGGTGCAGCTGACGAAGCAGGCCTCCGTCTCGCAGGCGGACCCGGCCGGCTTCGGAGACGGGCTGCTCGCGGGGTGGAACGGACTGATCATCGCGCTGAACGCACTGGTGGTCACCGTGGGCTTCCTGCTGCCGTGGCTGGCGATCGCGGGGATCGTGCTCCTGGCGGTCTGGCTGATCCGTCGTCGAGTCCGCAAGACCCGAGTTCCTTGATTTCCCGGGGTATACAAGAACTCTTGTGAGATTTGGGATGTCCGCTTAGCGTTGCGGGCGTGGAAAACATCTCGGTCATCACGGCCATCTCGCACCCGCTTCGACGACGCATCATCGATCGTCTGCTGCTGCATGGCCCCACGCAGGTGGGAACCTTCGCCCGCGTGCTGGATGCGCAGGTGGGCAGCATCAGCCATCACCTGCGGATGCTGCAGAAGGCCGGCGTCATCGAGCAGACCGACGCACCCGACGGCGACCGGCGGGCGAGCTGGTGGCGGCTCGCCCGCCGGTCGTTCACGTGGTCGGCTGCCGACTTCGAGTCCCCTGCCGACGCGCTCCTCGCGCGCGAGGCGGAACGTGCGAACGTGCGTCATCAACTGGACCGCCTGTCGCAGTGGTATCGCACCTCGCCGACCAGCGACCTCGAGGGGTTCAACACGGATTCACTCGCCTGGGCGACGCAGGAGGAGCTGAACGATCTGCATCGGCGGCTGAACACGATGCTCGACGATTGGCGCAGCAGCATCGATCGGGAAGATCGCCAGGAGCGGATGCCGGTGTACTTCTTCGCACACGGCTTTCCGACAAAGGTGTGAGATGACCACGACCGAACCCCGCCTGCTGCGCGAGCCGCCCGCGTTCCGCCGCGACCGCATGGTGCAGACCTGGCTGGCGATCAAAGCCTTCTCGGATGCCGGCGATGCGATCTTCACGATCGCCTTCGCCTGGACCGCCGTGCAGATCGCCTCTCCTGCTGTGGCCGGTCTCGTCGTCGCCGCAGGGACCGTGCCCCGCGCGATCGTGCTGCTGCTCGGCGGCGCGTACGCCGACCGCAAAGACGCCCGACGGCTGATGATCACATTCAACGCGCTGCGCGTGGTCGTGCTGGTCTCCGTCGCCGTCTGGTGCCTCGCCGCACCGCCCACCGTCGCCCTGCTGCTGATCGCGAGCATCGCCTTCGGGCTGTGCGACGCCTTCTTCGAACCGGCGGCGGGGACGATGCCGCGTCAGCTCGTGGCGCCGGCCGATCTACCGGCGTACTCGGCTCTCAGCCAGACGCTCTCTCGCCTGGGCACCATGGCGGGTTCCGCCATCGGCGGTTTCCTGGTGGCGGCCTTCGGCATCGCCGGCAGCGCCGGCCTGAACACCGTGACCTACGTGGTCGTCATCGCCTTCATCGTGCTGTGGCTGCGACCCCGCTTCGCGCTGCCGCGTGCGTCGACGCAGCAGAACGTGCTGCGCGGCGTGGCCGACGGATTCCGACACCTCGGGCAGGAGCGTGCGACGCGCACACTGGTGATCGCCCTGTCGGGCTTGAACCTCGCAGTGGGCCCGGCGATCGCGATCGGGCTCCCCTGCAGGCGACCTCGCACGGATGGGGTGCAGGAGCGGTCGGCATCTTCGAGGCGCTGGTGGGCGGTGGGGCGATGATCGGTGCACTGACCGTCGTGCGCTGGCGCCCGCGACACGAGGCGATCGGCGGGTTCACCGCACTGATGGTGCAGGGCGCCGGGATCGTCGCGCTCGGCATCGGCTCACCCGTCGTGGTCGGCGTCGGCTGCCTTGCGATCGGATGCACTGCCGGCTTCGCGTCGACCCTGCTGAGCTCCACCTTTGCGGCGACCGCCGCCCCCGACTACCTGGGACGGCTGGGATCCATTCTGCGCCTGGGCGATGACTGCCTGATGCCCGCCGCCATGGCGATGTTCGGCCTGATCGCCGGCATCCTGCCGCTGTGGGTGCCGTTCGCCATGTACGGCGGCGCGATGGCGCTGCTGATGATCATGCCGCTGCGCAACCCGCAGCTGCGTGCGATCTCACTGCGCACACAGGGGCCTTCCTAGGCAGTGCAGCTAGGACTCCTTCGCACCGCAGATCCCGGGGCCGAACGCTCGATCTACAGCGTCGCCAGCGGTCGTTCACCTCGGGGCTGTCGAGTGTTCAGTTCTGGATGAGGGCGAGGGCGATTCGGTCGATGATCCAGAGACCGACACCGATCCCGGCGGAGATGCCGAACCCAACGGCGAGCAGCCCGGCTCCAGTGCCAACGAACAGGGCGACCTCGATCCCCAGTGGGGCGGGCTGGCGCAGCGGCACGGCCGCTTTGGGCGAGAGGAACAGGCCCCACACGGTCGCGACGACGGCCACTCCGAGGATTGCCGCAGGCCATCGCCACCACCCCACAGTGAGGTTCCAGGTGAGGACGGCGACTCCGGCGAGAAGGGCGAGTTCGAGCAGGAATCGCACGGTCAGCGCGATCGTCCGGCCGGCGGATGCGCCGTCGAGCGGCCCGGTCTCAGTCACGACGACCACCCGGTGAGCACGGTATCGAGGGAGTCAACCGCGCGCGCGAACGTGTCGTCGAGGCTGCGCGACAATTTGAATCCTCCGCACTGTTCCAGAGCGAGGAAACCGTGCAGAGTGGCGCGGATCAGACGAATCGCATCGGTCAGATCGTCACCGTCGAGCCGGTAGGCCCGCAGCGCCGACGCGATCACTTCGATCACGCTCTGGGCAGCGGCCTGCCCGTCGGTGTCGTCCGGGTCAGGAGCGACTTGCAGCGCCGCATACCGGCCGGGATGCCGGGTAGCCCACGCCCGCAGGGTGTGCGCGAGGGCGGCCAAGGCGTCGATGCCCGAGAGCCCAGCGCACGCGGTCGACAGGGCGGCGGCGACCTCGCGTGCGGCCTGCTGGCCGAGCGCGCTGCGCAGGTCGCCGAGGTCGGTGACGTGCCGGTAGACGCCCGGCGGGGCGATACCGAGCGAACGACCAAGTTTGGTGATCGTCAGCTCGTCAAGGCCGATGTCGTCTGACAGCGAAGCGGCGCGTTCAACCACCGCGCTTCGGGTGAGGCGTTCAGCCATGCGATACCTCCTGATCGTCCGATCCTTCGAGGAACGGCAGTATCGCGGCCAGCGTCTCGGCGGGCTGCTCAGCCATCGGGTAGTGACCTGCGCCGGGAATCATCCGGCGCTCGCCACGCAGCGCCCCCGCGACCCAGGCCGCTTCGGTCACCGGATCGGGGAAGTCGCGATCCTTGTCCCCCATCACGACCAGCGTCGCGGCATTCACACGTGGGAGTGCAGCTTCGGCCGGTGCGTGGGAGGTGCGTGCCGTGGCCTGGAACGCTGTCCACCGTCCGGGTCGCCGCAGCAGGGCGAGCGCCCGATCGACATGTTCTTCGTGGTCGGCAGGTGTCGACTGCCCGAACAGCGAGGGAAAGTAACTGCGCCACACCCGCGGCCCCCACGGGCGAGCCAACAGCATTCGCATGAACAGGCGAGTCGTGGCTGACCCGTGATCCCGCACGAATGGCCCGATCAGCACCAACCGCTCCACCGCATCGGGGCGCTCCGCCGCCGCGAGCACCCCGGCTGCCGCGCCCATCGAGTTCCCCACCACCGTCGCCGAGCCGCCACCGAGCGCGTCGATCACCGCGAGCACATCGCCCGCGGCCGCCGGGTCGTCATACGCGTCGAAGCTGACCGAGCTGTCTCCGTGCCCGCGCAGATCCATCACTGCGACCCGAAACCCCGCGTCCACCAGACTCGGAACAAGATGACGGAACGACGCCCGCGATTCACCCATCCCAGGCACACACACCACCAGTGGCCCCGCACCACCCGTCCCCACAGCGACCACTCCGCCAGGCCGTTCCACCCTCATCATCCTCATGTTATCCAGCATAACAGACCGATACGCATAGTAACTTCCACTGATCCACTGTGGCCGCGTTCACCTGGCCGGCTGGTTCGATGACGCGGCGGACGTCGGGCTCAAGGGCCTCACACCGCACGAGCTGAGGCACACCGCCGCGTCACTCGCCGTCAACGCAGGGGCGAATGTGAAGGCCGTGCAGCGGAAATGCGAAAACCCCCGGATGACCGGGGGTTTTCCTGTTCGTGACCCCAGCGGGATTCGAACCCGCGTTACCGCCGTGAGAGGGCGGCGTACTAGGCCGCTATACGATGGGGCCGTCACTGCAACCGTTCAAGTATGCCATGACGAATACGGCCGAACAAATCGGGCGCGACGTGCTCAGCCGAGCATGTCCTTCACCATCGGCACGACCTTCTCGCCGTACAGGCCGATGGACTGCAGCATCGCGTCGTGGCTGACGCCGTTCTGGTCGTACTTGAAATCGAAGCGGTTCACGCGCAGCGTGTTCAGCGTCGTCACGATCTTGCGTGCGACGGTCTCCGGCGAGCCGATGTACAGTGCTCCTCCTCGATCTCCCGCTCGAAGTCCCCGACCGCCGGCGGCGCCCAGCCGCGCTCCTCACCCAGGCGGGTGCGCATGGCGAGCCAGCCGTCATGGGTGATCGCCCGTGCCTCCTCGTCTGTCTCGGCCACCAGACCGGGCGAGTGCACCGCCACCGGCTTGGGTTCGACGCCGTACTGATCCTGAGCACGGTCGAACAGATCGATGTACGGAGCGAACCGCGTCGCCGGTCCCCCGATGATCGCCAGGAAGAGACCGAAGTTGTAGCGCGCCGTGCGCACGACGGAGTCCGGGCTGCCCCCTACTCCCACCCAGGTGGGCAGACCACCCGCCGTGCGAGGAACACCCGCTGGTTCTCCAACGGAGCGCGAGTGCTGCCCTGCCAGGTGACCGGCCGCTCCTTCAGCAGCTGGGAGAGCAGATCGAGGCGCTCCTCGAAGAGCTCTTCGTACTGACGCAGATCGAAGCCGAACAGCGGGAACGACTCGATGAACGAGCCCCGACCTGCCACGATCTCGGCGCGGCCGTTCGAAACGGCGTCGAGAGTGGCGAACCGCTCGAACACGCGCACCGGGTCATCGGAGCTGAGCACCGTGACGGCCGAGCCCAGCCGGATGCGCTCCGTGCGCGAGGCGATCGCCGCCAGCACCATCTCGGGACTGGAGACCGCGAAGTCGGGACGGTGATGCTCCCCTACGCCGAAGAAGTCCAGACCGACGCTGTCGGCAAGCACCGCCTGCTCCACGACGTCTCTGATCACCTGCGGGTGCGCGACCGGGTCGCCGCCGGCGTCACGGGTGACTCCACCGAAGGTGTCGAGTCCGAATTCGATGTCCGTCATGCCGTTCACAACCTCTTTCCGGCGACATTCATTCCACCGCATGCATCTGAGCTGCAGCGGGTGTGTTCGGAACAGATGACGAAGGCCCTTCGATCTGCTCGAAGGGCCTTCGTGTCGCGCTGTGACCCCAGCGGGATTCGAACCCGCGTTACCGCCGTGAGAGGGCGGCGTACTAGGCCGCTATACGATGGGGCCGCGTGGCCCGTGCGGGCCGTCATGGCAACCATGGAAGTCTCCCATGACGGTTCTGTCGGCACCAAATCATGCCCATCGGCACGTGCACGACGGGCGTGTCGCCCGCCATGACTTGCAGCGCGCGCCGACCGGGTGTTGACTCTGGTCATGCGCGTCACCAAGTTCGAACATGCCGCCCTTCGTCTGGACCATCGCGGTCAGTCCCTCGTCGTGGATCCGGGATCCTTCACCAGCCCGATCGAACCCATCGATGAGCTGGTCGCCGTCGTGATCACTCACGAGCATCCCGATCACTGGACACCCGAGCATCTCGACCGACTTCTGGGGTCGGCGCCGGGAACGCCGATCTACGCACCGGCCGGTGTGGCGGCGGCAGCCGACGCCTATGACATCACCGTGGTCGCCCCGGGTGATGCGGTGGCCGTCGGCGAGTTCTCCCTGCGGTTCTTCGGCGGTGAGCACGCGGTCATCCACTCGTCGCTGCCCCGCGTCGACAATGTCGGCGTGCTCGTGAACGATCAGCTCTACTACCCGGGCGATTCCTATGCAGTTCCCGAGGGCGTACAGGTGGACACACTCGTCGCCCCCATGGGCGCCCCCTGGCTGAAGATCGGCGAGGCGATGGACTTCGTGCTCGCCGTTGCGCCGCGGCGCGCCTTCGGCACCCACGACGTGCCGCTGTCGAGCGTCGGCCGCGGCATGCACCGGCAGCGGCTGCAGTGGGCGACGGAACAGGGCGGCGGGGTGTACGTCGACCTGCAGCCGGGAGACTCCCTGGAGCTGTGACCCGCAGCGGGGCGCCGCGCCGAGGTCAGCCCTGCGCCGCGCGCACCCGCAGATCCCGCGCGAGATCGTCTCTCGACTCGATCAGCAGGCGCCGCAGTGCGCCGGGCGCGTCGGTGTTCTGCTCCAGCCAGGCGTCGACGAGCGAGGTGTCCGGCGTGGCCGGAAACAGCCCCACGACCAGTCGCTGGGCGAGCTCGATACTGCGCGTCGACCAGACGTCGCGGATGCGCTCGAAGTACTCGGCGTCGAAAGACGCGATCAGATCCCGCCGGCCACCCGCCCGGAAGCCGCCGATGGTGGCGTCCAGGTGGTCGTTGGTGAGCGTCAGATCGTTCCAGGCCGCGTGCCAGGCGTCCGCGCGCGTCTGGGCATCCGGTCTAGAGGCGAGTGCGCGGATCTCTGCGGTCCGTCCGGTGGCGGTGTCGTCCTGAGCGCGTTCGGCGGTGATCTCCTCGACGGTGGCGTTCCCGGTGGTCGCCAGAGAGGTCAGCATCAGCCATCGCAGATCGGCATCCACCGGCAGACCGCGGGGCGCGTCGCCATCCAGGATGCCGCGCAGGTGATCTTCGTGGCCACCGCCGTACCCGGCTGCGGCGGCGAAGGCGCGCGCCCAGGCCAGCTGCGCGTCTCCCCCGGCATCCGCTGACTGCAGCGCTGCCCAGGTCGTGTCCACCCAGGCCCGGCTCTGACCGTCGCGAGCATCGTCGGCGACGTAGTGGCGCACCGCGAAGGCGGCGTTCAACAGCACCGCGGTGAGCAGGGCGACGTTCGATTCGGCCGGGCCATGAAGGCGGACGATGTCGAGGTAGCGCTCCGCGCCCAGCTCGCCGTCACGGGTGGCGTTCCACAGCGACGACCACACCAGACCGCGTGCGAGGTCGTCCTCGAGCGCCGACAGGGATTGCTCCACCGTGGCGAGCGACCTCTCATCGAGCCGCACCTTGGCGTAGGTCAGGTCGTCGTCGTTCAGCAGCACAAGGTCGGCATCCGGCACCTGAACCTCGGTGCGATCCTGCTCGATACCGAGCTCGATGCGCTCGCGCAGCGCGAGGCGGCCATCCTGAAGGTCGTACAGACCGATGCGCAGTCGGTGCGGGCGGGGACCTGCCGCACCACCGTCCTGCACGAGCACCCGGCGGCCCTCGGCATCCGTCTCCAGCCAGAGCGTCGCGACCCCGCTGGTCTGCAGCCACAGTCGCGCCCAGGTTCTCAGATCCTGACCGGAGACCTCTTCGAGCTCGTCGAGCAAATCCTCCAGTGTGGTGTTTCCGAACGCGTGGGCGGCGAAGTAGCGTCGGGCGCCCTCGAAGAACGCGTCCTCGCCGACGAACGCCACCAGCTGCTTGAGCACGGCGGCGCCCTTGGCATAGGTGATCCCGTCGAAGTTCAACTTGGCTGCTTCGAGGTCGGGGATGTCGGCGACGATCGGATGCGTGGTGGGCAGCTGGTCCTGCCGGTACGCCCAGGTCTTGCGGCTGTTCGCGAAGCGCGCCCAGGCGTCGGTGAACCGCGTGGCCGCCGCGGACGCGTGCGTTCCCATGTAGTCGGCGAACGACTCCTTGAGCCACAGGTCGTCCCACCAGCGCATCGTGACCAGATCACCGAACCACATGTGCGCCATCTCGTGCAGGATCGTGTTCGCCCGTCCGCCACGCTGCGCGTCGGTGGCGGCCCCGCGGTTGATGTAGGCCTCGGTGAACGTGACCAGCCCCGGATTCTCCATGGCTCCGAGGTTGTACTCGGGCACGAAGATCTGATCGTACTTGCCCCACGGGTACGGGTACGCGAAGGCATCGCTGAAGAAGTCGAGCCCCTGCCTGGTGACCTCGATGATCTCGTCGGCCTCCAGGTGCTCGGCCAGCGATGCACGGCACAGCACGCCGAGGTCGATGCGCTGATCGCCGCGCGACCACTCTCCGTCGATGCGCGCGTAGGGGCCTGCAGCAACCGACGTGATGTAGCTGGAGATCGGCAGGGTGGGCGCGAACTCGACGCGCTGCACGCCGATGCCCTCGCGCACCCGCGCCGGCGACTGGTTGGAGAGTACGTGCCAGCCGGCGGGAGCGGTGATGTCGAAGGTGTAGGAGGCCTTCATATCGGGCTGCTCGAAGCAGGCCATCACGCGGCGCGCGTCGGCCGGCTCGTACTGCGTGTACAGGTAGGTCTCGCCGTCGACCGGGTCGTGGAAGCGGTGCATGCCCTCACCCGAGCGGCTGTATGCGGCGACGGCCTCCACGCGCACAACATTGTGCGCGCTGAGACCATCGACCAGGATCCGCGCGCCGTCGTAGCGCACCTCGCGCTCACGGTCGTCGACGGTCACGCGCGTCACGGACTCGCCGATGAAGTCGATCCAGGTCGCATCCGCCGAGGCGTCGAACCTCAGCGTGGTGACCGTGGGGAATCCGGTGCGCGCCCGCTCGGGAGCGCCGCTGAGATCCAGCTCGACACGGATGTCGTGCACAGTGATGTGCGATGCCCGTTCGGCGGTCTCCTCACGGGTCAGGTTGGCGGTCACGTTGGCGGAACTCATTGATCCATCGTGACACGTCGACCCTCGGCCCGTGCAACCGTCCTGCTGCCTGCCTCAGACGGCCGCGGCGAGCGATGCCGCCTTGGCGAGCGCCCGCTCCAGATCCGCGGCGAGGTCGTCGACGTTCTCCAACCCGATCGACAGCCGGACGATGTCCGCCCCGGGACGGGCCGAGGCTGCAACCGGACGGTGCGTGAGAGCCGCAGGATGCTGGATGAGCGAGTCCACTCCCCGAGCGACACCGCATGGGTGAACAGGCGCACGGCGCCGGTGAGCGCCTCAGCGGCGCCGTATCCGCCGACCAGTCGGATCGCGATCATCGCGCCGCCGCCGCGCAGCTGCCGGCCGACGATGCCGCGGACGTCGTCGACCTCGGGGTAGAACACCTCGGCCACCGCCGGGTTGTCCTGCAGCTTCGCGACCAGCGCGCGAGCATTCGCCTGCTGAGCCTGCATCCGCACCGGCAGTGTGGCCAGTCCGCGGTGCAGCAGGTAGGCGCCGAGCGGGTGCAGCACGGCTCCGGTGATCGCGCGCACGCGCCGCAGGGCCTGAGCGGTCTCTTCGGTGCAGGCGATGACGCCGGCGATCACGTCGCCGTGACCGCCGATGTACTTCGTGGCGCTGTGCAGCGACATGGCCGCGCCCAGGTCGAGTGGGTTCTGCAGCAGCGGCGTGGCGAAGGTGTTGTCGACCACCACGGGCACGCCCTGTGCCTGCTCGACGACGGCGGCGATGTCGACCAGGTCCAGCGTCGGGTTCGCCGGCGTCTCCAACACGATCAGCCCGGTGTCTGGACGGAGGGCGGCGGCCACGGCGTCTTCGTCGCAGAACGTCACCTCGGCGCCGAGCAGACCGGAGTCCAGCAGATGGTCGGTGCCACCGTAGAGCGGACGCACCGCCACGACATGATGCTTGCCGACGGCTGTCGTGTGCGCCAGGATCATGGCGGTCGTCGCCGCCATCCCCGAACTGAACGCCACGGCCGCCTCGGCATGCTCCAGTTCCGCCAGAGCTTCTTCGAAGCGCGCCACCGTGGGGTTCCACAGTCGCGCATAGACGTTACCGCCCTCCGGCAGCGGATGCCCGCCGTTGGCCATCGACTCGTAGGAGTCGCCGCCGTGCAGGATGTCGGGCAGCGGGTTGGTCGAGGAGAGGTCGATCGGGGCGGCGTGCACACCGAGTGCGGCGAGATCGGAGCGCCCGGCGTGGACGGCGACGGTATCGGGATGGAGGGGAAGATCAGCCATGACACCAGAATGCTCTGCACAGCGACGATCGTCCACCATCCCTGTCGTTCGTGAGCGCTGTGGTCGCGTATGTTGTTGACAGACCAATGAACCCGAGTTCTGGAGAGTGGAGATTGGCAGCAGCGCATACGGTCGGGGTGGACGAGCTCGACCTTCGGATCATCGCGGCACTCTCGGCGCAGCCGGATGCACCGGTCAAGCAGCTCGCCTCGGCGCTCGGCATCCCGGCATCCACCTGCTCATTCCGGCTGCGCTCGCTGCGGTCGCGCGGGGTGATCGCGGGCCTGCGCGTGGTGATCGAGCCGGCGGCGCTCGGCGCCAGCGTTCAGGCGATGATCCGCGTACGCCTCGCCAACCACAGCAAGAGCGGCGTCGACGCCCTCTTCGACGCACTCGTCGCGACGCCCGGAGTACTGCAGGTGTTTCACATCGCCGGCGTCGACGATTTCCTGCTGCATGTGGCCGTGTCGGATGCCAGCGCTCTGCGCGACATCGTGCTGGACCACATCACCGTACACGATGTGGTGCGCGCCACCGAGACGCAGCTGGTCTTCGAACGGCGCGAGGGCGCGGGCGTGCTGCCGGCGGTCGCCGGCTAACGGCGCCCCGGGTCGCCGCGTGTCAGGCGGTGGTCGCCGCGTGTCAGGCGGTGGTCGCCGCGTCTCGGCGCGGCAGCACCCAGCCTGCGCGCGGGAAGTGGCAGGTGTAGCCGTCGGGATAGCGCACCAGGTAGTCCTGGTGCTCGGGCTCGGCCTCCCAGAACGGCCCGGGCTGCTCGATGGTCGTCACGACGGGCCCTGGCCACAGCCCGGACGCGTCGACATCGGCGATCGTGTCGCGCGCGATCCGCTCCTGCTCCGCATCGAGCGGGAAGATCGCCGAGCGGTAGCTGGTGCCGAGGTCGTTGCCCTGGCGGTTCAGCGTGGAGGGGTCGTGGATCTGGAAGAAGAACGCGAGGATGTCACGGTAGCTCGTCTTCGACGGGTCGTAGACGATCTCGATGGCCTCGGCATGGCCGGGGTGGTTCCGGTAGGTGGCGTGGTCGTTCTCGCCGCCGGTGTAGCCGACACGGGTTCCGAGAACGCCGGGTCGGCGGCGGATCAGATCCTCCATGCCCCAGAAGCAGCCGCCCGCGAGCACGGCCGTCTCGGTGCCCGGCTGGCGGGTGATCGCTCCGGTGTCGCTGGTGCCGCTGGTCATCGCTGTGCTCCTCTGGTCGGGAATCATGACCCCTCCATTCTCTCCCCTGCGTTCGGCGATCGGGGCCGAGTGGCTCTAGGTTGGTGCTGACGGCGGTGCCACGCAGGCCCGCACCGCATACCCGGAGGAAAGTCATGCGCCCGTACCTGGACAAGTCCGCGCCAGAGGTCTGGAAGGCGATCACCTCCTACTCCGCGGTCGTCGCCAAGCGGGCGCAGAGCAGCGGACTCTCGACCGAGGAGAGCGAGCTGATCAAGGTGCGTGCCTCGCAGTTGAACGCCTGCGCGTTCTGCCTGGATCTGCACTCCCGGGAGGCCAGGGAATCCGGCATCCCGCAGCAGAAGCTCGATCTGATCGCCGCCTGGCGTGAGACGTCGCTGTACAGCGAGCGTGAGACGGCGGTGCTGGCCATCGCCGAGGCGGTCACCCGGATGCCGTTGAGCGAGGAGTCCAAGGCCGATCTGGCGGGCGCTCGCGCGGTGCTCGGCGATGAGGCGTTCGCCGCCGCGGAGTGGGTCGCGCTGACCATCAACGCCTTCAACAGGATCTCGATCCTCAGCGAGCATCCGGTGCGCCCGCGCGGCATCGACGGCGAGCCGCTCGCCTGACCTCTCTGCCTGATCTCTCTGCGGCGCGCTGAGCTCACTCGCGCGGACGCAGCGTGACGGTCGGCATCGGCGGGGCCGGCAGTGCGGGGAGCTGTCCGTCGGCGTACGGGCCGAACAGCGCAGGACTTCCTCGTCCCGCGGATCGGCGGGTTCGAAACCGAGCTCGGCCTGGTAGCGGCGCCGGAACTCGACGATCTCGTCGTGGCTGCGGCCGATGAAGTTCCACCACATCACGATCTGCTCCCCCAGCGGCACTCCGCCGAGCAGGATCACCCTGGCGCCGTCGGGCCCGGCGGAGATGCGCAGCGTGTCGGCACCGGTTGGCACGTAACCCAGTTCACGATGCTGCACAGGGCTTCCGTTGACCAGGATCGAACCGGTCTCGGCGAGGGCAGCGTGCTCGAAATCGGCGCGGAGATCGAGCAGCACCTCGGCGCCAGGGTCGAGTGTCAGCTCCGCTCCGAGCAGGTCTGGCGTGCGCGTCTGGACCGGCGAGGTCGAGCCCAGCAGCGATCCGATGAACACGCGTACGCTGACGCCGGGCAGTTCCACCGGCTCGGGAACGTAGTGGGTGAAGTCGTGGTCGGAGAAGCGGGTGGCATCCGGCAGTGCGTACCAGAGCTGCACGCCGTGCAGCACGGTGGTGTCGGGAGCGCTGATCTCCTGGTGGGTGATGCCACGGCCGGCGATCATCAGGTTCAGCTCGCCGGGGAGCACAGCCGCATCCACTCCGTTCGAGTCGAGGTGGTCGATGCGCCCGGTGAACAGCCAGGAGACAGTCGCGAGCCCGGTGTGCGGGTGCCGGGGCACCTCCATCCCGCCGGTGTCGGCGACGTCGTCGGGTCCGTAGTGGTCGAGAAAGCACCAAGCGCCGACCAGGGAGCGCTGCTTCTGCGGCAGCGTGCGGTACACCGTCATGGCGCGGATGCCGCCCAGCGGTACCTCGCGCGGGGTGAGCACCTCGACATCCGTGCACAGCTGCCCGGGCTCGAGAAGACGCTCGGGAGGGTTGCGTTCCTGGTTGCTCATGCTGCTCCTCGGCATCCGTGTCCTGCCAGCGTAGCCATCCCCGCCGCGCGGGTGCCTATGCCGGCGCTACACGTTGCGGATCGCGGAGAGCACCATTCCGACCGGGATGCTGACAGCAAGGATGACGAGCAGGATGCGGTAGGCGATCAGCGGGACCCGTCGGGGTGCGGTGTCGATCCGTAAGGTCACGAGGAAGGCGATGACCAGAGCGGCCACGAGCGCCGCCGACCCGAGGATGACGACGATCGTGACGCCCGCGAGCGTCCCGCCGATCACCGCGAAGTTGCCGAGGTTCCACAGTCCGAACTGCCACCAGCCCGGTGCCGCGCGGCCCGCCTTGCGCCAGTGCTGCCGCGCGGAACCCATCGCCACCTGGGCGACGCCCACCACGAGAACGAGATACGCCGCAGCCCAGCTGCCCTTGCTCAGCTCGAGCGGGCCGGTCACTGCAGCGACCAACCCGCCGACGACGACCGCAGCGGCGCCTGTGAAGCGCATCGCTGCGGAGGAGGAGACGGATGCTGAGGTTGCCACGATTCGAATCTACGCGTGTGTGCCCTCCGAGGCGGGGCGTCGCCGGGAACGAGGCAGGAATCGACCACGAGTGTCGAAACCGAGCCGCAACTGACGCGCCGGGCTGTTCTCATCGAGATCCTCGATCCATGCCGCCCATGTCGCTGCTTGAATCGCGTCTTCACGGAAAACGCCGTGCTTCGGTGCCGGGGCATGACGAAGTTCTCTAACTCGCGGATACGTATCTGTTGGGTTGGCGACCAGAGCACTTCTAGGCAAGGCGCTTACAGCCCGCAGGCCCAACAGTCAGCGACGCACAGCCGACAGACGCGGCGGTCGCCTTCGCCTCCTGCGTCCAACCTGTGTCAATCGGGAGCGGGCGATGAGGCGATAAGGCCGATGATCCGTTCAAGCCAGTGGCGCGCCACCGCGACATCCGGCGCCACGGGAGTCTGGCCGTCGACCTCAGTCTCCGTAGAGCTTCTGATGCAGGTCACGGAGGAACGCGTCCGTGAGGATATCGGCGAGCACGAGTCGCCCGTCGGCGATGTCATCGAGCAACGCAATGCTGATCTCATCGTTGATCGCCTGTTCGGCCTCGTAAAGGTCGATCTTCTTCGGCTCATCGCCGAAGATCTCACGAGCCTGTGGGGTGAGGGCGTCTGCTTCTTCCGGGTCCAACGAGGTCTCGCCGTAGCCGGGCTCGACACCCATCAATCGCGCTGCTTGCGCGCGGCAAGGAAGCGCTCGACCCGTTCAGAGCGAGTAACACCGACCGGCACCGACCTGTTCTCCAACGCCGCCGACGCCCGCGTGGAACGCAGAGCGGCACGATGAAGCGCCTCGCGGGTGACGTCCTTGCGCTTCATATGCTCACGTCCGGGAGAACAGGATTGGTTTCATTCTATCGTGCCGGCTCCCGCTTGGCGGGGTGCGGTGCGCGCCCCGCCAGGCACTTCCCTGACCAGCAGTTGAGCGGACACCACCGTGCTCCGCGAGAATTGATCGCGATGGCGCATCCCGAAGCGGTGTGCCCGAGCCGGAAGAAGGAAGATGACATCCGAGAAGTTCGAGGCACTCGATCTACAGAAGCTCATCGCCTCACTGAGGCCCGACGCTGATCACCTGGACGATCTCTGGCGTCGCCCCGAGCCGCAGCTCCTCCCCGTCCCGACTACGGTGCGGTGGTTCCGCATCCGCATCGACCTGCAGCGCACGAAGCCGCCGGTGTGGCGGCGCATCGAGGTTCCCGGCGACATCCTCCTCCCGCGGTTGCACGAGGTGATCCAGGCGGCGATGGGATGGACCGACAGCCACCTGCACCGCTTCCGCACGAGCAATGACCGGAACCCTCCCGAGTTCCTCACGCAGTTCGACCTCGACGAGGGCGACGAGGGGATGCTTGAAGACGATGTGCGTCTCGATCAGGTCATCGCTGAGGAGGGTGATCGGCTCTGGTACGACTACGACTTCGGAGATGACTGGAAGCACGTCCTGCGCGTCGAGAAGGTGCTCGACAGCCCTCCCCCGACTCCGGTGTGCGTCGGCGGGAAGCTCGCCTGCCCGCCAGAGGACTGCGGCGGCGTCTGGGGCTACAGTGAACTCGCGGACTGGGTGCGCAGCGGCTACGACGACGCACTCAGACCCGAGGTGTTCGACAGCACTGCGGAAGGGCGCGCCTGGCTGCCCGACGGCTGGCATCCCGACGTGTTCGACATCGACGAGACGAACGAGCTCATCACCATAGTGACCGCGGAGCCGATCCCAGTCGTCGAGGAACTCGAGTCGCTGCTCGAACTGGCACGCAATCGCGGCACACACGGCCTGCGCAACGCGCTCGCGCATCCGGCCACGTCCGGTGTAACCGACGTGAGCACCGGCGATGCCGCTGACGTCACCGAGCCGTTCCGTGTGCTCCTCGACGTCGTTGGGGACGGCATGGCGCTCACCACCGCCGGGTATCTGAAGCCCGCCGCGGTCGAGCAGATCGCGCACCGCACGGGCATCACTGACTGGTGGATCGGCAAGGCCAACCGCGAAGACCTCACCTGGCCCGTCTGGGAGCTGCGCGCCACGGCGCGAGCACTGGGACTGGTGTCGGTGCGCACAGGCCGCATCGCTCCGACTCAGGCCATCGCCAAACGTAGAGATGACCCGCAGGCGATCCTGCGACACATCATCGGCCGACTCCCGCTCGGAACAACCCCCGCAGAGCGGCACGCCGGATGGATGGCACTCGCCGTCGTCGCGAGCGAGACGCCCGCTGAACTGTGGGAGTCGCGCATCAGTGAACTCCTGCTCGAGCTCGGCTGGCGCGACCGCGAGGACCCCTACCGCGCCCCCTCACCCGAGAGTCCCACGCTCGACATACTTCACCTGCTCGCGGGGGCGATGCGCGCAAACTGGCGGCCCAAGGGGGTGAACACGGCTGTCTCAGCCATCACCCGGGCCGCCATACGGGCTTGATCGTCTGTCTACCGGATCGGCTGCGGCCAGGTTCAACAGAAACCGGCACAGGTCCGTCCTACCTGTAGCGGATCCTGTCGGGTCGGACGGCGTGACGCGTGCCGACGAGGTATGCGCGCCCTGCGGCGCTCTCTCGCGTGGGCCTACTCATCGGGGACTCGCAACATCGAGCGCAGCGCGCATCCGCCCGAACGTCCCCAGCGTCTCCGCATACTCCAGCAGCAGTACCGTTTCGAGTTCGGTGCTGCCAGGTATCGGTGAAGCGCGGCGTGCGCGATCGGCTCGCCAAGGCGTTTTCGAAATCTCATGAGATCCACCGTCCTCGCCGCGTCGTAGATGCGCACCGGCTCTCCCGGCCCTGCCTCG
Organism: Microbacterium suwonense; assembly: GCF_030296555.1. Classification (NCBI taxonomy): domain Bacteria; kingdom Bacillati; phylum Actinomycetota; class Actinomycetes; order Micrococcales; family Microbacteriaceae; genus Microbacterium; species Microbacterium suwonense. The sequence goes on from NZ_AP027728.1 coordinate 1,040,102, forward strand.
AACGACGTCAGCCAGAGTCGAAAGAGACCTCGTCAAAGCGGAACACCATCACCGGAGGATAGGTGATTACCGGCGTATGCGACCGCTTGGGAACCGCGATCTGCGTCTTCGCGCGAGACATCAGCTCCTCGCGGGCGTCAGACTCGGTGGCACCTTCGGCACGGAGTTGCACCAGCTCGCGAGCCGTCGCGCATCCGGGCGCGTGCCAGCCATTTGCCGTTCGCGAGTTGGGTCACCTGCACCTGGCCGATCTCGCCGGCGGCGATCTTCGGCCTAGACATGACGCTGCTCTCGCTCCCAGACGAGCACGTCGTCGCGGTCGTACCTGATGTGCCGGCCGAGCTTCAGCCACGGCGGCCCGGACTTCGTGAGTCGCCCGCCTTCGAGCGTGCGCTCGGGCACGCCCAGGAGCACGGCGACCTCGGCCTGGGTCAGGAACGCGGGCGCGACCTCGATGCGTGCATGAGCTTCCAAGTCAGACAGGTTCATGGCAGCAGGAGCGGGGCCGAGTGCGTACCTCATCGGCAGAGACGACCGCGAAACGCACCCCGTGAGGGTTTCTGGTCACCAATCTGGTCACCAGGCGCCAGATCGGGCCACTCGACGGAGTGAAGAGGAGGCCGGACTTCCTAGAGAACTCTAGCGATTCGTTGCTGGGGTACCTGGACTCGAACCAAGAACAACTGAACCAGAATCAGCCGTGTTGCCAATTACACCATACCCCAAGGGCGAAACCGGAGCCTCGCACCGAGGTTCAAGCTTACCGGAGCGGGAGCGAGATCGCGAATCGCCGCGCCTGTGGGCGTGGCCCTCTCAGACCTGCACCACCTGCCCCGACTGCGCGGGCCGGATCCATGACTCGAGGTCGTACCCCTGGTCGCGCGCGGTCTCGAGGTAGGTCTCCTCCACGGCATCCGAGATCTGTGGCGTGCGCGAGAGCAGCCAGAGATGCTTGTGGTCGGGCGTGCCCACGAGCGCATGCTCATAGGCCTCGTCGATGCGCAGCACCCAGTAGTCCGCCTTCGTGAACGGAATCCAGCGCAGCGCCTCCGGCAGGAAGGTCACGCGCAGCCGCCCCGGGTGCTCCTCGTCGGGAATCGCCTCGCCGAGCGCCTGGGTGGGCTCGCCCTGATCGTCCAGGCATCGGTTGTCGACGCGCACCACTCCCCCGTCCTCCAGGGAGTACTCGGCGGTGACATCCCGCGCACCGTCGTCTTCGAACCTCAGCGGAAGCCTGCCGACCTCGAACCACAGTCCCAGGTATCGCCCCAGCTCCAGCGCCGGCACCGAACGCACCTCATCCGTCATCCTGCTCTCCCCTCTGCTTCCGACCACCGTAGGCAGTCGCCGGCAGACCGGAAAAGGGCTTGCGCAGCCGACGGCGATTCGGCTAAGAGAGCCTGTCGGCCAGCGCCCGCAGGCGGCGCAGCGTCTCGTCCTTGCCCAGCAGCTCCATCGACTCGAACAGGGGCGGCGAGACGCGGCGCCCGGTGAGCGCGACGCGCGGCGGACCGTAGGCGACGCGCGGCTTGAGTCCGAGGTCGTCGACCAGGGATGCTGAGAGCGCGGCCTGCACAGCATCCGGGGTGAAGTCCTCCACAGGCTCCAGCGCCGCCGCGCATGCGGTGAGCACCTCGGCAGCGTTCGCCGGCATACCCTTCAGCGCATCCGCCTGGTATTCGATCTCGTCGGTGAACAGGAAGCCGAGCAGTCCGGGTGCCTCCCCCAGCAGCTGCATCCGCTCCTGCACCAGCGGTGCCGCGCGGAACGCCAGCACGATCTGCTCGTGCGTGGGTTCGGCCGATCCGAACACGCCCGCATCGGCCAGGTACGGCAGCATCCGCTCGGCGAAGTCCTTGCCGTCCAGCTGACGGATGTGGTCGCCGTTGATCGACTCGGCCTTCTTCTGGTCGAAGCGGGCCGGGTTCGGGTTGACGTCGGCGATGTCGAACGCCTCGATGAACTCCTCCAGCGAGAACACGTCGCGGTCCGGCGCGATCGACCAGCCCAACAGCGCCAGATAGTTCAGCAGACCCTCGTGGATGAAGCCGCGCTCCCGGTGCAGGAACAGGTCAGCCTGCGGGTCGCGCTTGGAGAGCTTCTTGTTGCCGGTCTCGCCCAGCACCAGCGGCATGTGCGCGAAGCGCGGCACGAAAGAGGCGACGCCGGCCTGGATCAGCGCGTCGTACAGCACCAGCTGGCGGGCCGTGGACGGCATGATGTCCTCGCCGCGCAGCACGTGCGTGATGCCCATCAGCGCATCGTCGACCGGGTTCACGAAGGTGTACAGCGGCTGCCCGTTCGGACGCACCACCACGAAGTCAGGGAACGACCCGGCAGGGAAGGTCACCTCACCGCGGATCAGGTCCTCGAAGGTGAGATCCTCGTCCGGCACGCGCAGACGCAATGCGGGCTGGCGCCCCTCTGCGCGGAACGCCGCCTTCTGCTCATCGGTCAGATCGCGGTCGTAGTTGTCATAGCCGAGCTGCTTCGCTCGTCCGTTCGCCTCGTTGCGCGCGTCGATCTCCTCGCCGGTGGAGAAGCTCTCGTACACGGCGCCGGACGCCTTCAGCTTCTCGATCACCTCGCGGTAGATGTCGTGCCGCAGCGACTGACGGTATGGCGCGTGCGGGCCGCCGACCTCGACGCCCTCGTCCCAGTCGATCTTCATCCAGGTGAGAGCGTCTACCAGCTGCCGGAAGCTCTCCTCGCTGTCACGCGCAGCATCCGTGTCCTCGATGCGGAAGATCAGCTTTCCGCCGTTGTGCCGCGCATACGCCCAGTTGAACAGCGCCGTGCGCACCATACCGACGTGAGGCAGGCCGGTCGGCGAGGGGCAGAAGCGCACGCGGATGTCTGACCCGGTGGCGGTGGTGGTGAGGGGATGCACAGTAGCCATATCCCCTCGATCCTATCGGGGGCGGATGCCGCGGCCGAGACGCCCCAGACGAGTGAGACGCCTCAGGGCGTCGGGCGGATCCTGCCCAGCGGCGACAGGACGATGATCGCGATCACGAACACGAGCGCCACGACGCCGAGTCCGCCATAGCCGAACTCGGTGAGCACCCAGCCTGCGGCGGCCGCACCCGCAGCGGCCGTCAGGCTCATCAGGGAGTCGCTGAGTCCCTGGCGGCGCGGACGCATCGTCACCGTCGACGATTCAGTCAGCAGCGCCGCGCCGGCGACCGTCGCCGCGCTCCAGCCCAGGCCCAGCAGAATCAGCGCGACCATCACTCCCGCCGGGTGCTCCCCGGCGACGATCGCCGTGATCAGGGATGCCGCGAGCATCCCCTGCCCCAGCAGCACGACGCGCACCCGCCCCCAGCGGTCAGCGAGGACGCCGAACAGCGGAGACAGCCCGTACATACCCGCGACATGCAGTGCGATCGTCACTCCCACCAACAGGGTCACATCCGCGCTGGTGGTGTGCGCACCGCCGGCGTGATGTGCCATGTGCGACAGGTGGATCGGCGTCATCGCCATGACGGACGCCATCACGGCGTGCGAACCCGAGACCGCGAAGATCGCATAGCGAGCGCTGACCGGATGATCGGCGCTCGCGCCCAGCACCGACGCCTGCGAGGGCTGCCTGGCGAGGTTCAGCGCCGTCAGCAGCGGATCCGGGCGCAGTGCGACCAGATACAGCACGAGAGCGGTGGCCTGCGCCACCAGCGAGAACAGGTACGCACCGGTCAGCGGCGGCATCCCGATCGCCTGCCCCAGCAGCTCCCCGGAGTCAGCAGCAGCGGCCCCGCCACCCCGCCGACCGTCGTCGACCAGACCACCACCGAGAGATCGCGGGCACGATGCTCGGGAGAAGCCAGATCTGCGGCAGCGAATCGCGACTGCAGGTTGCCGGCGTTGCCCATCCCGATCATGACGATCCCGATCAGCAGCAGCGGGAACACGCGCAGCGCCGCGGAGAGGATCACCACGCCGACGCCCACCAACGCCAGCAGGTTCCCGGCTGTCAGCGACAGCCGCCGGCCGCGACGGGCGGCGAATCGAGCGAGCGGGATCGCGAAGGCCGCAGCACCGAGGGTGACGGATGCCGTGGCCAGACCGGACAGTGCGTCGGAGCCGGACAGATCGGCAGCCAGCAGCGCGCCGAGCGACACGGTCGACCCGAAGGCGATGCCGCCGAGCACCTGTCCGAGCGAGAGCACTCGGACGGTGCGGCGTTGCAGAGCCGCGAGATCGTCAGTGGTGAGGACGCTCACGTGCTCAGGTGCTCGGAGCCGCGTCGCGCACCGGGTTGCGCAGCGTGCCGATGCCGGTCACCTCGACCTCGATGGTGTCGCCGGCCACGACGGGTCCGACCCCTGCGGGCGTGCCGGTCATGATGACGTCTCCCGGCAGCAGCGTGAATGCCGCCGAGGCGTAGGCGATGATGTCGGCGACGGAATGGATCATGTCGGTCAGCGGCGCCTGCTGCCGCACGTCTCCGTTCACCCGCGTCTCAATGCGGGCGGATGCGGCATCGAACTCGGTCTCGATCACCGGCCCGAGCGGGCAGAAGGTGTCGAACCCCTTGCCGCGGGTCCACTGCCCGTCCTTGCGCTGGATGTCGCGGGCGGTGAAGTCGTTCCCGACGGTGTAGCCGAAGACGTAGTCCAGGGCATCCGCCGCCACCACGTTCTTGGCGATGCGCCCGATCACCACGACCAGTTCGCCCTCGAACTCCGTGCGCTCCGAGACCGCCGGACGCACGATCGCATCACCCGGGCCGATCACCGAGGTGTTGGGCTTGAGGAACAGCAGCGGCTCCTCGGGGGCGACGTTGCCGAACTCCGCCGCGTGCTCGTGATAGTTGCGCCCGACACACACCACCTTCGAGCGCGGGATCACCGGCGCCAGCAGAGCGGCATCCGCGAGAGGCACCCGCTCCCCCGTCGGCTCGAATCCTGCGAACATCGGATCGCCGTCGAGCACGACGAGATCGCTCTCGTCGACGATGCCGTATCGGATGCCGTCGCTGTGGCTGAATCGTGCGATCTTCACCCGCACAGCCTAGCTGGCCGCCCCCGCTCCCGACGAGACTCGGGGCTGTCGCCGGACACCCCGCCCTGCGGACGTCAATACCACGGGGTATGGACGGGAAGACGGGAGTCGGGGAAGGAGAATCAGGACAGGCGCAGCAGCCAGCCGTGCTTGTCTTCGCGGCGGCCGTACTGGATGTCGGTGAGCTCCTCGCGCAGCGACAGCGCCAGCTCGCCGATGGGCTGCTCGTCCTCGAAGCCCTCGCCGACCAGCGCGCCGATGGGGGTGACCACGGCGGCGGTTCCGCAGGCGAACACCTCGACGATGTCACCGGATGCCACGCCCTGTCGCCACTCGTCGAGCGAGACCGGGCGACGCTCGACGGTGAGCCCACGGTCCTCGGCCAGCTGCAGCAGGGAGTCGCGCGTGATGCCCTCGAGGATGGACTCGGATGCCGGGGTGACGACGCGGCCGTCCTTGAAGACGAACACGACGTTCATTCCGCCGAGCTCCTCGACGTTGCGGTGCTGATCGAGGAAGACCACCTGGTCGCAGCCCTTGTCATACGCCTCGGCCTGCGGCAGCAGGCTGGATGCGTAGTTGCCGCCGGTCTTGGCCGCACCCGTGCCGCCCTTGCCTGCGCGGGCGTAGTTCTCGCTGAGCCAGATGCGCACGGGCTTCACTCCGCCCGAGAAGTACGCGCCGGCGGGACTGGCGATCAGGTAGTAGGCCACCTTCTTCGCCGGGCGCACCCCCAGGAAGGCCTCCTTGGCGAACATGAAGGGCCGCAGGTAGAGGCTCTGGTCCTCTCCCGAGGGCACCCAGTCGCCGTCGAGCGCGATCAGCTCCCGCAGCGACTGGAGGAAGTACTCCGTCGGCAGCTCGGGCAGCGCCAGCCGACGTGCGCTGCGCTGCAGCCGAGCGGCATTGCGATCAGGACGGAAGGTGTGCACCGAGCCGTCGGCGTGCCGGTACGCCTTGATGCCCTCGAAGATCTCCTGCCCATAGTGCAGCACCGCGGCGGCCGGGTCGAGCGTGATCGGGCCGTAGGGCTGCACGCGCGGACGGTGCCATCCGCCGTTCTCCGACCAGCAGATGTCGACCATGTGGTCGGTGAAGTGCACGCCGAAGCCGGGTTTCTGCAGGATCTCTTCACGCTGAGCCGGGTTCTTGGCCGCGAGGTTCTTCGTCACGGTGAACGTGAGCTCACCGGTGCGGGCGCTTGTCGTGGTGTCGGTCATGTCTGTCCTCGGTCGAGATGCGGCGTCGATGCTCGCATACAGTCAGATTACGCCTGCAGCAGGGCGATCACAGCGTCGCCGATCTCGCCGGTGCTGCGCGGTTCGCCGCGGCCGGCGATGTCCTGCTCCACCGCGCGTTGCACGCGAGCGGCCTCATCACGCAGCCCGAGGTGGTCGAGCAGCAGCGCCACCGACAGGATGGCAGCGGTCGGGTCGGCCTTGTGCTGTCCGGCGATGTCGGGTGCCGACCCGTGCACAGGCTCGAACATCGACGGGAAGGCGCCATCGGGGTTGATGTTGCCGGAGGCCGCCAGGCCGATGCCGCCGGTGACGGCGCCGGCCAGATCGGTGAGGATGTCGCCGAAGAGGTTGTCGGTGACGATCACGTCGAAGCGAGCCGGATCCGTGACCAGGAAGATCGTGGCGGCGTCGACGTGCAGGTAGTCGACCGTCACATCCGGGTGTTCGGATGCCACCTGATCGACGACTCTCTTCCAGATCGCCCCGGCGTGCACGAGCACGTTCGTCTTGTGCACCAGGGTCAGCTTCTTCCGGCGCCGCTCAGCCAGGTCGAAGGCGTAGCGGACGACCCTCTCGACGCCGAAGGCGGTGTTGACGCTGGTCTCGTTCGCGATCTCGTGCGGCGTTCCCGTGCGAATGCTGCCGCCGTTGCCGACGTACGGCCCCTCGGTGCCCTCGCGGACGACGACGAAGTCGATCTGCCCGGGGTTCGCGAGCGGCCCGGGCGCTCCGGCGAAGAGCTTGGACGGACGAAGGTTCACGTAGTGATCCAGCTCGAACCGCAGCTTGAGCAGCAGACCGCGCTCGATGTTGGCATCCTTCAGCCGCGGATCCCCCGGCACCCCTCCGACCGCGCCCAGCAGGATCGCGTCGTGTGCGCGGATGGACTCCAGATCGGCATCCGTCAGCGTGTCACCGGTCTCGAGATACCGGGCCGCGCCCAGAGAGAACGGCGTCTTCTCGAAAGTGACGTCGCTGTGCTCCGTCACCGCGTCGAGCACGCGCTCGGCCTGAGCGACGACCTCCGGACCGATCCCGTCTCCCGAAATGACAGCCAGCTTCACGACGCGCGACATGGATCTCCTTGCATCACGGCCGTCCGCCGCGCGGTCGCCGCGGACTTCGATCTCAGCGTAGCGGGGGCCGCCGTGTCGCCCCGACCACGAGTCATGGTTCAGACTTCGGTGAGCTCCACCTGACGGAACAGGTCGGCGTCGATCGCCGCGCTGATGTCGGCGAGCAGCTCGTCACTGACCGGCGAATCCAGCGTCAGCACGCTGAGCGCCTGCGCACCGGCCGCCTCACGGGCGATCTGCATGCCGGCGATGTTGATGCCCGCCTCGCCGAACTTCTGACCGTACACGGCTACGATGCCCGGACGGTCGGTGTACATCATCACGACGTGGTGCTTCTCGATGGGCAGCTCGATCGCATGCTCGTTGATCGCGACGAGCTTCTCGACCTGCTTCGGGCCGGTCAGGGTTCCCGAGACGGCCAGCTGCGCGCCATCGGAGAGCGCACCGCGCAGGGTGATGATGTTGCGGTACTCCTCACTGACCTCATCCTTCAGCAGACGCACGGCCACACCGCGCTGCTCGGCCAGCAGCGGCGCGTTGACGTAGGAGACGGTGTCGCTGACCACGTTGGTGAAGATGCCCTTCAGCGCGGCCAGCTTGAGCACGCTCACGTCGTAGTCGTTCAACTCGCCGTGCACCTCGACGTCCAGGCTCGTCAGCGGCGACTGTGCGAGCGCGGAGAAGATCTGGCCGAGCTTCTCGACCAGCGGGATGCCCGGGCGCACGTACGGGTCGATCACGCCGCCGGCGACGTTCACGGCATCCGGAACCAGGTCGCCGCCGAGTGCGAGGCGCACCGAGCGAGCGACCGACACACCGGCCTTCTCCTGCGCCTCCTCGGTGCTCGCCCCCAGGTGCGGGGTGACGACGACGTTCGGCAGGCCCAGCAGTGCCTGTGCGGTGCTGCCCTCTGCGGGGGCTCGGAGGTGAAGACATCCAGTCCCGCCCCGGCGATCTCCCCTGCGACGAGGGCCTCGTGCAGAGCGGCCTCGTCGATCAGGCCGCCGCGCGCGACATTGACGACGAAGGCGGACGGCTTCATGGCGGCGAACTGCTCGGCGCCGATCATCCCGGTCGTCTCCGGGGTCTTGGGCATGTGGATGGTCAGGAAGTCCGCCTCGGCGGTGAGCTCCTCGAGCGTCACCAGCTGCACGCCCAGCTGCTGGGCGCGAGCACTGGTGACATAGGGGTCGTAGGCGATCACACGCATGTCGAAGGCGTTCAGACGGGCGGCGACGAGCGCGCCGATGCGCCCGAGGCCGACGATGCCGACGGTCTTCTCGAAGAGCTCAGCCCCCGTGAACGAGCTGCGCTTCCAGGCTCCGCTGGAGAGCGAGGCGTTGGCCGCGGGAATGCGGCGGGCGAGGCTGATGATGTGCCCGATCGTCAGCTCGGCGGCCGAGACGATGTTGGACGTCGGCGCGTTCACGACCATCACACCGGCGGTGGTGGCCGCCTTGATGTCGACGTTGTCCAGGCCGACGCCGGCACGGGCGACGACCTTGAGCTTCGGCGCGTGCGAGAGAGCCTCGGCATCGATCTTCGTCGCGGAGCGCACCAGCACGGCATCCGCATCGGCCAGCGCGGCGAACAGCGCCGGCCGGTCGGTGCCATCGACCTGCCGCACCTCGAAGTCGGGGCCGAGCGCCTCGATCGTGGCGGGCGAGAGCACCTCCGCGAGGAGGACGACGGGCTTGGATGCAGAGGTGTTCGACACAGGTATCCTTCGGGGCAGCGCACGGTGGAGGGCGGTCGATGCGCCGCACTCCGTCGGGGCGCGATCGGGACACACTTTACCGCAGGGCGAACCCGCCCGAAGACCGTGTGACGTCGTTCAGGCCCCGGTCAGCGCGGCGAGGTTGCGGATCACGTAGCTGAACGTGTCGAGCAGGAACACCGCACTCAGACCGAGTCCGGCCAGCATCGCCAGGGCGAAGGCACCCACCCCGCGACGCCGCAGGAGCACGAGCACGACGACGAAGACCACCGCGGCCACGATCGCCGGGAGCAGCAGGATGAACCAGCCGTAGCCGCTCATGCCGCCCGCCGTGATCTGGATGGCGTAGAACACCGCGGTCCAGATGATGAACGCGTAGGCGAGCCCGCCCACGCCGGTCACGGCGGCGCGCAGCACGCGAGAAAGACGCCCGGATGCGGTGGGCACGGCGCCCGCCGTGGAGACGTCGGCGTTCACAGCGCACCGCCTCCGCCGGAGACCACGAACGGCCACGGCACGAGCAGCGCCGCACCGGCGATCAGCCACACCACGCGCACCCAGTCCTTCGAGCCCCGCGTCGCCACGAGCACCGCCGCGAACCAGAGCGCCGGGGCCAGCACGGCTACCCACAGTGCCGCCTGATACAGCACGGCGGGAAGCGTGAACATCACGGGCGCCTGCATCCCGACGCCGCCGATGATCCAGCCGATCGTGTAGAGCAGGTAGATGCCGCCGAGAATGCCGAGCAGCACCAGGCTGACTGTTCCCAGCCCCTGCGGCTCGTCCTCGGCATCCGTCGCGTCTGCCGCTGCTTCTGCCGCTGCTGCTGTTGCCGGAGTGGGAACGGATGCCTGCGCTCCGTCGCCTGCGAGCTGCGGGGTCCGGGAAGCAGGAGCCCACACTGCGGGGCGAGGCGCATCGAGCGCATCGTCCCCCTCCCAGCTGAGCGCGTCGTCGTCTGCGTCGGATCTCATCCCCTCAGCGTACCGAGGTGGACTCGCCGTTCCCACTATGCTCAGTGGCGAAACCACACCGGGAGGACACCGTGGCAGAGAGCAAGAAGAAGGACGTCCGGCCGGGCGCAGCATCCGCCGCCGCCGAGCGCGGGTGGACGCCCACGCCCGAGGCCAAGAAGAAGGCCACGACGTTCCGCTGGATCGCCGCCGTGCTCTGGGCTGTCGCCATCGCCGGCGAAGCAGTGGGGATCTTCTGGCTGCTGCGCCAACGCGTCGTCACCACCGAGGGTGGACTCGTACGCGATCCGGAGACCGGCCTTCTGCAGGAGAATGTCGCAACCTCCACCTTCCCGCAGTGGGCCTTCATCACCCTGCTGGTGCTGCTGGTCGTGATCGCAGCGCTGTCCATCACCGGTTCGGTGCTGTGGAAGAAGGCCAATCGCCTGGACCCGGCCCGCAAGTCCGACACGGTGCGGTTCTTCGTGCAGAACCAGCTCGGTGCGATCATCGCCATCATCGCCTTCGTGCCGCTGATCATCCTGATCTTCCTGAACAAGGACATGGACAAGGGTCAGAAGACCACGGCCGGTGTGGTCGGCATCGTGCTCGCGGCTCTGGCCGTGTTCATCGGCGTCGACTTCAACCCGTCATCTGTCGAGAAGTACACCGCCGATCAGTCGGCGGTCATCCAGCTGCTCGGCGCGGACCAGGTCACCTGGGTGGCCGGCGGCTCCGTGTACCACGTGTGCGACCAGGTCTCCGACATCCAGACCGGCAGTGAGATCCACACTGGCACCACCGCGGAGGCCGTCGAGGCCCACAAGGAGCGACTGACTCTGAAGTTCGCCTCGGAGCTGGAGAAGTGTGGCCTGCCCGTGCCCGAGAACGCCGCCGAGATCGCTGATGCGCTGCGTCAGTTCCAGGCGGGCCAGATCACCACGCTTCCCGCACCGGTGTGGGGCGAAGGGGTCACCCCGCCGCTGCAGGTCGAGGAGGCTGTTCCGGCCGAGTAGGCGCGGCCAGAGCGCGATCCACCGCTGTACGCGCCGCGGCCACGATCGCACCGTCCGTGACGTCGAATCCTGCTGAGCCGCCGCCAGGACCGCTCGGCGAGGTGTCCGAGGACGATGCCCGTGCCGACAGATGCACCGCATCCGCACCCGCCTCGACGAGGCACCGGATGTCCTGCACCCGCACTCCCCCGCCGGGCATGACCTCCACGGCCCCCGCCGAGCGCTCCACGAGGGCGGCGATCAGCCCGAGGCCGTCGATGCTGCGTTCCGCGCCGCCGCTGGTGAGCACGCGGCGCACTCCGAGTTCGATGAGCTGGTCGATGACCGCCACAGGATCCGGCGCGATGTCGATCGCACGGTGGAACTCGACCTCGGCATCTCCGGCGGCATCCATCCAGCGACGCATGGCGTCGATGTCCACACGCCCGTCCGTCGTCATGGCGCCGATGACGATACCACCCGCTCCCCGGCGCACGGCCTCGCGCACATCCGCGGTCACCAGAGCGATCTCGTCGGCGTCGTAGACGAACCCTCCAGGGCGCGGGCGCACCAGCACGGCGACCCGCTGCGGATTCTCTGCGGTCTGCAGAACAGCGTCGATCGTCGCCGCCGACGGGGTGAGCCCGCCGGTGGCGGACAGCGCCTGGCACAGCTCGACACGATCTGCGCCGGCGGCGAAGGCCGTGCGCGCACCCGCGGCGTCCTGCACGGCGATCTCGAGCTTCACCCGCGCGGGTGCCGCGGGTGTCTCGGGTGCCTCAGGTGTCTCATGGCCGATCCCGGGGCCGATCCCGCCGCGATTCATGCGATCGTCGCCACTGCGGCCGGTGCGGAGCGCAGCCCATCGGGAACGGTGAGCACCACGGTGCCATCGGGTCGCGTGCTGCTCGCCGCGCTGGACCCGTCGGCCCATCTCGCCTCACGAGCGGCCAGCTCATCGGGCAGCACGATCTCTCCGACGGCTGGATCCAGGGCATGCACGTGCACACCATCCGCAGATGACGTGTATCGCACGGGGGTCCCGACCGGCTCGCCGAATCGGATCCACGGCCTGGTGCCGTACACGGCTCGCCCGTTCTGCTCCAGCCAGGCACCCATCTCGCGCATGGCCCGCAGCTGCAGTGCCGGTATCGTGCCGTCCGCCGCGGGCCCGACGTTGATCAGCAGATTGCCGTTCTTGGAGACCACATCGATCAGCATCCGGATCAGCTCGGCACCGGAGAGCGACTGCCGCTCGTCCTCGGCCTGGTTGAAGCCGAAGGAGTAGCCCAGGCCACGGGTGGACTCCCACGGCTCGTGCAGGATGTCGGGGATGTCGCGGTACTCCCGGGTGAGGAACCCGTGATACGGAACACCCCAGCGATCGTTGACGACGCCGTCGGGCACCGTGTCGAAGTAGCGGGACAGCAGTGCGGCCACCGCGTAGTCCTCACTCCCCTTCCCACCGTCGGGCCATTCGATGTCGTTCCAGAGCACGTCGGGTGAGAACCTCTGCACGAGCTCCTCCAGTTGCGCTGCGGAGTAGCGTGAGAAATGCTCGTCGTTGCGACGGAACCGGAACAGGTCCGTGTCGGACTCGATCGGCGGGAAGTCGCTGACGTGCCAATCCAGAGCACCGGAGTAGTAGACGCCGAACTTCGCACCGGCACGGCGCGTGGCATCGTGGATCTCGCCGATCAGGTCGCGCCGGGGGCCGCGCACTGCGGCGTTGAACCCGGTCGTGGCGGTGTTCCACAGGCAGAAGCCCTCGTGGTGCTTGGTGGTCGGGATGACGTACTTCGCCCCGGCTCCGACCAGCTCGGCGACGAAGGCGCCGGCGTCGAAGGACTGCGCGTCCCAGAGATCGGCGAGGTCCTCGTAGGACGTTCCTGGCCCGTACACCCGCTGATGACGCTCCCAGGTCGGGCTGCCCGGGATGCGGACGGTGTTGCCGTACCACTCCGCGTACTGGTGCGACGCGTAGGCGTCTTCGGCGGGGATGTTCACCCCCTCGCCGTGCTGCACCGCCCATGCCGGCACAGAGTAGAGACCCCAGTGCACGAAGAAGCCCAGCTTGGCATCCCGATACCACTCCGGCACGCCGTTGCTCGGATAGGTGGGCGCTGCCGCCCCGAAGTCGGGGCCGGTGCGCGTCTCGAAGTTCAGCATGCGGAGGTCTCCTCGCGTCGGCTCACGTGCGCCGTGAGGGGCGGGTTCCCGGCGGTGTCGAAAGGATAGACGCCGGATGCCAGGTTGTGGTGTCCCAGGCGCAGCAGATCCTGGTCGACGCCGCCGGGAGTCAAAGCCAGCGTCCAGTCTGCGGCCAGATCGTACAGTTCGGGCTCGAGGTAGCCGATCTTTACGACGACGATGTCGGCGGCTTCGGGGTCGAGCCCGAGCATCCGGAAATCGTCCAGGTGGTGGAAGGGCTTGCGTCGCGTGGTGATGATGAGGTGCAGTCCGCCGACGGCGATGACCGCCTGCGGACCGGCATCCGGGTCGCCGTCGGTGATCGAGAACACCCGACCGGTGATCTCGACGGGGCCGCTCGGCCCGTCATCGATCCGGGCGCCCGCGGTGAGTGTGACCATCTCGCCGATGCCCGCCTCGCGTGCGGCCTGCACCGCATCCGCATCGAAGATCGATGCGACCAGCGTCGTGCGGGTGCCGTCGGTCAGCTCCGGATGCGCGAGCAGCTCGGTCGCCGTCCAGGTGACATCCCCGCCCCGCCGGCGGTCGGGTTGTCGCCGGAGTCCGAGATCAGATACGGGCGCGCCGCCCCCGGTGCGAGAGCCCGATCCAGCGCGCCGTCGAGCGTCGCCGTCGGTGCGACGAACACGAAGTCGGCGCGAGCCTCCCAGAACCGCCGTGCGATCCGCTCGGCCTCCTGCGCGATCAGCTCGCGATCGTCGCCGGTGACGACGACATATGCCTGGCAGCGGGGCTCGTCGGCCCAGGCGTACCCGATCCAGATCGACGCGTCCACCACGCCGTCCATCGCCTCGATCCTCGGCAGCTCCGCGTACAGACCCGCCGCAGGCTCGAGCCGTGTGCTGGTCTTCTCACCGGGGAGCAGCACCGGGACGGGCACCCAGGCGGTGAAGGGCCGCCGCAGCACTGGATCGGCACCGTGGGGCCCGCGCAGGCGCGTGAGCAGATTCCACACCGCGCGCTCCTTGGTGTTCATCCAGTCCTCGTGCGGTGCCATACGGTAGCAGGTGAGCAGGTCCACCTGGTCGCGCAGCACCTCTGACACGTTGCCGTGCAGATCCATCGACGTCGAGATGAGCGTGTCCGGACCCAGCGCGGCGCGCACCGCGGTGGCCAGGTCGCCCTCGGCATCCGTCATTCCGATGACGCTCATGGCGCCGTGGATGTCGAAGAAGAAGCCGTCGAAGGCGCCGTCGGTGCGGATGCTGTCGCGGATGCCGTCGACGATCGCGGACTTCATCCGCGCGTACGTCTCGGCCGCCACCGCTCCCCCGGGCAGCGAGCGGCCGTGGTACATGGGTGTCCAGCGCGCGGCGGCGCGCAGTTCCCGTCCCTCGTCGAGGAACGGGTAGTAGCCGAGAAGGTCTGCGCCGGTACGGATCGTGAACGCCTCATCGCCGGAGACGTGCGGCGAGAACGTGCTCGACTCGATCGAGATCCCGGCTATGCCGATCCGCGGTGCGGCGAGACCGCCGTCGGCGACGGCAGGCAGCGGACCCATCCAGATCTCACTGGCTTCGGGACGAATGGTCACGGGGACTCCTCAGATTTCGGGGCTGTCGGGGTGCGGATGCTGTGCAGCTGACGCCTGCCGGTCAGGCGACGACCGGAACGGCACGGCGTGCGGACTCGATCGCACCGAGCGCGACCGCATCCGACCCGAGTCGCCCCGGTCTGATCTCGAGGGGGATACCGGAGACCGGCGCGTTCGCCTCCAGTGCGGCGTCGATCCCCGGCTGGAGCAGATCCCAGGCGTGCGCGACGCCGCCGCCGACGATAGCGACGGGCAGATCCAGCAGAGTCGCCACACGGGCGCAGGCCAGTCCCAGTGCGTGCCCTGCTGTGTGGAACGCCGCGATCGCATGCTCGTCCCCCGCCCGCGCGCGATCCGCGACCTCGCGGGCTCCGCTCGCGGATCTCCCCGATCGCTCGGCGTAGCGCAGTGCGATGGATGTGCCCGAGGAGAGCGTCTCCAGATGTCCGACCTGCCCGCACGTGCAGACCAGGTCGCTGTAGCCGGCGGTGTGTCCGATCTCACCGGCCGCGCCGTGCGGCCCGCGCCGCAGGTCTCCGTCGATGATCAGAGCACCGCCGACACCTGTCCCCAGCATGATGCCGAGTGCGTCGCCTGCAATATCCGCCGCTTCGCCGAGCAGGAACGCGTTCACATCGTTCTCGATGGTCACCGGCGCGCCCAGGCGCTCGGACAGCTCGGCCGCGAGTGGGAAGCCGACCCAGTCGACGAACGTCGCCGACGCGGCGCGGATGGTCCCGGCACCGTGGTCGATCACGCCGGCGGCTCCCACCCCCGCCGACAGGATCCGCGCGTTCCCCGCAAGGCCCACGGCCAGCGCCGTGGCCGCGGCTGCCATGGCCTGTCCGCCTTCGCGGACGGGCGCGACGACAGAATCGCGGGCGAGGATCTGTCCCGTCCCATCCGTGACAAGTCCGGCGATCTTGGTTCCGCCGATGTCCAGGCCCAGGAGCACCGTGTCGGCGCCGGTGGGCACGGCTGTGCTGTGCGATGCGGTCATCGTCGCTCAGCGCCCGCCGAGCCCGGCCATGGCGATGCCCTTGACCAGGTGCTTCTGCAGGATGATGACCAGCAGCGTCGTCGGGATCATGGAGATGATCGATGCGGCCATCTGCAGGTCCCAGCGCGTTCCGGTCAGCCCCGAGAAGCTCGCCAGACCGACGGGCAGAGTGCCGTGTGCGTTGTAGTCGACCGTCACGATCAGCGGCCACAGATAGCTGTTCCAGAAGCTCATGAAGGTGAACACCGCGAGCACGGCGATCGACGAGGTCGACAGCGGAAGGATGATCCGCAGGAAGGTGCGCACGGCGCCGGCGCCGTCGACACGGGCCGCCTCCTCGAGCTCGTACGGGATGCCGCGGAAGAACTGCCGCATGAGGAACGTTCCGAATGCGGTGAACGCGAACGGGAAGATCAGCGCCTGGAAGGTGTCGACCCAGCCGAACCACTGCATCACCTGGAACATCGGGATCACCAGCACCTCCGCCGGCACCATCAGGGTCGCCAGGAACAGCACGAACACGGCGTCCCGGCCCCTCCAGCGCAGACGCCCGAATGCGTAGCCCGCCGTGGTGGAGACGAACAGCACCACGAGCGTGCCCGCGATCGCGACGAACAGCGAGTTGCCGATGTAGGTCCAGAACGGGCCGAACTCGAACACCTCGGCGAAGTTCGACCAGCGCACCTCGGAGCCGATGAGGCGCGGAGGCATCGCGAACATCTCGCCATTGGGCTTGAGCGCAGAGAAGAACGCGTAGATCAGCGGCAGCATGAAGATGAGCGCCGCGACATAGACCGCGATGTGCGCGAGGATCAGTCGTACCCGACCGGCGGCGGACTGCGGCGCCTGCCCGCGGATGCGCTCCGCACCCGCCGTGCCGTCGTCCTTCGCGTCGCCGAGGACCAGGGGTTCCATGGTGTCAGTGCTCATAGTGCACCCACTTCTTCTGTGCGCCGAACTGCAGAGCGGTGATGATGATGATCAGCGCGAACAGGATCCAGGCGCCGGCCGCGGCGAGGCCCAGGTCCTGGAACTTGAAGCCTTGGTTGTAGATCCACATCACCAGAGGCAGCGTCGCGTTGCCGGGGCCTCCGCCGGTGAGCATCTGCGGCTGGACGAACACCTGCAGCGAGGTGATCATGGTCATGATGGTGGCGAAGAAGATCGCCGGGGAGATCATCGGGATCATGATGCTCCACGTCAGTCGGAGACCGCGTGCGCCGTCGATGACCGCAGCCTCCATCACGCTCTCGGGCAGCTTGTTCGAGAGCGGCCGAGAAGATCAGCATGTTGTAGCCGATGCCCTGCCAGACGCTCATGACGACGACCATGATCATCGCCCAGTTCTTGTCGGCGAGGAAGTTCGGCAGCTCGGCGCCGAACCAGGTCTGCGCCAGCCCGTTGAACAGGCCCTGCGGCTGCAGCAGCATCTTCCAGACGAGCACGTTCGCGACCATCGGTGTCACGACCGGAATGAAGAACAGCACGCGCAGCGCGCCACGACCGCGGATGCGCGGGCCCAGGCCCAGCGCCAGCAGCAGCGAGAGGATGATGCTGGCAGGGACGTAGAGCACGGTGAACACCAGCGTGTTCCGCAGCGCCGGCAGGAAGTTCGGGTCCTCGAACAGCCTGACGTAGTTCGCACCGCCGTTGAAGGTTCGATCGCCGAACGTCGGCCAGTCGAAGAAGCTCATCACGATGGACAAGACGACCGGCACGATCGTGAACAGGGCGAGGCCCACCAGGGCTGGGCTTGCGAAGCCCAGCGCCTGGCGCGCCTCGACCTTGGCGAGCGACCCGCGACGACGCTGGGGAGCGATCGTGGTGGTCATCTCCGGATATTCCTTTCGTTCAGCAGCCGTCAGTTGCCGAACTGCTGCTGTGCGGTCTCGAGCACCGAGGTCATCGACTCCTGGCCGTTGTAGACGCTGACCAGCTCGGGCTGCACGAAGGTGCCGACCTTGGCCCAGTTATCGGAGACGTTCTGCCCCTCGACCTGCGCGAACGCCTCCTCGAACACCGCCTGCACCTGATCGCGGTACTCCGGGTCGATCGACTCGAAGTACAGCGGCTGGCTCTCGGCGCGTGCGGGGTAGCTGCGGCCGGACGAGGCGATGTAGTCCTGGGAATCCTTGCTGAGCAGAGAGCCGAGCACCTTCAGCGCGGCCTCCTTGTTCTCGCAGGTCTTCGCGATGCCGAAGCCCGAGCCGAGCACCAGGCTCAGGCTGCCGTTGTCGCCGGAGGGCAGCGGCGCCAGGCCCGCCTTGAACCCGGCGTCGTTGTTCAGGTAGCCGACCGCGTTCCAGGTGCCGTCCACGGCCATGGCCGCGTTCTCGCTGGTGTACTGGTTCTCACCCCAGCCCCCGTCGGATGCGGACGCCACGGGAGCGGCGACCTTCTCGTCCGTGACCAGGCCGGCATACCACTCGGCGGCCGCGGTGAAGCCCGGGTCGGTGAGCTGGAGGTCGCCGTCGACGGACACCGGCTGGGTTCCGGACTTCGCGATCGGCAGCGCCTGCCACTGGAAGTCTCCCATCCCGATGCCGAATCCATACTTCCCGTCGGTGGTCGCCTTCTTGGCCGTGGTCTCGAAGTCGTCGAAGGTCCAGCCGATCTTCGGCAGCTCCGCACCGGCGGCGGTGAGCTGGTCCTCGTTGTAGTACGTGACCATGGTCGACACGTCGAACGGCAGGCCGTACAGATCGCCCTTGTTCTTGAGGATGTCTGTGGCACCGGGGGCGAAATCGCCTTCCGCGAGGCCGGCGGCCTTGAGGTCGGCGTCGGTGAGCTTGACGAACCCGTCGGTGTAGCTGGCGAGCATGCCCGAGTTCATCCCGGTCACGCAGGCCATGTTCCCGGATGCCATGTTCGTGGTCAGCTTGGTGAAGAAGTCGCCCCAGGGCGCCGTGCGCAGCTCGACCTTGAGGTCGGGGTTCTGCTTCTTGACGACATCGATCTGCGCCTTCAGCGCAGCCGTGTCGTCCTCACTGCCGGCCCACATGTCGACGACGATCGTGTCGCCATCGCCGGATCCCCCGGCGGCCGGACCGTTCGAGCAGCCGGCAACGGCGACGGCGACGCCGGCGACTGCGATCACAGCACCTACACGCTTGATCTTCATTGATTGTCTCCTTGCAAGGAGGTTGATTCGATCATCGAATTAACCTGGTAACGTCTTGGACGAAGGTACGCTTTCATACTTCGAACACTTACGCAAGACGAACATCCGATGTCTCTCCCGATATCGCATCGCCGCCAGCCAGGAGACAGCCATGTCGAACACCGAGGACACCTCCATCCGCCGCATCGTCGAGCTGGTCGCGACCGGCGAAGCGCGCTCCCGCAGCGAGCTCGCGACGCTGCTGGGCCTCGCACCTTCCACCATGGGCACCCGCGTGCAGCAGCTCTTGGACTCCGGAGTGCTGCGCGAGGCGGGCGACGGCGACTCACGCGGGGGCCGCAGGCCGCGCGTGCTGCAGCTCGCCGAAGCCGGCACGATCCTCACAGCCGACCTCGGTGGCGGTCACGCGCGCATCGGCAAGCACACGCTGGGTGGAGACCTCGGCCGCGTCGAGACCATCGCAATCGATCTCACCCAAGGGCCCGAGAAGACGCTTGACCTGGTGAGTGCCGTCTTCGACCGCTTCGCGGAGAACGCCTCGGTGCGCGCGATAGGCGTGAGCCTCCCCGGCCCGGTGGACATCGCCAGCGGTTCGGTCACTCAGCCGTCGCGGATGCCGGGGTGGCCGGGGTTCCAGGTCGGCGATCATCTGCGCGAACGCCACGGTGTTCCCACCGTCGTCGACAATGACGCGAATCTCGCCGCGCTCGGCGAGCATGCCGCGCAGTTCGGTACGGACAAGCACAGCATCACCGTGAAGGCGGGCACCGCCATCGGCAGCGGCATCATCGTGGACGGGCGTGTTCACCGCGGCGCGACAGCGGCAGCCGGCGATATCACGCACACCAGGATCGACGGCAGCGGCGACATCCCCTGCTCCTGCGGCAACACCGGGTGCCTGGAGACCGTGGCCAGTGGCGCGAGCCTGGTACGGCAGATGCATGAGCGCGGCTACGCCTCGGTGCAGACCACCGAAGACGTGCTGGCACTGGCCAGGGACGCGCACCCGGAGGCGACCACACTCGTGCGCACGGCCGGGACGCATCTGGGTCAGGCTCTCTCCGGTGTGGTGAACTTCTTCAATCCGCACGCCGTGTTCCTCACCGGCAGCATGAGCGCGTCCGAGCCGTTCCTGGCCGCTGTCCGCAGCCGTGTGTACGAGGCGTGTCATCCCCTGGTCACCCAGACACTGCGCATCGAGGCCGCCCGCACCGGTGCCGACGCCATCCTGCGCGGCGCGGCGAGACTGGCGATGGGACGGCTCGAGCTCCCCGCTGGCTGAGGCCGCCGCCGGGGTCAGCCGGAGAAGCGTCAGCCGAAGAGGCGTCAGCCGGCCGTCAGCGTCAGCTCGATCACGGGGACGAGCACGTCGGGTCGCTGAACGGGCAGATGCACGGTCAGCGTGCCCTCCGCCTCGCCGGCAGGCGTCATGTGTGAGGCCTGCTGCTCGGGGTCCGTCACCGAGGTCTTCAGCCAGGATCCGTCGTTCAGCAGCCGCGCGAAGGACACCTTCCCGCCGAGGTCTGGCAGGTGCACGAACCCGAGCGGCCAGCTGAACAGATGCAGGTAGAGCCTGTCGCCCCGGCGCGTGTAGACACCCTCTCGCGGCGGGGTGAACTCCGCGTGCCCCGCGCCGACGATGGCGTCGCGATGCAGCAGCATCCACTCCCCGATCGCATCCAGTGTGCGCGCGTCCCGCGGTGCGATGGCGCCGCGACCGTCCGGCCCGATGTTCAGCAGCATGTTGCCGTCCATCGACACCGAGTCGGCGAGCATCTGCACCAGCAGCGCGGGCGACTTCTGATCCGTGTTGTCACGGTGATAGCCCCATGACCCGTTCAGGGTCTGGCACGCCTCCCAGACCTGCGGAACGCCGTTCGCGTCGACCAGCGGAGCAGTGGGCTGGTACTGCTCGGGGGTGACGAAGTCGGCGGGGATGCCGAGACGGTCGTTGACGAGCATGTCGGGCTGCAGCTCACGGCACATGGCCAGCAGGTCGTCGGCGTTCCAATCCTCCGGCCCCTTGCCCGCCCAGCCGTCG
The DNA here is from genome assembly GCF_030296555.1 of Microbacterium suwonense. Taxonomy (NCBI): domain Bacteria; kingdom Bacillati; phylum Actinomycetota; class Actinomycetes; order Micrococcales; family Microbacteriaceae; genus Microbacterium; species Microbacterium suwonense. Next base: position 1,060,992 of record NZ_AP027728.1, read on the forward strand.
CGCTCCTCCGGATACGTGAAGTCGAAGAACAGGTAGTCGATCTGGCCGTACTGCGTCAGCAGTTCCTGCACCTGGCCGTGCAGGTGCTCCCGGTAACGAGCCATGTCGCGGCCCTCATTGAGCGCAGCGGCGTTCTCGTCGTCGCGGCGCGGGTGGTTCCAGTCCACGGTGAAGTCGGGATGACGCCAGTCGATCAGCGAGTGATAGAGGCCGACTTCCAGGCCCTCGGCACGCACGGCATCCACGAACTCGCGCACGAGGTCGCGCCCACAGGTGTGCTGCGAGGTGAAGTCGGTGAGGGCGGAGTCGAACAGGCAGAAGCCGTCGTGGTGCTTCGTGGTGAGCACCACGTACCCCATGCCGGTCTCCTTCGCCCTGCGCGCGATCGCCCTGGCGTCGAAGCGATCCGGATCGAAATGGTCTGCGTACTGCCGATACTCCTCATCGGTGAGGCGCTCGTAGCTCTGCACCCACTCATGCCGGGCGGCGACGCTGTAGACGCCGAAGTGCGCGAACATCCCGAACCGGGCCTCGTCGAACCATTCCTGTCGCATCCCTCAATCCTGGCACAGACATCGGATGTCTACGTCCCGCCCAGCCCGTCTATCTGGCGCTGCTGCACGGTTTCGGGCGTGAAAACGTGCACAAGCGCCATACAGACGGAAGCGGGCGTCCCCGAAGGACGCCCGCTTGCGATGCTCGTGGGTCAGCGTGCGGCGCTGCCCTCGACGTAGTCCTCGTCGGACTGCTTCCAGGCGAACAGCGCACGCAGCTCCTTGCCCGTGGTCTCGATCGGGTGGCCCTGCTCCTTCTCGCGGAGCGCCAGGAACTCCTTCGCGCCGTTGTCCTGGTCGTCGATGAAGCGCTTGGCGAAGGCACCGGACTGGATGTCGGCGAGCACGCCCTGCATCCGCTCCTTCACACCGGCGTCGATGATGCGCGGGCCCGACACGTAGTCGCCGAACTCGGCGGTGTCGGAGATCGACCAGCGCTGCTTGGCGATGCCGCCCTCCCACATCAGGTCGACGATGAGCTTGAGCTCGTGCAGCACCTCGAAGTAGGCGATCTGCGGCTGGTAGCCCGCCTCGGTGAGGGTCTCGAAGCCCGCCTGCACGAGGTGGCTCACGCCACCGCACAGCACTGCCTGCTCACCGAACAGGTCGGTCTCGGTCTCTTCGGTGAAGGTCGTCTTGATGACGCCGGCCCGGGTGCCTCCGATCGCCTTCGCGTACGACAGCGCAAGAGCCCAGGCTCCGCCCGAGGCATCGCGCTCGACACCGATGATGTCGGGGATGCCCCGGCCGGCGACGAACTCGCGGCGCACGGTGTGCCCGGGGGCCTTCGGAGCGATCAGGATGACATCCACGCCCTCGGGCGCATCGATGTAGCCGAAGCGGATGTTGAAGCCGTGCGCGAAGGCCAGTGCCTTGCCCGCGGTGAGGCGGTCCTTGATGGACTCGTTGTAGATCGTGCGCTGGTGCTGGTCGGGCGCGAGGATCATGATCACGTCGGCCCACTCGGTGGCGTCGGCGACGGTCTTGACCGGGAAGCCGGCCTCCTCGGCCTTGGCGATCGACTTGGAGCCCTCCTTAAGGGCGATGGCGACCTCGACGCCCGAGTCGCGCAGGTTCATCGCATGGGCGTGGCCCTGCGAGCCATAGCCGACGATGGCGACCTTCTTGCCCTGGATGATCGAGAGGTCGGCGTCGTCGTCATAGAAGATCTCGGTGCTCACGGTGTGTTTCTCCTTGGTTGTGGTTCTGAAGATGATGGATGCTCAGCCGCGCAGGACGCGCTCGGTGATGCTCTTGCCGCCCCGGCCGATGGCGAGCAGGCCCGACTGGGCGAGCTCCTTGATGCCGAAGGGCTCCAGAGCCCGCAGCAGCGCCTGCACCTTGCCCTGGTCGCCGGTGACCTCGACCACTAGCGCGTCCGGCGCGTAGTCGACGACCGAGGCGCGGAAGAGGTTCACGACCTCGAGCACGTTGGAGCGGGTGTTGTTGTCGGTGCGCACCTTCACGAGCATGTGCTCGCGCTGCACGGATGCCGACTGCTCGAGCTCGACGATCTTGATCACGTTGACCAGCTTGTTCAGCTGCTTGGTGACCTGCTCGAGGGGAAGGGCGTCGACGTCGACGACGACGGTGATGCGCGAGATGCCGGGCACCTCGGTCACGCCGACGGCGAGGGATTCGATGTTGAACCCACGGCGGGCGAACAGCCCGGCGACGCGGGTGAGCAGGCCCGGGGTGTCCTCCACCAGCAGACTCAGCACATGCGATGCCATGATTCAGATCTCCTGATCGAACGCCGGCGCGTGATCACGCGCGTATTGGACGTAGCTGTTGCTGACGCCCTGGGGAACCATCGGCCACACCATGGCATCCGCGCTCACGACGAAGTCGATCACCACCGGGCGGTCGTCGGTCTCCAGCGCCTTCTGGATCGCAGCGTCCACCTCGTCCTCGCGCTCCACGCGGATCGCGAGGCAGCCGTATGCCTCGGCGAGCTTGACGAAGTCGGGGATGCGCACGGTGCCGTGACCGGTGTTCAGGTCGGTGTTCGAGTGGCGCCCGTCGTAGAACAGCGTCTGCCACTGGCGCACCATGCCCAGCGAGGAGTTGTTGATGATCGCGACCTTGATCGGGATGTTGTTGATGACGCAGGTCGCGAGCTCCTGATTGGTCATCTGGAAGCATCCGTCGCCGTCGATCGCCCACACCACGCGGTCAGGCTCGGCGACCTTGGCACCCATGGCTGCAGGAACGGAGTAGCCCATCGTGCCCGCTCCCCCGGAGTTCAGCCAGGAGTTCGGGCGCTCGTACTTGATGAACTGCGCCGCCCACATCTGATGCTGCCCGACGCCGGCGGCGTACACCGCCTCGGGTCCGGTGAGCTCGCCGATGCGCTGGATGACGTGCTGCGGTGAGAGCAGCCCGTCGCTGGGCTGAGCGAACCCGAGCGGGAACTCGGACTTCAGCCCGTCCAGATACGACCACCACTCCTCGGTGTCGGGCTCGGAGCCAGCGATCGCTCCGCGGAACGCGGTGTCGAGATCGACCAGCACGTCGCGCACGTCACCCACGATCGGCACATCGGCCGTACGGATCTTGGAGATCTCCGCAGGATCGATGTCGACGTGCACGATCTTCGCCTTCGGGGCGAACAGCGAGACCCGGCCGGTGACCCGGTCGTCGAAGCGCGCGCCCAACGAGATGATGAGATCGGCCTCCTGCAGCGCGAGGACGGCGGGCACCGTGCCGTGCATGCCCGGCATCCCCAGGTGCTGCGGATGCGAGTCGGGGAACGCCCCCGCGCCATCAGCGTGGTGACCACCGGAGCGCCGGACGACTCGGCGAGCGCGAGCAGCTCGGCCGAGGCGCGACCGCGGATCACGCCACCGCCGACGTAGAACACCGGCTTCTTCGCCTCGGCGAGCATCGTCGCCGCGGCCTGGATCTGCTTGCCGTGCGCTTTGGTCACCGGACGATACCCGGGCAGGTCGATCTTCGGCGGCCAGACGAACGGCGCGATGGCCTGCTGAGCGTCCTTGGTGATGTCGACGAGCACCGGGCCCGGCCGGCCGGTCGAGGCGATCTCGAAGGCCGCGGCGATCGCACCCGGGATGTCCTCCGCCCGCTTCACGAGGAAGGAGTGCTTGGTGATCGGCATGGTGATGCCGACGATGTCGGCCTCCTGGAAGGCATCCGTTCCCATCAGCGTCGAGAACACCTGTCCGGTGATCGCCACGATCGGCACGGAGTCCATGTAGGCGTCGGCGATGGCGGTGACGAGGTTGGTCGCGCCCGGGCCGGAGGTCGCGATGCACACGCCCACCTTGCCGGATGCCGAGGCATAGCCCTCGGCGGCGTGGCCGGCACCCTGCTCGTGCCGCACCAGGATGTGACGCAGATCCGAGGCGTCCATCAGCGGGTCGTACACCGGCAGAATGGCGCCACCGGGAAGCCCGAAGACGTCGGTCACCCCGATCTTCTCCAACGAGCGGACGACGGCCTCGGCTCCGGAGAGCTCGGGAGCCGAGACGCTCCGTGCTGGAGGTCGTGGCACGGCGGGAGCGGAATCAGGAGGAGTCATGTCATTCCTTGGTATCTGAACGGTGCGTTTCCGATGTGGAGCCGAGACCGGACTGAAGGATCAGCCGGTCACTGCGCCCTGGGCGGCGGAGCGCACCAGACGGGAGTACTTGGCGAGGACGCCACGGGTATAGCGCGGAGGGAGGGGCTCCCAGCCAGAGCGGCGGGATTCCAGCTCAGCATCCTCGACGAGTAGCTCGAGGGAGCGAGCCGCGATATCGACCCGTATCAGATCACCATCGCGCACGAAGGCGATCGGACCTGCGTCCACCGCTTCGGGTGCTATGTGGCCGATGCACAGACCGGTTGTGCCGCCTGAGAATCGTCCGTCTGTCAAGAGTAGTACATCTTTTCCGAGACCCGCGCCCTTGATGGCTCCGGTGATGGCGAGCATCTCGCGCATGCCGGGACCGCCCTTGGGCCCCTCGTAGCGGATGACCACGACGTCGCCGGCGTTGATCTCGCCCGCCGCCAGAGCATCCATCGCCGCGCGCTCGCGCTCGAACACGCGCGCCGGCCCCTCGAACACGTCGGCGTCGAAGCCCGCCGACTTCACGACCGCGCCCTCGGGAGCCATCGAGCCATGCAGGATCGTGATGCCACCGGAGGAGTGGATCGGGTTGTCGAAGGTGCGGATGACTTCGCCGTCGATGGGGTCCGGATCCAGTTCGCGCAGGTTCTCGGCGACGGTCTTGCCGGTGACGGTGAGCGCGTCGCCGTGCAAGAAGCCCTCATCGAGCATCGCCTTCATGATCACCGGGATGCCGCCGTGACGGTCGACGTCGTTCATGACGTACTGCCCGAAGGGCTTCAGGTCGCCGATGTGCGGCACCTTGTCACCGATCCGGTTGAAGTCGTGCAGGCTCAGGTCGACGCCGGCCTCGTTCGCGATGGCCAGCAGGTGCAGCACCACGTTGCTCGAACCGCCGAGCGCCATCGCCAGCGAGATCGCGTTCTCGAAGGCCTCCTGGGTGAGGATGTCCTTCGTGGTGATTCCCTGGCGCAGCAGGTTCACCACGGCCTCGCCGGAGCGGTGCGCGAAGTAGTCGCGGCGGCGGTCGGCCGACGGCGGGGCCGCCGAACCCGGGATGCTCAGGCCCAGCGCCTCGGCGACGGATGCCATGGTGTTGGCGGTGTACATGCCACCGCAGGCACCTTCTCCGGGGGCGAAGGCGCACTCGATGCGCTTGAGATCCTCCTCGGTCATCCGACCGGCGCGGCAGGCGCCCACGCCTTCGAACGAGTCGATGATCGTGATGTCCTTCTCGGTGCCGTCGGAGAGCTTCACCCAGCCCGGTGCGATGGATCCGGCGTAGAGGAAGACGCTGGAGAGACCGAGGCGGGCGCTGGCCATGAGCATGCCGGGGATCGACTTGTCACAGCCTGCCAGCAGCACCGACCCGTCGAGCCGCTCGGCCATCATCACGGTCTCGACCGAGTCCGCGATGACCTCGCGCGAGACCAGCGAGAAGTGCATCCCCTCGTGGCCCATGGAGATGCCGTCCGAGACGGAGATGGTGCCGAACTGCAGCGGATAGCCGCCGCCGGAGTGCACTCCTCCTTGGCGCCCTGCGCGAGCCTGTCCAGGCTCAGGTTGCAGGGCGTGATCTCGTTCCAGCTCGACGCGATGCCGATCTGCGGCTTGTCCCAGTCGGCGTCGCCCATGCCCACGGCACGGAGCATTCCGCGGGAGGTGGTCGCCTCGATGCCGTCGGTGACGACGCGGCTGCGCGGCTTGATGTCGATGTCGGAGGGCGCCCCGGGCGCGCCGGAAGGATCTTCGTGGGTGGACATGACGGAAGTCTATTCCCGACCGGCGTCACGTTCGGCCGCGATGACGTCCAGGACTTCGGCGATCTGCTGTGGGGATCCCACACGCAGCGTCGCTGCGGTCTCCCCTCGCCGACTCGCACGCCGAGGTCGTCGGGGCCCAGCGCCCGCAGAGCGTCCTCGTCGGTGACGTCGTCCCCGGCGAAGAGGATGCCGGTCGCGCCGGTACGGTCGCGCAGCATGCCGATCGCGGCATCCTTGCCCTCGTCACGGGACGAGAACTCCAGGATGCGGTCACCGGTGCGTCGGCGCCAGTGCGCGGCACGCCGCGCCAGCACCTCGTCCACCGCTGCGAAGGCCGCACGCTCCACGGCCGGCTCGGCGGGGCGGCCATGGATGCCGACTCCGAAGGTCTTGCGCTCCAGCTCGACGCCCGGGTACTGCGTGAGCAGCGGCTCCAGCTCGGCGTACAGCGACTCGCGCAGGTCCCGATCCTGCGCGCTCTCGACGACGTCTGCTTCACCCTCGCCGGGGAACCAGTACTGCGCGCCGTGGGAGCCGGCGAGAATGACCGGCGAGTCCTCGGCGTGTTCGGCGATCTCGCGCAGGTGCACCAGGCTGCGGCCGGAGACGTACGCCACCTCGGTGTCGGGCATGGCTGCCAGCCGGGCGACGACGTCGGCGATCTCGGGAATCGCCCTGGCCTTCATCGGCTCGGGCACGAGCGGCGACGCCGTGCCGTCGAAGTCCAGTGCGACCAGCAGCACGGGAGTGCGGGCGATCGCCGTGACGGCGGGATCGGGGGTGTCCTTCGACCAGTTGCGAGTCATGACCGCTGCTCCGCGGAGTGGCGGTGATGGCTGGCGTCGTCGAGCGCCTTCAAGAAGGATTGCGACCAGACATCGACATCATGCTCGAGCACGCGCTTGCGCAGCGACCGCATCCGCCTGGCCTGCTCCTCCTTCGGCATCTCGACGGCGGTCATGATGGCATCCTTCACGCCTTCGATATCGTGCGGGTTCACGCGCACCGCCTGACGCAGCTCGTCGGCTGCGCCGGTGAACTCGCTCAGCACCAGCACGCCGCGGTTGTCCGCACGCGTGGCGACGTACTCCTTGGCGACCAGGTTCATCCCGTCGCGCAGCGCGGTGACGAGCATCACATCCGCGGCGAGGTACATCGCCACCATCTCCTCCCGCGGGAACCCCTGGTGCAGATAGCGGATGGCGGTGTGCCCGAGGGTGTCGTGGTCGCCGTTGATGCGACCGATGGCGAGCTCGACCTCGTCGCGCAGGTGCATGTAGGCGTCCACGCGCTCCCGGCTGGGGCTGGCCACCTGGATGAACGTGGCGTCCTCCACCGAGAGCCGCCCCTGATCGAGAAGCTCTCCGTACGCCTTGATGCGATGACGGATGCCCTTGGTGTAATCCAGTCGATCCACCCCCAGCAGGATCCGCTTCGGGTTGCCGAGGCTCTCTCTGATCTCCACGGCGCGCGCCTTGATGTCGGGGCGCCGTGCCAGCTCCCGGTACGGAGTGGTGTCGATGGAGATCGGGAAGGCCTTGGCATGCACGCGACGTCCGTCTGACAGCGTCACCGCGTTCGCCTTGGTCTCCAGACCGAGACGGCGTTTGACGGCCGCGACGAAGTTCGCGGTGTCCTGCGTGCGCTGGAAGCCGACCACGTCCGCGCCGAGCAGACCTCGCAGCACCTGGTCGCGCCAGGGCAGCTGCGCATACAGTCCGTGCGCGGGGAACGGGATGTGGTGGAAGTAGCCGATCGTGACGTCGGGTCGCAGATTGCGCACCATCTCGGGCACGAGCTGCAGCTGGTAGTCATGCACCCACACGGTGCCGTGCTTGGCCACAGCGGCTGCGGCGGCCTCGGCGAAGCGCAGGTTGACCGAGACGTAGGCGTCCCACCATTCCCGGTGGTACTGCGGCGGCTCGATGACGTCGTGGTACAGCGGCCAGATCGTGTCGTTGGAGAAGCCCTCGTAGTACTCCTCGATCTCGGACTCGCTGAGTGTGACGGGGATCAGGCGGATGCCGTCCGCCTCGAATGGCGAGAGCTGCTGATCGGGCAGGCCCGCCCAGCCCACCCAGGCTCCGTCGACGGTGTGCATCATCGGCTCGAGCGCTGCGACAAGGCCGCCTGGCGATGTGCGCCAGATCTCCTCGCCATCCGCGGTGATGATCCGGTCGACAGGAAGCCGATTGGCGACGACGACGAATTCTGCGGCGGCCATGGAGACTCCTCTGTTCGTTTCCTCCAGGCTACCCAGCGCAGCTCAGCGCTGCATGGGCGTGAGCAGTCGATTGACGACGGCGGCCGCCAAGACGATCGCCGAGGCGATCAGCGGCATCAGCAGCGCCGGGCCGGTGCCCGCCCGTTCGGCCAGCTCGCCGGTGATAGCGGCCGCAGCAGCCTGTCCGACGACTACGCCCGCCCCCAGCATGCTCATCACCGTCGCGGATCGCCCCAGAGGGCTCCTCGCGGCCCCCAGGCTGTACAGGGTGACGAGGGTGGGGCCGACGCCGACGCCCAGGATGGCGAGCGCGACGAGCATGGCCGGAATCGTCGAGGCGCTGATGACCAGCACCGAGCCGCCGACCAGGATCGCCGCGAAGAGCAGCCACCGGGCATGCAGGGTGAACCGCACCGGAAGCCAGGCCACGCCGAGCGCGAGGATCGCCGAGCCGATGCCCATCACGCCGTACAGCAGGCCGGCCTGCTCGGCGGCGTCACGGTCGGCCATGAACGAGGTGAGCGCTGTCAGGGTAGCGCCGAAGAACAGTCCGACTCCGAAGATGCCGACGACCACGACCAGCAGCACGGGCCAGAACAGCTCCGACGCACGGGAGGGAGCTGTGCCGTCGGCACGGCGCGACGCCGAGACGTGGCGCCCGGTGGGATGCAGTGCGAAGGCGCCGACGAAGAGCAGGGTCAGAGCGGATGCCAGCGCGATCGGCGCCCAGGGGGAGATCAGCGTCGCGAGAGCACCGACCAGGAAAGGGCCGAAGACGAACACCATCTCGTCGGCCGCCGACTCGTACGACATGGTCGCCGATGTGGTGCGGGGGCGCTGCGGCTCAGGCATCCGATCGTCGATGATGGTCACCAGCCTGGATCGCGACATCGGCGACACCTGCGGTGCTGTGGCGCCGATGGCGAATGCCGTCAGCATCACGAATGCCTCGCTCATCGTGCTGTAGACGACAAGGGCGAAGATGCCCAGCATCGCCGAGTTCAGCACCGCCGCCGCTGCCAGCACGGGACGTTGGCCGTACCGGTCGGCTGCGGCGCCGAGGAAGGGCCCGATCAGTGCCGTGCCGATGCCGACGGCGGCAGAGGTGAGGCCGCCCATCGACAGTGAGCCGCGAGCTGTCACGACAATGGTCAGCACGCCCACCACCATCATCGCGAACGGCAGACGCGCGACGAACGCGATCAGGAAGTACGGCAGCCCGGCCAGGCGAAGCAGGCTCGGAGAAGAGGGGTTCTGTGTCATGGCTCTCGGGCGCGAGGAGCGGATCTCCACCGTGCCGGGTCGGGTGCCGCCGCTGTCCGCCGGGGAGCCGACGGCCGGTAGATACACAGCTGGAACTGTCGTCGAGTCTAGCCCAGCGCAGCGGGCTCTCGGCTAACGTGAATGCATGCGGTATCTCTTCAGCACAGGTCTGTTCGGCGCGATCACCACGGGAGCGTCGCTGCTGCGCGGCACCCGTGAGACCCCGATCACCTGGCGTGCGGTGCTCGCGTGGCTGAGCTGGGGCATCAGCCTGGCACTGGCGATCGGCGCCGCGGTCGACATGCGGCGCGCAGAGCACGGCATCGCCGTGGCCGTGGACTCCCCGCTCGCTCCGAAGCAGGACAAACGCGCCAAGAAGCAGCTCAAGGCGATCGAGAAGGCGGCGAAGGCCACCAAGCGCTGAGCTTCGCCGCGCTCTGAGCCTCGTCGGCGCTGTCCCGGGGCGTCGGTGCGCGAGGTGTCGACGCGCGCCTCGAAGGGTCAGCGCGTGAGCACCAGAGCCTCGCCCTGACCGCCGCCGCCGCACAGGGCCGCGACCGCGGTGCCCGAGCCACGTGCGGCGAGCTGGTGGGCGAGATGCACGACCAGACGGGCCCCGCTCGCCCCGATCGGATGGCCGATGGCGATGCCGCCGCCGTGCACGTTGACGATGTCCGCGGAGAGTCCGAGCTCCTGCTGCGAGCGCGCGACGACGGCGCCGAACGCTTCGTTGATCTCGACCAGGTCCAGCTGGTCGACACCGATCCCCTGCCTCTCGAGTGCACGTTCGATGGCGCGCGCGGGCTGAGCCTGCAGGGAGTTGTCGGGTCCGGCGGTCTGACCGTTCGCGCCGATCACCGCCAGCACGGGCCATCCCTTCGCCTCGGCGTTCTCGCGCGAGGTGACCACCACGGCGGCGGCGCCGTCGGAGATCTGCGACGAATTCCCGGCGGTGATCGTGCCGCCCTCGGCGAATGCCGGGCGCAGCCGGGCGAGAGTCTCGACGGTGGTGTCGGGACGCACGCCCTCGTCGGCGCTCAGTACGAGCGGGTCGCCCTTGCGCTGCGGCACCGTGACCTCGACGATCTCGGCATCGAACGCGCCGTCCTGCAGACCGGCGGCAGCACGCTGGTGCGAGAGCGCGGCGACGGTGTCCTGCAGCTCACGGGTCATCTCGTAGCGCGGGTTGTGACGCTCGGTCGACGATCCCATGCTCTCGTTGTCATAGGCGTCTGTGAGTCCGTCGTACGCCATGTGATCGAGCACCTCGATGCTGCCGTACGTCCAGCCGTCGCGGGAGCCCATCAGCAGGTGCGGAGCGCGGGTCATCGACTCCATGCCGCCCGCGACCACGGTGGTCGCGTCACCGGTGCGGATCATCCGCGCAGCATCGATGATCGCGGTGAGCCCCGACAGGCACACCTTGTTGACCGAGCTGGCCGGGACGTCCCAGCCGATGCCCGCGCCGATCGAGGCCTGACGCGCGGCGTTCTGGCCGGAGCCGGCGGCGAGCACCTGCCCCATGATGACCGCGTCGACGTCGGCCGGATCCACGGATGCCTGCTCCAGCGCACCTCGGATGGCGAGCGAGCCCAGCTGCGGTGCGGTGAACGAGGCGAGCTGCCCCTTCAGCCGACCCTGGGGGTACGAGCCGCGGCCACGATGACGATGTCGCTCATGAGTTCTCCTTGAGGGTCTCCGAGATGGTCAGCTCCGGCTCGGTGGCATCGACGACCTGCTGCACGCTGACCCCGGGCGCGGTCTCCACGAGCACGAGTCCGGCGGGTGTGACGTCGATCACGGCGAGGTCGGTGATGATCCGGTCGACCACTCCCCTGCCGGTGAGCGGCAGCGAGCACTCGTTCACGACCTTCGCGGAGCCGTCCTTGGCGACGTGCTCCATCAGGATGATCACGCGCTCGGCACCGTGCACGAGGTCCATCGCACCGCCGGGCCCCTTGACCATCTTGCCGGGGATCATCCAGTTGGCGAGATCGCCCGTGGCCGAGACCTGCATGGCGCCGAGGATGGCCGCGTCGATCTTCCCGCCCCGGATCATGCCGAAGCTGGTCGCCGAGTCGAAGAAGGCGGCCCCGGGATTCAGCGTGACCGTCTCCTTGCCCGCGTTGATGAGGTCGGGGTCGACATTCTCCTCGGCCGGGTACGGTCCGACTCCGAGGATGCCGTTCTCGGACTGCAGCACGAGAGTCACGCCGTCGGGGACGTAGTTGGGCACCAGGGTGGGCAGGCCGATGCCGAGGTTGACGTACGAGCCGTCGGCGAGCTCCCGGGCAGCCCGTGCCGCCATCTCATTCCGTGTGAGTGCCATGGTCATGCGCCTTCCTGGGTGACGGTGCGCCGTTCGATGCGCTTCTCGATATCGGATCCGACCTCGACCACCCGGTGCACGAACACGCCGGGCAGATGGATGCCGTCAGGATCGAGCTCGCCGGGCTCGACGAGCTGCTCGACCTGTGCGATGCAGACCCGGCCGGCCATGGCCGCCAGCGGATTGAAGTTACGGGCGGCCTTGTTGAAGATCAGGTTGCCGTGGCGGTCGCCCTTCAGCGCGTGAACCAGGGCGAAGTCTGTGGTGATGGACTCCTCGAGCACGAAGTCGCGCTGCTGACCGCGGAAGTCGAAGCTACGAACCTCCTTGACCGGAGAGGCGACATCGATCGTCCCGTCGGGGTGATAGCGGCGAGGCAGTCCGCCCTCGGCGACCTGAGTGCCGACGCCGGTCTGGGTGTAGAACGCCGCGATGCCGGAGCCGCCGGCACGAAGCTTCTCGGCGAGGGTGCCTTGAGGTGTCAGCTCGAGCTCGAGATCGCCCTCCAGGAACTGCCGCTCGAACTCCTTGTTCTCGCCGACGTACGACGAGGTCATCTTGCGGATGCGCCGCGAGGCGAGCAGGATGCCGAGCCCCCAGTCGTCCACGCCGCAGTTGTTGCTGACGACGCTGAGGTTCGTGGTTCCCTGCGCGTGCAGCGCCTCGATGAGGATCATCGGGTTGCCGGAGAGCCCGAACCCGCCGACCGCGAGCTCTGCTCCGTCGGGGATGTCGGCGACGGCCTCCGCCGCCGATGCGAACTGCTTGTCGATCACGGGCCACTCCTTCGTGTTGCGTTCCCTCCAGCATCCGCCCGGTTCCAGGCGACGGCAAGCGGATGCTTGCGATGTGGTCATCGAGACGAGTAGCGTCCACATTATGGAATCCGGGAGCTCGAGCAGACGGACGGTTCCCGGTGCGCAGGCGATCGCCAGGGCTGCGGCGCTGCTGCGTCTGGTCACGGCATCGTCCGATGGCGCCTCGCTGCACCGGCTGGCCGCGGATGCCGGCCTCAGTCGCTCGACCGCGCATCGCCTGCTCAGTGCGCTGCGACTGGAGGGGCTGGTCGACCAGGACCCGAGCACTGCCCGGTGGATGCCGGGGCCCGAGCTGTACCTGATGGGCGCGGTGGCCGCGTCGCGGTACGACATCACCGAGCTGTCGCGCGACATCGTGCGCTCACTGGCGGTGAAGACCGAGGAGAGTGCGTTCCTCTCCGCCCGGCGCGCTGACGAGACGGTGTGCCTGATCCGTGAGGAGGGCCCCTTCCCGATCCGCTCCTTCGTACTCAGCGAGGGCATCCGTTTTCCACTCGGCGTAGCCAGCGCCGGACTGGCCATCCTCTCCTTCCTGCCTGACCACGATATGGATGCCTATCTGGAGCGCCACCCTGAGCTCGAAGAGCGCTGGGGGCGACCGCACGGGCCGGGGCCGCTGCGCACCAGACTCCGCGAGACGAAGGCCCGGGGCTACGCGGTCAACCCCGGCCTGATCGTGGAGGGCTCCTGGGGTATCGGCGCCGCGGTGTTCGATCGCGAGGGACGACCGGAGTGGGCGCTGAGCCTGACCGGCGTGGAGTTCCGGTTCGCCCCCGACCGACTCCCCCAGCTCGGCCGCACGCTGCTCGCGCACGCGCACCAGCTGTCGTCCCGCATCGCCGGCGCGCGACGCTGACCGAGGGGCGCAGAGCGGCTATCGCACTCCTCCCGCAGGTATATGCATACCAACCGGTATATACTCGCCGATATGGAAAAAGCGGATGTGATCCCGTCGATCGTGCTCTCCGCGCATGTGCTGGCCCGGTTCGCCGCGGCGGACTCCGGCAATGACGCACCCTCTGCCCAGTGGCGTGCGCTCGGCCTTCTCGAACGGCAGGGCGGCATGCGCGTCGGCGAGCTCGCCGCGGCGGCCCGCACCACTCAGCCGGGGATGACCCGACTCATCGGCGTGCTCGAGCGCGAGGGTCTCGTCACTCGCAGCACGGACCCGGCGGACACCAGGGCGACACGGGTATCGGCGACCCCGCAGGGATTGACGCACCTCGCGGAATGGCGCTCACAGCTGCGCGACTCGCTCGCACCCCGCTTCGCCGATCTGGGCGACCAGGAATGGACGGTCCTCAGTCAGGCCGCGCGCATCCTCGCCGACCACGCGCAGGAATCGACCACGACAGGAGAACCCCTATGAGCGGAACAGCACAGGGATCGGTCTGGCATCAGCCGGCACAGGTATGGGCGGTCGCCTTCGCGTGCGTCGTCGCCTTCATGGGGATCGGCCTGGTCGATCCCATTCTGCCCGCAATCGCCGGTTCCCTGGAGGCGTCCCCGGTCGAGACGGAGCTGCTGTTCACCAGCTACCTGCTGGTGACGGGCCTCGCGATGCTGGTGACCAGCTGGGTCTCCAGCCGCATCGGCGCCAAGGCGACCCTGCTGGTCGGGCTCGGCCTCATCGTCGTGTTCGCGCTGCTGTGCGCGATGAGCGGCAGCGTGGATGCCGTGATCGGCTTCCGGGCGGGATGGGGGCTGGGCAACGCGCTGTTCATCTCGACAGCGCTGGCGACCATCGTCGGAGCCGCCTCGGGCGGCAGCGGTGCGGCGATCGTGCTGTACGAGGCCGCGCTGGGCCTGGGCATCGCGGTGGGTCCGCTGCTGGGCGGGCTGCTGGGCGAGCTGAGCTGGCGCGGCCCCTTCTTCGGCGTCGTGGCCCTCATGGCCATCGGCTTCATCGCCGTGCTCGCTCTCGTGCGCTCGAGCGACGAGAAGCGCGAGCCGATGCCGCTGTCGGCGCCGCTGCGGGCACTGCGCCGCCCCGCCCTCGCGATCCTCGCGGTGGCCGCGCTGTTCTACAACATCGGGTTCTTCGTACTGCTGGCGTTCTCGCCCTTCCCGCTCGGCTTCGGCGCGATGGGCATCGGCCTCACGTTCTTCGGCTGGGGTGTCGCATTGGCCCTCACGAGCGTGTGGGTCGCTCCGGCGCTGATGCGCCGTGTGCCGCGCACCGCGATCATCCTCGTCACGCTCCCGCTGCTCGCGGTCGACCTGATCCTGGCGGGCCTGCTCGTGGCCAGCCCCGCCGCGCTGGTGGTGTGCATCGTCGTCGGTGGACTGCTGCTGGGCGTCATGAACACCGTGCTGACCGAGGCGGTGATGGAGGCGACCGACCTGCCCCGCTCCGTGGCGTCGTCGGCGTACTCAGCGGTGCGCTTCCTGGGCGGCGCGATGGCCCCGCCCGTCGCCGCAGCCCTCGCGCACACGTTCAACGACACGGTGCCCTACCTGTTCGCGGCTCTCTCGGTGCTGCTCGCGACCTTCACCGTGCTGCTGGGACGCCGCACGCTCGCGCACATCGACGATGCCGGGCACGGAGTCATCGAGGACGCGGAGGCTATCCTCGTGGGTGACGCCGCCTGAACAGCATCCGATCGGAGGAGTCCCCGTGACCGCACCTGAGACACTGCCCGCACGCAGCAGGATCGTGCACGAGCAGCTCACCGCCGCCGGCATCGACAGCAGCATCGTCGTCCTGCCGGACTCCGCACGGACGGCCGCGCTGGCCGCAGCGGCGATCGGATGCGAGGTGGCCGCCATCGCGAACAGTCTGGTGCTGGTTGCTGATGGCGAGCCGATCCTGGTGATGACCAGCGGCGCGCACCGCGTCGACATGACGGTGCTCGCCGAGAGCATCGCTGCGGATGCCGTGTCAATGGCCCCCGCAGCGACAGTGCGGCAGGCCACAGGGCAGGCCATCGGCGGAGTGGCGCCCATCGGGCATCCGTCGCCGCTGCGCACCTACCTCGACCAGGATCTGTGCCCCTTCGAGGAGATCTGGACCGCTGCGGGCACGCCGCAGACGGTGATGCCGCTCACCTTCGCACAGCTGGAATCGCTCACCCACGGCCGGACGATCCGCGTCGCCTGAGCACCCGCCCCGCACGGCTGCTCGACAGACTCCGGCTCGACGAGCTTGGCCTACTCCACCATGAGGTCGTCGATTTCGAGATCCTCATCGAGCAGGCAGTACACGATCAGATCCGGGTACTCCTCGGGTGCGAGGTACAGCAGGGTCAAGCCGCCGTCGCCGAAGACCACCACCCCGTCCAGGACGATGTCCTCTTCCAGGGCTCGCAACGCCTCCACCGGATCGAGCGCCTCGTCGTCTTCGCCCGCAGTCTCGACAAGCCGGTGCGCGACCTCGCGCTCGCGGGCATCGAGCACCTCCTCGCTCAGCCGGGCGAGAGCATGCCGCACTGTCTCCTGCATGGCGTCCAGGTCGGGGAGATCTTCGAGCTCGACGTCGTCATCGTCGTCGTCTTCCTCATCATCGTCGTCAAGGCTCTCGAATTCCTCGTCGAATTCGTACTCCACCGTCACACGCCGCCCACCGGGCAGCTCGGCGTTGGCGTTGAGAGCACCGTCCTCATCGGTGTCGACATCCTCGAGTTCGATCATGACAACCTCCCTGGTCGCCATGATCTCACCGCGTCGCGGCAGAGGGAAGAGGGACGTCGCCTAATCTCAGGAGCATGAGAAGAACGCACGGTCGAGTGATCTACGTCGACGCGCTCGAGGACTTCGATCACCGTCTCGCCTCCGGTGCTCTCTCGCTGTCGGGATGGCGACTTCGCGCACTCGATCTGACTGAGCGAGGTGTGTCGCTGCGCTCGGTCGACGTCGCGGGCGCCCTGTTCCTGGGGTGCGTGCTGCGCCCCGAGGACGAGGAGTCCATCCGGGCGCGCGGCGCCGTGGTCTTCCCCGCAGTTCCCGAATCCCCCGTGGACACGTATCGCACCGCGCTGTACACGCCGCAGGAGCTCTACGATCACACCGACTACGCCCGCAGCATGGACGCCCGGGTGTACGCGTGGTCGCAGAGCGCCAGTTCCCGCGACGGCGCACTGGCGCAGTCGCTGCACGATCACAGCATCGGGCTCGCCCTGGAGGCATGGGTTCAGCCGCGCGAGATGATCGGCGTTATGGGCGGGCACGATGCAGCACGCGACACTCGCGGCTACGCCGACGGCGCGCGCCTGGGACGGATGCTGTCGCAGACGCACACCGTCGCGTCCGGCGGCGGGCCGGGAGCGATGGAGGCCGTCAATCTCGGCGGCTACCTCGCCCGGCACGGTGAGGATGCGCTGGAGGAGGCGTTGTCGATCCTGCGCCGGGCCGCGGGCTTCGTGCCGCACATCGACGCCTGGGTGCGCGCAGCCTTCTCCGTGCGCGAGCTGTTCCCGGACGGCGAGGATTCACTCGGCATCCCGACCTGGCACTACGGTCACGAACCGTCCAACCCGTTTGCCAGCGCCATCGCGAAGTATTTCCGCAATGCGCAGCGCGAGGCGATCCTGCTCGAGATCTGCCGCGCGGGCATCGTGTTCCTGCCCGGAGCGGCCGGAACCGTGCAGGAGATCTTCCAGGACGCCTGCGAGAACTACTACGCCGACGAATCGTCGACCGCGCCGATGGTGCTGGTCGGCCGGGAGTACTGGACCGAACGCTACCCGGCATGGCCGCTGCTGAAGGCCCTCGCACGAGGGCGGGCGATGGAGTCGCGCGTGCATCTGGTGGACTCCGTGCACGACGCCGCCGCGCTGATCATTCACCAGCCCTGAAAGCCATACGGCCGATGAACCGGAGACGCGGGCGCGAGAGGCCGCACGGAAAGCAGAAAGGCTCCGGAATCTGGCGAGAGATCCCGGAGCCCGTCCGTGCGCCCCCAGGGACTTGAACCCTGAACCCATTGATTAAGAGTCAATTGCTCTGCCGATTGAGCTAGAGGCGCATGGCCCGGAACGCGTTCCCGGCCGAGGAATTACATTACCAGCGGCGCGGAGTCACGCCAAATCCCTGCGGAGCCTCGGGCGCGTTGCAATTCGTTTCACGACCGATATACAGCAAGCCCTTCCAGCGAACCGGCCCGGACTATCCTGTTGAAGTGTCCCTCCCCCGCGCCGCCACCGACTTCCATGCTGACCTGGAGCTCGCGATCGCGCTGGCCGATGCCGCAGATGCACAGAGCATGCCGCGTTTCGACGCCGCGGATCTGGAGGTCTCCCTCAAGGCCGATCAGTCCCACGTGACCGACGCGGATCTGGCCACCGAGCGGGCCATCCGCGACATCCTGCACGCCGAACGCCCAGACGACGGGATCCTCGGCGAGGAGTACGGCACCGAGGGCGCTGCGCGGCGGCAGTGGATCATCGACCCGATCGACGGCACGGCCAATTTCCTGCGCGGCGTGCCGCTGTGGGGAACGCTGATCGCACTCGCAGTGGACTCGGTCCCGCAGGTGGGCGTGGTCAGCATGCCGGCTCTCGGCCGGCGCTGGTGGGCATCCGCAGGCGGTGGATCATGGACTGCCACGAGCGGTGACCCGCGCCGGCTCTCGGTGTCGAAGGTCGACTCCCTCGACGACGCGAGCGTGAGTTTCCAGAGCATCGCCCAGTGGACGGATGCCGGAAAGCTGCCCGAGCTGCTCACGCTCGCCGACCGGGTCTGGCGGGACCGCGCCTATGGCGACATCTTCAGCTACATGCTGCTGGCCGAGGGTCGTCTGGAGATGGTGGCGGAGTTCGATGTCAAGGAGTACGACATCGCCGCGGCCGTCCCGATCGTCCGAGAAGCAGGCGGACGGATGACGGCGTTCGACGGCACGCAGACGCTGTCCGCGCGCTCGGCACTGGCCACCAACGGCATTCTGCACGACCCCTTCCTCTCCCTGTTCCGCGACGTGCCGCACTCCTGAGTGCGACACGCACACCTCCCCCACGGATCACATGAAAACCCGATACCCCTTCGCCATCGGCGTGCTGCTGGCGGGGCTGAGTCTGGCATCCTGCGGCTCCCCCACGCCGAGCGGCCCGTCGCCGTCCGACTCGCCGCCCACCGCGACGCCCACGATCACCGCCGATGTCTCGCCGACCGCCGAACCCACGCCGCCGAGCACCACCGAGACGCCGACCTGCGAGACGCTGATAACACCCGGGACCGTCGATGCTCTGACGTCCGAGGGCTGGACGTTCAAGCAGCGGGAATTCGTCATCGGCGACATCGCGGTCGAGGGCGGCCTGGAGTGCCTGTGGGCCGACTACAGCACGGCATCCGACCACGGCCAGATGTACGCATGGGGCCCACTCGGCACCGAAAGATCCCGTGCTGCGCAGACCGGTCTGGTCAACGACGGCTGGCTGCGTTCGACGGAGGGTGAGATCACCTACATCACCGAGGATCCGGCTTATGCGATCGCGACGGACGGCGACGGGTTCGGGATGACCTACGAATTCGGCGACGGCTGGGTGAAGTTCGCCGACACAAAACAGGGCCTGCTGCTCATCGAGTGGGGCGACTGAGTCGCCCGCCTTCGGCCGGGTGCCGCGTCACGCGGCGACCGAGGCTCACTTGTCGCCGCGCTGGTTCCAGTTGTCGGTGCGGCGCGTGGCAGAGCCGCGCTGACGCATCACGTAGGCGAGCGCGAGGCTCACCAGGACGATGCCGGCGGAGAAGACGACGCCCTGCGCGGTCGGCAGACTCCACGAGATCCCGAACAGGTAGAAGCCACCCAGGAACAGAACCATGAACACGATGAAGTCGACCACGTCGAAGCCTCCCGATCGTCGGATAACCCCTCCAGCTTAGTGGGCTTCACCCCACCTCCGTGCACGGCGCGGACGACATCCAGGCGTTTCCGTGGGTGCATCGCGCGATAGATTGAACGCATGTCGAGGATGATCCGATGACCGGAGCCGCCAAGCCAGCGCGGCGCGGACGGCCCGGTCACGACCGTGCCGCCATCATCCGCGCCGGGGTCGAGCTGTTCAACCAGCAGGGTTATGACGCGACGTCTGTGTCGGATCTGACCGGCCGGCTGGGCCTGACCAAATCAGCGCTGTATCACCACGTCGACTCGAAGGAGCAGATCCTGCAGGTCGCGCTGGAGGATGCGCTGGGCGGCCTGGAGCGGGCGCTGACGGATGCCCTGGATCACCCCACCGCGGCGGAGCGCCTGTCGGCGATCATCCGAGGCGCGGTGCGCGTGCTGACCGCACGGCAGCCTCAGGTGACGCTGCTGCTGCGGCTGAGGGGGAACAGCGAGATCGAGACCGCGGCCCTGGCCCGGCGGCGCCGCTTCGACCACACGGTCACCGGTCTGGTGCGTGAGGCGCAGTCCGAGGGTGTGGTGCGCTCGGATCTGGATGCCGCCGTGGCGACGCGACTGATCTTCGGCATGATCAACTCCGTCGTCGAGTGGTACCGGCCCGATGGGCCCATCGACCCCGAGCTGCTCGGCGAGGAGATCCTCGCCGTCACGCTGGGCGGCCTGCAGCCACGCGACTGAGGCCGGCCTCGCAGGGCTCGAGAGCCTCCTCCCACCTCGCGTCACGCCGTCACGCCGAGATGATCGCGCTGGTCGAGGAGAGGGCAGGTGAAGACGTCGCGCTCACCCAGACCGACGCGGTTGATGTAGCGCACCACGATCGCATACGAGCTGAACAGGCCGACCTGCGTGTACGGCACGCCGTGCGCTCGGCAGTACGCGGCGACGACGGGCGCAGCGCGGCGGAGGTGCGGGCGCGGCATCGAGGGGAACAGGTGGTGCTCGATCTGATAGTTCAACCCGCCCATCAGGAAATCGAGCATCCGAGTCCCGCCGATGTTGCGGCTCATCATGACCTGGCGCCGGAGGAAGTCGAGCTTCATCGTCCGCGGCACCACCGGCATGCCCTTGTGGTTCGGTGCGAAGGCGATCCCCATGTAGAAGCCGAAGATACCCAACTGCACTCCCAGGAAGCCCGCCGCGACACCCGGCGAGAGCACGACGAGCACCAGCGTCACGTATCCGATCAGTCGGATGCCGAGGAAGACGATCTCCACCCACCGGTGCTCGAGACGACCGCGGACGAACACGCGGCGGACGCTGGACGCGTGCAGCGAGAGCCCCTCGAAGAGCAGGATCGGAAAGAACAGCACGCCCTGATGAGCGCGCAGCCACGAGAGGATGAGCCCATGATCTCGCTGCGCGTTCTCCGCCGTCACCGCGATCACCGGGAGCTCGATGTCCGGATCCGCGCCCAGCTTGTTCGGGTTCGCGTGGTGCCGGGTGTGCTTGTGCTGCCACCAGCCGTAGCTCATCCCGACCATCAGGTCGCCGAGCACCAGGCTGATCCAATCGTTCCACCGACCGGATCTGAAGATCTGGCGGTGGGCGGCATCATGGCCCAGGAACGCGATCTGGGTGAACACGAATGCCAGGGCCGCCGCCGTGAACAGCTGCCACCAGGTGTCCCCGATCAGGACGAAGGCGACCAGGCATGCGGCAAGAAGCAGAGCGAGTGCCACGATCTTGGCCCAGTAGTATCCGTAGCGTCTTCGCATCAGGCCAGAGCTGCGCACTTGGGCTGCCAGCTCTGTGAAGAGGTTCGCGGAGCTCGGATCCGTTCGGCTTCGGGTGGACCGGATCGTCGAGCGCACACCGTCCATGACGGCCTTCTCTCTCGGGGATCCCGCTGAGAGCGGGCTGACCCCCGCATCGTCCCCCGTGCGAAGCGGAGCCGGATGCGTCGGTGCGGCCGGGCGGATCGAACCGGGTTTCTGCGAACGCTACGCCCCCAACCTGGGCGCGCTCACAGCCCGAGACGAAGAACCCCCGCGACCCATACTCTCGTAAGGGATCGCGGGGGTTATCCACAGTGACAGCGGCTGGTGGAGCTGGGGGAATCGAACCCCCGTCCGACGCTGCTCATCCACGTCTTCTCCGGGCGCAGTCTGTGAAGGCGTTCTGCTCGGCTCCGACCTTTGTCACAGACACCTAAGTCGACGAGCCCAGCCTGGGAAGAGTCCCACGTGACGTCCAGACGCCATCACGCAGCAAGATCCCTAGATGACGCCAGGGTCCGTATCGGGATCACATACGGTCTGACGGACTATCGGGCTCGCTTATGCAGCGAGGGCGAAGTCGTTGCGCTTTGTGTTGGCAACTATGGTTTTGCAGGGGGCGTTCACGAGATAACCCTGCATCCTCGGCCCGCTTCCCGTCGATACACAGGCGCCGTCGAAACCGATCAGCCCCGTGAACCTTCTTGCGAAGGAACCGCTGTCACACTGTGGAATTACCAGCTGGATGCTGACGCACCCGAGCATCACAGCGTACAACGGATTCGACGCGCACGCTATTCCGCCGGCGGAACCCGAAAGAGGTGTCGTACAGTCGCACTCATGAGCGATGTCATAATCACCGTCCGGAGCGAGTGCGAGCTGCGCGTGGCACCCGATCGCGCCACCGTCCACCTGGTCGTCGCCTTCGACGGCCCCGACCGCACGAGCGTCGTTGAGAAGACGCTCGCCGCCGCCGGATCGGTGCGCGCGGGCATCGAGAGCAGGGATGCTGCGGGCACCGTCCTGGAATGGTCCAGTGATCGAATGAACGTGGTCGCGAACCGCCCCTGGAACAGCGAGGGCAGGCAGCTCGCGCCAGTGCACCGTGCCAGCGTCGACTTCTCCGCGACGTTCGCCGACTTCTCCGCCCTGTCGGACTGGGTGACCGACCTCGCCGAGCAGGATGGCGTGTCCATCGGCTACATCGATTGGCACCTCACCCCGGAGGTCGAGGCGGAGACCGAGCGCGAAGTCGCCACTCGGGCCGTCGGCATCGCCCTCGCGCGTGCTCGTGCCTATGCCGCAGCGCTCGGACTGCACGAGGTCACGCCACTCGAGATCGCCGATCGCGGGATGATCTCCGACGGCGCGCATCCGCAGGCGAGGCTCATGCGCGCCGACGCCATCGCCGTTGGCGGCTCACCGGAGCTGGATCTGAAGAGCGAGGAGATCGTGCTCTCCGCCACCGTCGAGGGCCGGTTCACCGCGAAATGACGCGTACGGCCGTGCAGCGCACGGTCGTACGCCCTGTGCGCGTTCAGTCGGCTGCGTAGCGCGCGAGTTCGGCGGCGAGCCGCTCCGACACATGCGCGTGCACCAGGGTGCCGCCCTCCTTGTGCTCCGCGGACAGCAGCACCCCGCTCTCGTGCACGGCAGAGACCAGATCACCGCGGTCGTAGGGCACCAGCGCCCGTACCTCGACGGCGGGCATCGGCAGCATCCGCTCGATCGTCTGCCGCAACTCATCGATGCCCTCGCCGGTGCGCGATGACACGAAGTGCGCGTCGGGTGCGAGGCCGCGCAGCACCAGACGCTCGTCGTCGCCGACAAGGTCACCCTTGTTGAAGACGACGATCTCGGGGATGTCCCTGGCACCGACATCGCCCATCACATCGCGCACGGTCTGCAGCTGCGCCGAGGATCCGGATGCGAGCCGTCGACCACGTGTACGATCAGGTCGGCCTCGGCGACTTCCTCCAGTGTCGAGCGGAACGCCTCGACCAGCTGGTGCGGCAGGTTGCGGACGAAGCCGACCGTGTCGGTGAGCGTGTAGACGCGCCCGTCCTGTGTCTCGGAGCGCCGCACGGTGGCGTCCAGCGTCGCAAACAGCGCATTCTCCACCAGCACGCCGGCGCTCGTGAGCGCATTCAGCAGACTGGACTTTCCGGCGTTCGTATAGCCGGCGATCGCGACCGACGGGATGGTGTTGCGCTTGCGCTCGGCCCGCTTGGCGTCGCGCGCAGGGGCGAACTCGCGGATCTGCTTGCGCAGCTGCGCCATACGGGTGCGGATGCGACGGCGATCCAGCTCGATCTTCGTCTCACCGGGGCCGCGCGAGCCCATGCCGGCCCCCGCCGCACCGACCTGGCCACCGGCCTGGCGGCTCATCGAGTCTCCCCAGCCGCGCAGGCGAGGAAGCAGGTATTCCAGCTGGGCGAGCTCGACCTGTGCCTTGCCCTCCCGGCTCTTCGCATGCTGGCTGAAGATGTCGAGGATCACGGTGGTGCGGTCGATGACCTTCACCTTGACCACATCCTCCAGTGCGCGCCGCTGGCTGGCCGCCAGCTCGGCGTCGGCGATGACCGTGTCGGCGCCGACAGCGGCGACGATGTCCTTCAGCTCCTGCGCCTTGCCCCGGCCGAGATAGGTGGCCGGATCCGGGTGCGGGCGGCGCTGCAGCAGGCCGTCCAGCACCGCTGCGCCGGCCGTCTCAGCGAGGGCGGCCAGCTCGCGCAGCGAGTTCTCGGCGTCCTCCTGCGCCCCCTGCGGATAGACGCCCACCAGGACGACGTTCTCCAGCCGCAGCTGCCGGTACTCGACCTCGGTGACATCCTCGAGCTCTGTGGAGAGTCCTCCGACCCGGCGCAGAGCGTGCCGATCTTCGAGGTCCCACTGCTCGCCGTCACCGACACCGTGCGTGGCAGTGGCAGCGTCCTGCAGTGCCTGAGCGGCGCCGAACACTCTCGCCTCGGTGCGCGAGTCGGCGTGTGCGAGCACGCGATCCAGCGCATCCGTCGTCGTGTTCTCGTCGTTGGTCTTCGTCATCCGGTCCTTTTCTTCGACGTCATCTGCTCAGGGCGCCTTAACCTTAGCCCCGCCGTCCGGTACGCTCTCTGCATGCCGTCCGACCACTATTTCAGCGCGGCCCCGGCAAGTGCAGAGAACCTGCGCACCATTCACGTCACCCTGGCGGGACGAGATCTGGAACTCACCACGGCGAGCGGGATCTTCAGTCCTGACCGGCTGGATGCCGGAACGGCCGTGCTGTTGAACAACATGCCTCCCCTGCCTCCCGGCGGTGATTTCCTCGACCTCGGATGCGGGTGGGGTCCGATCACCCTCACGATGGCGCTGTCCGCCCCGCATGCGACTGTGTGGGCGGTCGACGTGAACGAGCGTGCCCTCGACCTCGTCCGGCGCAACGCACAGGCCCTCGGCCTCACTAATGTGAACGCCGTGCGGCCCGAAGATGTTCCCGACGATGTCGTCTTCCGCACCATCCGCTCCAATCCGCCCATCCGCGTCGGCAAGAGCGAGCTGCACGACATGCTCGAGCACTGGATCCCGCGATTGGACGAGCGCAGCGACGCCTGGCTGGTCGTGCAGCGCAATCTCGGCTCGGACTCGCTGCAGCGGTGGATGGCCATGACCTTCACGCCCGGCTACAGTGTGCACCGTGCCGCCACGGGCAAGGGCTACCGCGTGCTCAAGGTGCGCAGGCATGGCACCCCGCCGACCGAGCCGATCACGGTCTCCGCGTAGCCCCGCTCGCCGGCGCTGCCCGCACGTTCAGGCGAGGTCGATCTCGCCGCGGAACACGAGCTGAGCAGGGCCGGACAGTGCCACGTGCTCGCCGTCCTCGGCGGGGAACATGCGCACCCCGAGCGTACCGCCGGGCACGTCGACCCGCCACTGGTGCGGCGCACGCTCCCCCGCCCAATGGCGCACTGCCAGAGCGGAAGCCACCGCTCCGGTCCCGCAGCTGAGAGTCTCGCCCGAGCCGCGCTCGTGCACACGCATCCGCACATGCCCCACGCCGTCGCGCACCAGGGGCTCGCCCGGCACCACGAATTCGATGTTCGCACCCTCACTCGGTGCCGGGTCGAGGATCGGTGTGGGGTTCAGGTCGAGCCCGGCGAGCTCCTCCTCGGAGGCCAGTGCCACGACGATGTGCGGATTGCCGACGTCGATGCCGAGGCCGGGACGCGCCACAGAGAGACCTGCGGCACGGGCCAGCGGTTCGCCGCCCGCCAGACGCCAGCGCCCGAGGTCCACTTGATAGCCGGTCTCGCTGCGCATCACGTCGCGTACGCCGGCGCGCGTGCCGATCGGCAGCGTCGACCCTGCCTCCAGGTCGGCGAGGCCGGAGCGCAGCAGGTAGTGCACGAACACTCGGATGCCGTTGCCGCACATCTCCGAGACAGACCCGTCGGCGTTGCGGTAGTCCATGAACCACTCGGCCTCCGGCTCCTCGGCGAGAGCTGCCGCTCCGTCCGGAATCGCCGACGAGCGCACCACGCGCAGCACGCCGTCGGCGCCGATGCCGAAGTTGCGATCGCACAGCGCCTGTACGCGCTGCGGAGTCAGATCGAGCGCGCCGTCCGCATCTTCGATGATGACGAAGTCGTTTCCGGTTCCGTGCCCCTTGGTGAATGCGACCATGGGACAAGTCTATTGAGCGCGGAGCACCCGGTAGCGCCCGCAGAGGAACGCCCTGTTGCGCGCGACGTCCACGAGCTCGAGGTCCAGCTTGCGCGGCAGCACCGGAGCACCGGATCCCAGCGTGACGGGCGCGTACTGGATCCACACCTCGTCGACGAGCCCGGCATCGGCGAACTGGCCGACGAGTTCCCCTCCCCGACGATCCAGAGATCCTTGTCGCCGGCGACGGCGGACATCTCGGCGTGCACCTTGCGCACATCGTCGCGGGTGAGCCGGATGTCCGCACCGTCGGGAAGGTTCAGCCTGCGGTGCGAGAACACCCAGGCGGGAAGCGTGTAGCTCCAGCCGTCCTCGTCATGCTCCAGGATCCACTCATAGGTGTGCGCTCCCATCGCCATCGCCCCCAGGCCAGCGCGAAAGCCGGAGTAGGCCATCGGCCCGTCCTCGTCGATGTCCTGTGTGAGCAGCCAGTCCAGTGAATGATCCGCGGTCGCGATGAACCCGTCCAGGCTGGAGGCGGTGTAGTAATGGGTGGTCATCGTCCCATCGTGCCGAGTGCCTCCGACACCATCAAGGGCATCCTGCGTCGGCGAGGATGCGAGCGGCATCCGCCGACCCGGAATCGACCCACTCGATGTCGGGATAGCGCTTGAACCAGGAGACCTGACGCCGCGCGTAGCGCCGGGTGAGCGCCTGGGTCGCGGCGATGGCCTCCTGCTCCGTGCATTCGCCGCGCAGTTGGGCGAGCGCCTGTGCGTATCCGATCGCCCTGGACGCGGTCACGCCCCGCTCCAGGCCTTCCGGGCGCAGGCGGGAGACCTCATCGAGCATGCCCGTCTGCCACATCCGTTCGA
Organism: Microbacterium suwonense; assembly: GCF_030296555.1. Lineage (NCBI taxonomy): Bacteria > Bacillati > Actinomycetota > Actinomycetes > Micrococcales > Microbacteriaceae > Microbacterium > Microbacterium suwonense. The sequence goes on from NZ_AP027728.1 coordinate 1,087,583, forward strand.
CCCGGCTGTCGAGTCGTTCCACAAGCTCCGCCCGATCGACCTGCATTCCGATGATCCGGGTGTCCGGATGCCAGAGCACGGGCTTCTCGGGCAGCGCTGCTCCGTGCGTGGCGCCGCCCTGCTCCAGCACCTCGAGCGCTCTGACGATGCGACGACCGTTCTTCGGGTCGATCCGGGCCGCGGTGACGGGGTCCCTCTCACGCAGACGCGCGAACAGCGCACCGCTCCCCTGCGCGGAGAGCTCGGCTTCCAGACGTGCCCGCACGACGGCGTCCCTGGGCGGGAACCGGAAATCGAAGAGGACGCTCGACACGTACAGTCCGGATCCTCCCACCAGGATCGCGTCTCCCCGGCGTGCGTGGATCTCCTGCACGGCGGAGCGGGCGAGCGGCTGATACCAGGCGACCGCTGCCTCCTCCGCGACGCCGCGCACGTCGAACAGATGATGCGGGATGCCGCGGCGCTCGTCAGCGGGCAGTTTGGCGGTGCCGATGTCCATGCCGCGATACAGCTGCATGGCATCCGCATTCACGATCTCGGCCGGGTTCCCCGGCCCCGCAGCGTCTGCGCCAGCTCGAGCGCGAACTCGGTCTTGCCCGTGCCCGTGGCGCCGACGACCGCCCACAGGAGCGGGCCGCGGATGCTGGCGGTCACACCCCGACGCGCAGGGTCGGCAGACCGAGCGACACCGCGCGTGGAGCACCGGCCTCACCGGCGGGTGCGGGGACACCGCAGCTGGCTGCCTGCGCGCGATCCCAGGCGTCGCCTCCACGCGTGCGCCGGATGCGAAGCGGCGCGCCGGTCGGGTCGTCCGCGAGCAGGTGGAACGGGGCGCCGTGGGTGATCCTCACCGTCACGACATCCCCCGGCCGGGGCAGCTCCGACCCCGGCGTCACTTCGAAATGCACCAGGCGGTTGTCTTCGGCGCGGCCGGTGAGGCGGTGCGTCTCGGCATCCTTCTTGCCTTCGCCGACCGATACCAGCACCTCGACCTCACGGCCGACCTGCTTCTGGTTCTCCTCCAGCGAGATGCGCTCCTGCAGTGCGATCAGCCGGTCGTAGCGCTCCTGCACGACGGCCTTGGGCACCTGGTTCTCCATGGTCGCGGCCGGAGTGCCCTCACGGATCGAGTACTGGAAGGTGAAAGCGCTCGCGAACCGGGACTGCTCGACCACGCGCATGGTGTCTTCGAAGTCCTCATCGGTCTCCCCGGGGAAGCCGACGATGATGTCGGTGGTGATCGCAGCGTGCGGGATGCGCTCGCGCACGCGGTCGAGGATGCCCAGGTAGCGCTCGCTGCGGTACGAGCGGCGCATGGCCTTGAGGATCCGGTCGCTGCCGGATTGCAGCGGCATGTGCAGCTGGGGCATGACGTTGGGGGTCTCGGCCATGGCCGCGATGACGTCATCGGTGAAGGCCGCCGGGTGGGGGCTGGTGAAGCGGATGCGTTCGAGGCCCTCGATCTCACCGGCCGCGCGCAGCAGCTTGCCGAACGCCTGACGGTCGCCGAACTCGACCCCGTAGGAGTTCACGTTCTGACCGAGCAGGGTCACCTCGATCGCGCCGTCCTCGACGAGCAGGCGGATCTCACTGAGGATGTCGCCGGGGCGGCGATCCTTCTCCTTGCCGCGCAGGCTGGGCACGATGCAGAACGTGCAGGTGTTGTTGCAGCCCACTGAGATCGACACCCAACCGCTGTGCGCGGAGTCGCGCTTGGTGGGAAGGGTCGAGGGGAAGACCTCGAGCGATTCGAGGATCTCCAGCTCGGCCTCGCCGTTGTGGCGCGCGCGCTCGAGCAGTCCGGGGAGGGAGCCCATGTTGTGCGTGCCGAAGACGACGTCGACCCAGGGCGCCTTGTCGAGGACCGCCTGCTGATCCATCTGCGCCAGGCATCCGCCGACGGCGATCTGCATCCCCTCGTGCTTGTCCTTGCGGGACTTCAGATGCCCCAGAGTGCCGTACAGCTTTCCGGCCGCGTTGTCGCGCACCGCGCAGGTGTTGATGATGACGATGTCGGCGTCCTCGCCGTCGTCCGCCCGCACATACCCGGCACTCTCCAGCGAGCCGGAGAGCCGCTCGGAGTCGTGCACGTTCATCTGGCAGCCGAAGGTGCGGACCTCGTAGGAGCGTCGGCGTCCGTCGGCATCGATCGCGGCCGGGGAGGGCGCGATGATCGTCGGTTCGGAGGAGAGAAGAGACATGATTCCGCCATTCTACGAGCTGTGGATGCGAAGGGCATCGAAGCAGACCGCTCGGCTCCGGCTCTTGATGCTGGCTGGTGCCGATCAGTCGGATTCCACGAAGCGCACTCCGCTGCGCCCGCTCCCCGCTTCGCTCAGCGCTGTGCGCGCCGCATTCATCGCGACGGACCCCGCATACCCGCGCCTCGCGAGCTGGCCAAGCAGGCGCCGCAGTGCGGTCTCGGGTTCGAGCCTGGTCATTGCGGGCGCCTTGCTGCGAGCGTACTCGAGGGCCCGATCGGCATCGTCGTCGGGCAGCTCCTCCAGAGCCTGCGTGATGATCTCCCGCGGGATCCCCCGTTGCGACAGCGCCCGCGACAGCGCGATCCTCCCCTGCCCCTTGCGTTCGACGCCCGAGGTGACCAGCAGCTGAGCGAGGGTGCGATCATCGAGGTAGCCACGGTGGACGAACTCGTCGATGATCTGCTCGATCGATTCGCGATCGGCCCTGCTCTCACGCAGCACGGAGCGCGCCTCGGACACCGACAGCTGCCGGCTGCGCAGCCTGCGCACCAGCACCTCCTCGGCGCGGCGGCGGGCCTCGTCCGGGTCCTCTGTCGCGTGATCCGGTGCCTCGTTCGTCACGTCCTCCGCGTGTGCGGTAGGCAGGGCGGTCACGCGTCCGCGGCTCTCCGACAGCGCGGAGCGCCAGAGCCCCTCGTCGCCGGTTCGACGCGGAAGATCCGGTCGGGTCTCCCCCGAGTCACGGTCGGCGCCGAAGATCGGGATGACGGGGGCGAGGTGCTCCTCGCCCCCGTTGCTGTGCCCCATGATCACGCCGGACGGCGCTCGGCGAGCTCGTCAGCCGGCGCCTCGGGAACAGCCTTCATGCCGATGCCCAGCTTCTGCTTGATCTGATCCTCGATCGCGAGGGCGATGTCCTCGTTCTTCAACAGGAAGGTGCGGGCGTTCTCCTTGCCCTGTCCCAGCTGATCGCCGTCGTAGGTGTACCAGGAGCCGGACTTCTTCACGATGCCGTGCTCGACGCCGAAGTCGATCAGGCTGCCCTCACGCGAGATTCCGACACCGTAGAGGATGTCGAACTCCGCCTGCTTGAACGGCGGGGCCATCTTGTTCTTGACGACCTTGACGCGAGTGCGGTTTCCGACTGCCTCGGCACCGTCCTTGAGCGTCTCGATGCGCCGGATGTCCAGGCGAACGGAGGCGTAGAACTTCAGCGCCTTTCCACCGGCGGTGGTCTCGGGCGAGCCGAAGAAGACACCGATCTTCTCACGCAGCTGGTTGATGAAGATCGCGGTGGTCCTGGTCTGGTTCAGACCGCCGGTCAGCTTGCGCAGCGCCTGCGACATCAGTCGAGCCTGCAGACCGACGTGCGAGTCGCCCATCTCGCCCTTGATCTCGGCCTCGGGGACCAATGCCGCGACCGAGTCGATGACGACCAGGTCGATCGCGCCGGATCGGATGAGCATGTCGGCGATCTCGAGCGCCTGCTCACCGGTGTCGGGCTGAGAGACCAGCAGCTGATCGATGTCGACGCCGAGCTTTCGCGCGTACTCGGGATCGAGTGCGTGCTCCGCATCGATGAATGCCGCGATGCCACCCGCCCGCTGAGCGTTGGCGATGGCGTGCAGCGTGAGCGTGGTCTTTCCAGACGACTCGGGGCCGTAGATCTCGATGATGCGGCCGCGCGGCAGACCTCCGATGCCCAGGGCGCTGTCCAGGGCGATCGATCCGGTCGGGATGACCTCGACGGGAGCACGCTCATCGCTGCCCAGTCGCATGATCGATCCCTTGCCGAACTGACGCTCGATGTGTGCGAGTGCGGAATCCAGGGCCTTCTCGCGGTCGTCGGTGGATGGCATGACGTGCTCCTCAGTGTCTCGAATGCTGCCGCCTGTAGGCTGTCGCGGCCGCTCCGGGATGGATCGACTCTGCGACAAGGCGCATGGCTGGTGCCACGTCATTCACGGTAGAAGCAACCACCGACATCGGCTCGGGATTGCCCCGTTCTGTGGAAAGAAATCACACCAGGACCACTTGTGCAGAACGATACGCGCACGTCGAACAGATCTTCGACGACACGCCGCGCGCGCCGATCGGAGATTCGTTCAGCGTCGGCGCGGCTCCAGGCGCCCCACCCCGTAACGGCGCTCTGCGGGCACGTCCGCCTCGTCGCACAGCGCGAGCCAGATGTCGCGTGGCGGCACTCCGGCCTCCAGCGCCTCCAGCGCCGTCGTTCCCAGCGCGCCGAGGATCAGGTCATGGGTGAGCGCCGTCGCCCGTCCGCCGAACTCGTCGTCGACTGCGCGCAGGAACTCACTGCGTCTCATTCGCGTCGAGAGCCGATCAGTGCAGCGACAGTTCGGGCTCGACCGAGGCGACCAGATCGTCGGGAACGACATCCGGGAAGCCGCCCAGACCTTCGAGGACCGAGATGCGGTCGCCGACTTCGCGCATGATCGTCGAGATGGGGATGTCCAGTGCATCGGCGACCGAGGCGAGGATCTCGCTGGAGGCCTCCTTCTGGCCGCGCTCCACCTCGCTGAGGTAGCCGAGCGCGACAGACGCCTTGCTCGCCACCTGGCGCAGCGTGCGCCCCTTCTGCAGGCGGAAGTCCCGCAGCACATCGCCGATCTCCTGTCTGACAAGGATCATCGGAACCTCCTCTCCTCTCCAGCGGTTGAATCGACATCCGAGTGGATCGCCAGTCTAACCCGACTGGCTGATGCTGAATCTACTGTTTCTCGCTGTGCTTCCGTTGTGAGGGGATTTCTCATGGTGTGTCGAATATTGAGCACACTCGTGTCAACCAGACCTTCGCATCCGCTATTCCCGCAGTGTCGCGAGAGCGAGCGCGAACGCCGCTGCGGTCGCCTGCGCGCGGATGTCCGCCCTCGACCCGGTGAAGACGTGCGACGCCGATCGTGTCCTGCCCGGAACTGCCACGCCGATGTGGACGGTACCGACCGGCTGGCCGTCGGGCGAGTCGGGGCCGGCGATCCCGGTGGTGGCGATCCCGGCATCCGCCGCCTGTCCGTCCACGGCCACCGCATGTCGCACACCCTCGGCCATCTGCACGGCCACCTCCGGATGCACGGGCCCGTGCGCGGCCAGCAGCGTGGCGTCCACGCCCAGCAGCGTGTGCTTGAGGGGCGTGGCGTAGGCGACGACCGCTCCCCGCAGCACGGCGGATGCGCCCGGCACCGACACGATCTCGGATGCCACAGCTCCCCCGGTGAGCGATTCCGCGACGCCGAGCGTCCAGCCCCGGTCGCGAAGCGCGGCGACCAGTCGGGCAGCCTCGCTCAGCGGCGCCGCGCCGGTCATGCCGGTTCCCTGCGACCGCGCAGCTGCGCGACGACGTAGTCGATCCCGCTGACGACCGTCAGCGCAAGAGCCGCGATCATCAGCCACAGGGTCACACCGGTCCAGACCGGCATCCCGAGCCACACGTGCAGGGGAAGCAGCGCCCAGCCGAGCGCGACCCCCTGCACGACGGTCTTGATCTTTCCCATCCAGGCCGCCGCCACGACCTGCTCGTGCACGATGATGAAGCGGTGGACGGTGATCCCCCATTCGCGGATCAGGATGACGATCACGATCCACCAGTGGACTTCGCCGAGGATCGCCAGTCCCAGGAATCCTGCACCCGTGAGCAGCTTGTCGGCGATCGGATCCCACAGCTTGCCGAAATCGCTGACGATGTCGTATCTGCGGGCGAGGTATCCGTCCACCCAATCCGTCGAGATCGCCAGCACGAACAGCGCGCCCGCCACCCAGCGCATCGCCAGGTCGTCGCCTCCGAACGCGCCCGCCAAGAGCAGCAGGACGAAGAAGACGATCGCGAGCGGGATGCGGGCGATCGTGATCGCGTTGGGCAGCTGCCTCGGAATCGCCATCAGTCGCGGCCCGTCAGGCCCCAGGCATCCTCGTCGCCGTCGTCCTCGCTCTCGACGACGGGGTAGCCCTGGAACTGCTGCTCGACAGGATCGTGCTGATGCGGGTCGTGCCCTGCCGCTGGCGCAGGGACTCCGTCGGCGGACGGCGCCGCGGAGGCAGCTGTGGGCGCCGGCGCATCGTCGCCGCGAAGCCGTGCCAGCACGGCGGGCAGCTGCTCATTGGTCACCAGCACGTCGCGGGCCTTCGATCCCTCGGACGGTCCGACGATCTCGCGCGACTCCAGCAGATCCATCAGGCGGCCGGCTTTGGCGAAGCCCACCCGCAGCTTGCGCTGCAGCATCGACGTCGAGCCGAACTGCGACGAGACGATCAGCTCCGCCGCCGCGAGCAGCAGCTCGAGGTCGTCGCCGATGTCCTCGTCGACCTCCTTCTTCTTCGCGGCGGCCTCCTGCACATCCGGACGGTACTCCGGCCTGGCCTGCTGTGTGACGTGCTTGACGACGGCGGCGATCTCGCTCTCGTCGACCCAGGCGCCCTGCAGGCGGAACGGCTTCGAGGAGCCCATCGGCGAGAACAGCGCATCGCCCTGGCCGATGAGCTTGTCGGCCCCCGGTGCGTCGAGGATGACGCGGCTGTCCGTCACGCTCGTGACGGCGAAGGCGAGCCGCGAGGGCACGTTGGCCTTGATCAGCCCGGTCACCACGTCGACGCTCGGGCGCTGCGTGGCCAGCACGAGGTGGATTCCGGAGGCGCGCGCCAGCTGGGTGATGCGCACGATGGAATCCTCGACGTCGCGCGGGGCGACCATCATCAGGTCGGCGAGCTCGTCGACGACCACCAGCAGGTACGGGTACGGCTTGAGCACCCGCTCGCTGCCCGCCGGCACCTCGATCTCACCGTTGCGCACGGCTCGGTTGAAGTCGTCGATGTGACGGAAGCCGAACGACGCGAGGTCGTCGTACCGCATGTCCATCTCCTTCACGACCCACTGCAGCGCCTCGGCCGCCTTCTTCGGGTTCGTGATGATGGGGGTGATCAGGTGCGGCACGCCCGCATAGCTGGTGAGCTCCACCCGCTTCGGGTCGATGAGCACCATCCGCACATCGGCAGGACGTGCGCGCATCAGCAGGCTCGTGATCATCGAGTTCACGAAGCTCGACTTGCCCGACCCGGTGGATCCGGCCACCAGCAGGTGCGGCATCTTGGCGAGGTTCGCCACCACGATCTTGCCGCCGACGTCCTTGCCGACGCCGATCGTCAGCGGATGGGTGCTCTTCTGCGCGGCGGGCGAGCGCAGCACGTCGCCGAGCGCCACGGTCTCCTTGTCGACGTTCGGGATCTCGATGCCGATCGCGCTCTTGCCGGGGATCGGCGAGAGGATGCGCACATCGTTGGAGGCCACGGCATAGGAGAAGTTGTTGCTCAGCTGGAGGATCTTCTCGACCTTGACTCCCAGGCCCACCTCGATCTCGTACTGCGTGACCGTCGGCCCGCGGGAGAAGCCGGTGACCTTGGCATCCACCTTGAACTGCTCGAGCACACTGGTGATCTGCGCGATCGTGTGATCGGTGGCGTCCGAGCGAGTGACCGGCGGCGGGCCCGCCTTGAGAACCATCGGCGAGGGCAGCACATAAGGAGCGGCCGGCGGCTGAGGTCCGTTCGTTCCGGGCCCCGCCGTGCCGAAGCCGTCCAGGCCGGGCAGCTCACCGGTGGAACCGGCGTCGTCGAGCAGCGCGGTGGCGTTCTGCTCGTCGAGCATGCCGGTCAGCGCACTGATATCGGTGAGCACCTCGGTCGCCGCGTCCTGCCCGGCCTCGTCGACGATGACGGCCTGTTCGTAGGCGCCCTCGCTGCTCGGCTCATCCAGCAGGGCGGTGAGCGCCTGCGAGTCGACCCCGTCGTCGGGGTCCTCTTCGCGACCGGTCTTGTTGCGACGCCACCAGGGCAGCGCGTCCTTGTCGTCGGCGTCGTCCGCAGGCGCCTCGTCGACTGCCGCCGGGCGCAGGGGCGCTCCGCGCCGAACATCCACGCGTACAGGTCGCCCAGCCGCTCGCCGATGCGGTTCGGCGGGGTCTTGGTGAGGATCAGGACGCTCAGCAGTGCCAGCAGCCCGAGCACGATGTACGCCACCACCGCGGTCAGGTGCGCCAGCGGCTCCCCCAGCATCCAGCCGAACAGTCCGCCCGCCGCGCTCAGCGCGGGCATCCCGTCCTTGGGCTGGGGACGCGACAGCTCACCGAACTTGTCGACAGCGCCCGAGGCGACGTGGCAGAACCCGGCGAGAGCGAGCACGAAGAACCCGAAGCCGATGCCGATGCGTCCGTTGTCGTGCACGGAGGACGGATGCCGGAACAGCCAGCCCGCGAGCAGGAGCAGCAACACGGGCAGCACGAAGGCCACCCGCCCGACCAGCAGACCCCAGGTGTAGGCGCTGATGTTCTGCGCGATCTGCTCACCGATGAAGAACCACTCCACCACTGCGCCGGCGCAGGCCAGCAGCACGAGCAGGAACGGGAATCCGTCGCGGCGCTGATCCTTCTCGAGGGATTCGGGGCCGAACGCACGGAACAGCCCGCCGACGCCGTGCGCCACGCCGAGCCACATGCGCGCCGCCAGCGGCGGCCTGTCGGCCTCGTCCACGTACTTCTTCGGTGCAGGAGCGGCCTTCGCGCCGGATCGCGAGGAAGTCTGCCGCTTCGATCGCGACGCGGGCGTCGCGGAGGCGCGCTCAGACTTCGTGGTGCTCCTTGCCATGCCTCCACGCTACGGCGCAACACCGACATCCGGCCGCAATGACGCGGCTTTCCGCGGGATCCCGGAGGCCGAGTGCTACGCCTCGATGACGAGCGGGACGATCATCGGGCGACGGCGCAGCTTCTGATTGACCCACCGGCCGATCGTGCGCCGCACGATCTGCGAGAGCGCATGGTTGTCGCGCACGCCGTTCCCCGCGGCCTCCTTGAGAGCCGCGACGATCTTCGGAACCACGTCGTCGAAGACCCGATCGTCCTCCGCGACGCCGCGGGCGTGGATCTCCGGCCCGGAGATGATGGCCCCGGTGGTCGAATCCACGACGATGATGATCGAGACGAAGCCCTCCTCGCCGAGGATGCGGCGGTCCTTCAGATCCGCATCCGTGATGCCGCCGACCGTCGACCCGTCCACGTACACGAAGCCGATGTCCAGCTGACCGGCGACTCTGGCCTGTCCGTCCTTCAGGTCGACGATGGTGCCGTTGGAGCCCAAGATGGTGTTCTCTTCGGGGATGCCGGTGTCCTGCGCCAGCTTGGCGTTCGCCATCAGATGCCGGTACTCGCCGTGCACCGGCAGCACGTTCTTCGGCTGCAGGATGTTGTAGCAGTACAGCAGCTCGCCCGCGGCGGCGTGCCCGGAGACGTGCACCTTGGCGTTGGCCTTGTGCACCACGTTCGCGCCGAGCCTGGTGAGTCCGTCGATCACTCGGTAGACGGCGTTCTCGTTGCCCGGGATCAGACTGGAGGCGAGGATGACGGTGTCGCCGTCCCCGGGCTCGATGGCGTGGTCGAGGTTGGCCATCCGGCTGAGCACGGCCATCGGCTCGCCCTGCGAGCCGGTGGACATGTAGACGATCCTGTCGTCGGGCAGGTCGCGGGCCTTCTTGTAATCGATGAGCACGTTGTCGGGCACGTGCAGATAGCCGAGCTGCTCGGCGATGGTCATGTTGCGCACCATGCTGCGGCCCAGGAATGCGACGCGGCGACCGTGCGCGTGCGCGGCGTCGATCACCTGCTGCACGCGGTGGACGTGGCTGGAGAAACTGGCGACGATCACGCGGCGCGGTGCCTTGCCGATCACCTGATCCAGCACGGGCCCGATCGAGCGCTCGGTAGGGGTGAACCCGGGCACGTCGGCGTTGGTGGAGTCCACCAGGAACAGGTCGACGCCCTCCTCGCCCAGCCGTGCGAAGGCACGCAGATCGGTGATGCGGCCGTCCAGCGGCAGCTGATCCATCTTGAAGTCGCCGGTCGCCAGCACCAGGCCGGCGGGAGTGCGGATGGCGACCGCCATCGCGTCGGGGATGGAATGGTTCACGGCGATGAACTCGAGATCGAACGGGCCGACCTTCTCCTGCTGCCCCTCGGTGACCGTGAGGGTGAACGGCTTGATGCGATGCTCCTTGAGCTTCGCCTCGACCAGCGCCAGAGTGAGCCCCGATCCGATCAGCGGGATGTCGTTCTTGAGCCGGAGCAGATACGGCACGGCGCCGATGTGATCCTCGTGCCCGTGCGTGAGCACCACACCGACGATGTCGTCGAGGCGGTCCTTGATCGGCTCGAAGTCGGGCAGGATCAGGTCGACGCCGGGCTGGTGCTCCTCGGGGAACAGCACCCCGCAGTCGACGATGAGGATCTTGCCGCCGAACTCGAAGGTGGTCATGTTGCGGCCGACCTCCCCGAGACCGCCGAGCGGGGTCACGCGGAGCGTGCCCTGGGCAAGCGGTTCAGGGGCGGCGATGGGGGTGGACATGCAGTCTCCTCAGTCGGACACCGGGTGCCCGCTCGTTGCTTCTCAGCGCCCGGTGGCGCTCATCGTGTTGTTCCGTGCACCTTCGGCAGCGCACCGCCGGCCGCCGCGTTGCGGTCGGGACGGAAGTTGGAGAAATCGGCGCCAGGGACATCGTGGACGAGCGAGAGCTCGTCCTCGATGATCGCGGCCTCCCACTCCTCCGGGCCCACCAGCGGCAGCCGCACCCGCGGGCTGCCGATGCGGCCCAGGCCGTGCAGGATGTACTTGGCCGAGACGGTTCCCGGCACATGCGTCATGACTGCGCGCACCAGGGGCTCCAGGCGCTTGTGCTCGGCGGTGGCGGTCTTCAGATCGCCGCGGTTGACCGCGTCGATGATGGTCCGATACGGCGCCGAGGTGATGTTCGCCGTCACGCCGACCAACCCGGTCGCGCCGATCGACAGGTGCGGCAGGACATTGGTGTCGTCACCGGAGAAGTACATCAGGTCGGTCTGGTTGAGCACCCGGCTCACCTCGGAGAAGTCGCCCTTGGCATCCTTCACCGCGAGGATGTTCGGATGCTTGGCCAGCCGCAGGATGGTCTCGTACATGATCGGCACGCCGGTGCGCCCGGGGATGTCATAGAGGATGACCGGCAGATCGGTGGCGTCGGCGACGAGGCGGAAGTGCGTCAGGATGCCGGCCTGGGTGGGCTTGTTGTAATAGGGCGTGACGATCATGATGCCGTCGGCGCCGGCCTTCTCGCTGGCCTTGTACAGCTCGATGGCATGCGCGGTCTCGTTCGAGCCGCCGCCGGTGATGATCTTCGCCCGTCCCGCGGAGACGTCTTTGCCGACCTCGACCAGACGCAGCTTCTCATCGTCTGTGAGCGTCGAGGTCTCACCGGTCGTCCCGGTGACGACGATGCCATCCGCACCGTCGCTGATGACGCGATCCAGGTGCTTCTCGACGGCGGGCCAGTCGACTTCACCGTCGGCGGTCATCGGGGTGACCAGCGCGACCAGAACCTGTCCGAAGGGATTGTCAGGGTGCGTCATGCCCTCAGGTTATCGCGTCGGGTGGCACTGCACGTGCCTGATGCGCCGCACAGCGCCGGTCAGACCCGTCCGCGGCGGGCGACGCCCGCGGTGATCCGGCTCGGAAGCACCCGCGTCAGCCCGACGATCGCCTTGTACCGCAGTGACGGGATCGACACAGCCCTGCCACGCGCGGCATCCCGCAGCCCCTCGCGCACCACGTCCGCCGCGTTCAGCCACATCGGCGACGGTACGCCCTCGTGCCCGGGCGCGAGCCCCATCCGCTCGTGGAACGTCGTGTGCGTGAACCCGGGGCACACCGCGGTGACGCTCACGCCGTCGCGCGCATACTCGGCGTTCGCCCAGCGGCTGAACCCGATCAGCCAGCCCTTGCAGGCCGAGTAGGTGGAGCGGGAGATGAACCCGGCGACGGATGCCACGTTGATGATCCGTCCTCCCCGCCCGCGCATGGCGCGAATGGCGGCGTGCATCAGCCGCATGGACGCCTCCACGTGCACGCGCAGGTGGCGCACCTCGTCGTCGATGTCGTTGTCGGCGAAGTGCAGCGGCAGCCCGAAGCCCGCGTTGTTGACCAGCAGATCGATCGGATGCCCGGCATCCGCGATGCGTGCGGCGACGCGATCGACGTCGGCCTCGACGGCGAGGTCGGCGGTGAGCACCTCCACGGCGACGCCGTGCTGCCTGCGCAGTTCTGCGGCGAGTGCCTCCAGCGCCGTTTCACCGCGGGCGACGAGCACGAGGTCCGCGCTCCTGGCGGCGAGCTGATGGGCGAATTCGGCGCCGAGTCCCGCGCTGGCGCCGGTGATGAGCGCGGTGGGCATCAGCGCTCGTACCCGAGGAAGCGATAGCGGATGCCGGTGCGGGAGGTCTGCCAGTCGCCCTCGTCGACCAGGCGCCAGCCTTCTCGCGACGGAGCGAAGGCGTCGCCGTCGACGGCCAGATCGAGTTCGGTGACCTCGAGGCGGTCGGCCTGGCCGATCACCTGGCGGAAGAGGTCTGCGCCGCCGATGAACCACATCCGGTTCAGGCCTCGCACCGCCTCATCGATGTCGGCCGCCCGTCGCACGCCGTCGGCCGACCAGTCCTGCTGCCGGGTGATGACGATGTTCTCCCGTCCCGGCAGCGGGCGGAATCGCTCGGGAAGAGACTCCCAGGTGCGCCGACCCATGATCACCGGCGCGCCGAGAGTGACCTCTTTGAAGTGGGCGAGATCCTCCGGCACGTGCCAGGGCATGGTGCCCGACGCGCCGATCACGCCTCCTCGGCCTCCGCCCAGATCAGGCCCACCCACGGTGAACCGGAAGGCGCAGCGCTCATACCGCGACCGCCGCACGGATCGCGGGATGATGCTGATACCCGTCGACGATGAAGTCCTCGTAGCGGTAGTCGAGGATCGAGTCCGGCCTGCGGGCGAAACGCAGCGTCGGATACGGGTAAGGGTCTCGGTTCAGCTGCTCGCGCACCTGCTCGACGTGGTTGTCGTAGATGTGGCAGTCCCCGCCGGTCCACACGAAGTCGCCGGGCTCCAGACCGGTCTGCTGCGCCACCATCAGCGTCAGCAGCGCATAGGAGGCGATGTTGAACGGCACGCCGAGGAACAGGTCGGCGCTGCGCTGGTAGAGCTGGCACGAGAGCCGCCCGTCGGCGACGTAGAACTGGAAGAGCGCGTGACAGGGTGCGAGCGCCATATCAGGGATGTCGGCCGGGTTCCAGGCCGAGACGATGAGGCGACGCGAATCGGGTGTCGCTGTGATCTGCTCGATCACCTGCGAGAGCTGGTCGATGCTGCCGCCATCGGGGGCGGGCCAGGAGCGCCATTGCACCCCGTACACCGGACCGAGGTCGCCGTCGGCATCCGCCCACTCGTCCCAGATCGTCACACCGTGCTCCTGCAGCCAGCGCACATTCGAGTCGCCGCGCAGGAACCACAGCAGCTCATACGCGATGGACTTGAAGTGCACCCGCTTGGTGGTGATCAGCGGGAACCCCTGCGAGAGATCGAAGCGCAGCTGACGGCCGAACACGCTGGTCGTCCCCGTCCCCGTGCGATCGTCCTTGTGCGTGCCGCCCTCGAGCACGTCACGGAGCAGGTCTTCGTAGGGCGTGGGAACGGCGGCGCTCATGCCAGCAACGATACCTGCGAGAGCGCCGCGGCGGGGTGGTTTCGGATGATGCGTCATGCGCCGTCACATCGGCCCGGCCACCCCGATCGCTGACCTATCGTGTGGCTATGCCCCTGACGTCCGCACTGATCGCCGTGGCCACGCTGGTCGCCGTGGCGATCGTCGCCGGCGCCGTCTGGCGCCTGCGCGACGGGCGTCGCCGCGACGGCGCGGATGCCATCGATCTCACCGGGCTGGGAGTGCACGAGGGCCGGATCGCGCTGGTGCAGTTCAGCACCGAGACCTGCACGCGCTGCCCGCAGGTGCGACGGATGCTGCAGAGCATCGCCTCCGCCCGTTCCGTCGACCACGTCGAGGTCGACCTCACCCACAGCCCCGACCTCGCCCGCCGGCACCACGTGCTCAGCACGCCGACGACGTTCCTCGTCGGCACGGACGCGACGCTGGTCGCGCGCTTCAACGGCGTACCCCGTCGCGCCGACCTCGAGGCAGCCCTCAGCGAGCTGCCCGCACTGCAGGAGGCATCATGACCGCAGCGAAGAACATCCCCGGGGCCCCGGCCGGCATCGACCCGCGTGGTCCGCGCTTCGGCGCCTGGATCACCTCGGTGCTGCTGCTGGTGGCGACCTTCCTCGGCCTGACCGGACTCGCGACGCAGGGCAGCGGCACAGCCGCGTTCGGCTGGTTCGCCTATCAGCCCTTGGCGAGCAGCGCTCTCCCCTCGGAGTGGGCCATCCAGGCGGCACCGGTCGGCCTCCGTGCACTCGACCCCGCGTTCCTCCTGACCCTCGTCGTGGCGCTCCTTTTCCTCTGGGGCGTCGTCTGGCCGCGCACCGCGCCGTGGGGCGTGCTGTTCCACCGGATCGTCCGCCCTCGCCTGGCGCCTCCCTCCGAGCTGGAGGATCCGCGCCCGCCGCGCTTCGCGCAGGGTGTCGGCCTGTTCGTCGTCGGAGTGGGCCTGGTGCTGCAGCTGCTGGGGGTTCCGCTCGCTCTGCCGATCGCGACTGCGGCGGCGTTCATCGCCGCATTCCTGAACGCGGCATTCGGGTTCTGCCTGGGCTGTCAGCTGTACCTGCTGCTGCAGCGTACAGGGCTCGTCGGGCGGCGGCCGCAGACCGCCTGAACAGCGGTACCGTCGCCGTCCCACTCTGGGTAGGCTTACGGCACGGCGCGAACCAGCGCCACCCGTTGCGACACTCGGAGGACACATGCCCGTCACCAGCGAAGCCGCCGCCACCTGGACAGGTTCCCTGACCGAGGGCTCCGGAACAGTCGCGTTCTCGAGTTCGAACCTCGGCACCTTCCCCCTCGACTGGAAGGCACGCAGCGAGGGGTCCGACACGACCACCACCCCTGAGGAGCTCATCGCGGCCGCACACGCCTCGTGCTTCAGTATGGCCCTCTCGCACGCGCTGGCCGAGAACGGCACCCCTCCCGAGCGGGTGAACACCTCGGCATCCGTCACCTTCAGGCCGGGCACGGGCATCACCGGCAGTCACCTCAACGTGAATGCCACCGTCCCCGATCTGACGCCCGAGAAGTTCCAGGAGCTCGCCGAGGGCGCCAAGACCGGATGCCCCGTCTCCCAGGCGCTGGCCGGCATCGAGATCACCCTCGAGGCCAGCCTGGCCTGATCAGCACCCGTCTGTGTGGCGCTTGTGCACGCATACCACGGCGTGTCGCGGGCATACGCGCCATATAGACGGGCTCGTCAGGAGCGGGCGCGCGCGAGTCTGATGGCCTCACGGATGCTGGCTCTGGCGTCCTTGCGGTGTCCCGCCGCGTCCTGCACGACGCCCAGTCGGTAGCGCGCCCGCCAGTCCTGAGCGTCTCGCTCGGCTGCCGCCAGATGCTGCTCGATCAGCGGATCGGCGTCCTGCACACGCAGCCGACCGCTCGGCATCCGCTCGGCAGGCGCCTGCGGCATCCCGCCCTCTCCGTCGAGGATCCGGCCGAGCCGATCCGCGGAGAAGCCGAACATCAGTTCCCGCACCAGCGCCCATGCCCCGATCGGCGCGATCACGATCAGCGCCACGCCCATCCCGATCGACACAGCCGTTCCCGTGGCGAGGAACAGCACCGCGAACCACACCGACATGGCGAGGTACAGGAAGAGTGCGGCGCCCATGATGACGACGCCGATGCGCGAGCTCATCCCTCGATTCTAGGTCGCGCCGCCCCGGCCGGCCCGTGACAGCGCCCGACAGCGGCTGACAGCGACCCGACAGCGCGATGACAGTGCGGTGCCCGATTCTCGATGCATGACTGATATCACCGCCGACCTGGCCGTCGAGGCCGAGGGACTCGTGAAGGTGTTCGGAGAGAACCGGGCAGTCGACGGCGTCGACCTGCGCGTGAGAACCGGCACCGTCTACGGAGTGCTCGGGCCGAACGGGGCAGGCAAGACCACCACCATCAACATGCTCGCAACGCTGCTGCGCCCGGACGGCGGCACCGGCCGCGTGTTCGGCCACGACGTGGTGCGCGAGCCCAACGTCGTACGCCAGCTGATCGGCGTCACCGGCCAGTTCGCCTCGGTCGATGAGACGCTCTCCGCCACCGAGAACCTGATGATCTTCTCCCGGCTGCTCGGGCTCTCCCGCACCGAAGCCAGAGCGAAGTCCGCCGAGCTGCTCGAGCGCTTCGGCCTCGCCGACGCCGCACGGCGACCGTTGAAGAAGTTCTCCGGCGGCATGCGCCGCCGGCTCGACCTGGCCGCCTCCCTCATCGCCCAGCCCCCGCTGATCTTCCTCGACGAGCCGACCACGGGCCTGGATCCGCGCACCCGCGGCCAGATGTGGGACACCATCCGCGAGCTCGTCGCCAGCGGATCGACCGTGCTGCTGACCGCCCAGTACCTCGACGAGGCCGACCAGCTCGCCGACCGCATCGCCGTCATCGACCGCGGGCGCGTGGTGGCCGAAGGCACCTCGGACGAGCTGAAGGCCTCGATCGGCACCTCCTCACTGCAGCTGCGCGTGGAGGACCCGGCCGACACGGCGGACGCCGTCACCGCGATCGAGCGCGTGCTGGGCGTACACGCGGTGCTTTCGCCCGAGGCCTCCCGCATCACCGCGCCGATGGCCGACACCGATCGGGTCACCGATCTGCTGGTCACCCTGCGTGAGGCCGGCATCCATCTCTCCGAGATGAGCGTGCAGAAGCCGACGCTCGACGAGGTCTTCCTCACCATCACCGGCCACGACACCGGGGAACAGACCGCCCCGCAGACAGCAGAGGAGGTGCCCGCATGAGCACCCTGGCATCGGAGACCCACCGCATCGTGCCTGCCGCGGAGCGCGAGCTGAAGAATCGCACGAGCGTCGAGCAGACCGTCCGCAACACCCTCACCATGGCCTACCGCGGTCTGGTGAAGATCCGGCGCACGCCGGAGCAAGCTGGTGGATGTGACCGTGCAGCCGATCATCTTCACCCTGATGTTCGCCTACCTCTTCGGCGGTGCGATCGCGGGAGACGTGCAGGACTACCTGCCGCTGCTGATCCCCGGCATCCTCGTGCAGACCGTGATCACGACCTCGGTCGTCACCGGCACGCAGCTTCGCGAAGACATGGACAAGGGCGTGTTCGACCGGTTCCGTTCTCTGCCGATAGCTCGCATCTCCCCGCTCTCGGGGGCGCTGCTGGCCGATACCCTGCGATACACCATCGCCACGACACTCACCTTCGCGATGGGCTATGTGATCGGCTACCACCCCGCAGGTGGAATCGGCAGCGTACTGATCGCCGGGCTGCTCGTGATCGTCTGCTCGTGGGCGATCAGCTGGATCTTCGCGTTCTTCGGCGTCATCGCCCGGACGGCCGGCAGCGTGCAGGGGATCTCGATGCTGATCCTGTTCCCGCTGACGTTCCTCTCCAACGCCTACGTGCCGGTGGACACCATGCCGGACTGGCTGGCGTGGTTCGCGAACGTGAACCCCATCTCGCATCTGGTCACGGCCGTGCGCGAACTGGCCAACAGCGGCGTCGTCACCGGCGACCTGTGGATCTCACTCCTCGGAGCCGCTGTCATCGTCGCGATCTTCGCACCGCTGACCGTGCGTGCCTACATGCGAAAGGCCTGAACCGCGACATCCCGCACACGGTCGAGCCCCGCCGCCATCACGGTCGAGCCTCGACCCGCAGTCGGGGCTCGACCCGCGGTCGGGGCTCGACCCGCGGTCGGGGCTCGACCCGCGGTCGCAGCGGTGCCTGCCGGCCCCTCAGCGCTGCGAAGGTCCGAGCACGGTGAAGGCTCGTGCGGTGCGCTCGGCGACGGTGAGCCGCGAGAACGCGGTGCGGGCGGAGCGGACGGCATCCGCTCCCAGGATGCTCTCGGCGTGCGCCAGATGCACCGAGATGCGCATGCTGGGCAGGTCCTGTCGGGTTCCCAGCGTCTCGGCCAGGGCGAGCGCCTCGAGCCCTCGACTGCGGACGGCGGGATCGGTCAGCGCCCACGCCGACCATCCGATCAGCACGGTGCCGAGAATCGGCTTGTCGACGAGCTGGGGACGCAGCCGCTGCGTCGCGAGGAATCTTCCACGCAGACGGGCCGCCCAGTACGCGGGATCCTCGTCGATGTCCGGTCCGTCCAGGACCACAGCCGAGATCGTCGCTGCGACCGCCACCAGGAACCACGGCGAGGCACGCTGATCGCGATCGCGGAACAACGACAGAGAGTGACGACACGCGGCCGTCGCCGCATGTCCATCGCCGCGCAGACGGCCGACCTCAGCCACGCCGAGCCACCCCATCGATGCCTGCTCGAGCCCTTCCTGCGTCCGCTCGCGGCCGTGGATCATGGCGTCGAACAGCGGTTCGGCATCGCCGATCCTGTTCAGCTGCAGCAGTGCGACGCCACGGGTCCAGTTCTGCTGCCGCGCCTCGGCATCCAGCAGATCCCAGCTCCACGCGATCACCGCCTCGAGCGTCCGGTGCCGGGCCGGCGCAGTGCGCTCACCAGTGGTGAGCAGCTCGAACCGGTTCTGCAGACGCGCCTCGATCTGCTCCGGCGTCATCGTGCGTACACGAGCCGCCGCAAGTTCGATGGCCAGCGGCAGCCCGTCCAGATGCGCGCACAGCCGTGCGACCGACTCCACGTCGAGCACCGCGTCGGGGCGAACCGCCTACGCCCGCTCGATGAACAGCCGCACGGCGGGCGCGGCAGCGCTGCCTTCGGCCTCCAGCGCCTGCAGCGGATAGACGCGCTCCGCGGCGATCTCCAATGGAGTGCGGCTGGTTGCCAGTATCCGCAGCTGCGGGACGGCGGCGAGCACGTCCGCCACCCAGGCAGCCACGCCGTCGATCACCTGCTCGCAGTTGTCCAGTACGAGCAGCGTGGAGCGCTCGCCCAGCACACCGAGGATCCGCGTGTGCAGGTCCGGGCGCGCAAGAGTCTCGGAGAGGCCGGCGCCCGGGGAGCTCTCGCTGATCCCGAGCGCCGCGGCGATGGCAGGCTCCACGTCCCCGTCGTCGCGGACGGCCGCGAGCGGGATGATCACGACAGCCTCTTCATCCGATGCCGCGGCGACCTCGTACGCCAATCGAGTCTTTCCCATACCGCCCACGCCGAGCACGGTGACCAGCCGGGCAGCCGTCAGCATCTGCATGATCGCGCTCAGTGCCTGCTCCCGGCCGATGAGCGCGTTCGGTGCCGCTCTCACTCCGATGCGCAACCGCGGCTGTGGTTCCTGAGCGCGCAGCAGCTGCGCGTTGAGCGCGATCAGGGCGGGACCGGGCGAGCTGCCGAGTTCATTGCGCAGCCCGTCCGCGAAGGACGCGTAGCGGGCTATCGCCTCTGCCGTCCTCCCATCCGCCGCAAGCGCTGTGAGCATCTCCTGCTGCAGACCCTCGTCGAACGGATGCGCGGCGGCCAACTCGACGAGTGCCGTCACGGCTTCCGTCGTCCTGCCCTCTGCGGTCAGGGCACGGGCCCGCAGCAGCGATAGTCGCTCCCGGATCGCCGCCGCCGCCTGGGCGAGCTCGTCGGCGATCGGCGCCTGGCCGAGATCGGCACCAGGCTCACCGCGCCACAGCGCGAGCGCTGCCTCCGTAGCCCCGAGTGCCTGCCGCGGATCCGTGGACTCGGCGGTGTGCAGCAGAGTCCTGGCCTCCGCCAGGTCGGTGTCCACGGTCGACAGCGCATAGCCGCCGGGAACGCTCTCGATCAGATCCGCTCCGCCGATCGCACGGGTGCGCGACACCAGGGTCTGCAGCGCGGCGCGCGGATTCTGAGGCGGCTCATCGCCCCACAGATCATCCGCGAGCGCGGCCACCGAACGAGCATGGCCGGCGCCGGCCAGCACGAGCGCGGCGATCAGCGCACGCGTCGCCGTACCGCCTGCATCGTGTCCGGCCACGTGAACGTGGCCGAGGACGCCGACGCGATGCGTCATGCGCGCGGCCGGATCCCGATGTCGATGATGTTCTCCAGTCCCACCACAAGGTCACGTGCGTCGCGGGCGAAGGGCAGTGCCAGTCGGATGCCGGGTGCATAAGCTGCCGCCGAGTCCACGGTGTCGTGCACGACCGTCAGAGTCTCCCCCGCTCCCGACAGGATGGCTTCCTGCCTGGCGATGACACCGGGACGGCGCAGCGAGTGCACGGGGATGCCCGCGACCTGCTGCCCCCGAGCCCGCTGGTCCACGTGGGGTGCGTGGAAGGGGCCGCGATCGGATCGTGCATCCGCCATCAGCTCCGCCGTGCGCACGGCTGTGCCGCTCGGTGAGTCGATCTTCGTGTCGCGGTGAGACTCGATGATCTCCGCGAACGGGAAGAATGGTGCCGCAGCCGCCGCCAGCGCCGTGCCCAGCGCGGAGCCCAGCGAGAAGTTCGGGATGAAGACCACGCCGGTTCCGGCCGAGGCCTGCAGCGGCCGCACCAGCGATATGCGCTCCTGCGACCAGCCGGACGTGCCGACCAGGACATTGATGCCGTGCTCAAGCGCCGCACGCACCACCTCGACGCTCACGGCGGGGGTGGACGCATCGACGATCAGATCCGCATCCTCGAGCTCGGCGAGGTCGCTTGCGGAGCCGAGCACGTTGCGCACCTCGAAGCCGTCCAGCTCATCGATCACCTCGTGGATGATGCGCCCGAGCTTGCCTGTACCGCCGACGAGGGCAACCTGTGTCATGACTCAAGTCTAGATTCGCCGCGGCCCCGCATCGGCCGCGTGTCGGCATCGGCCCGGCGACCCCGAACCGCTGGTCTCAGACGGTCGGGACCTCGGGCAGTCCGGTGCGCAGCTCCATCGGCAGATGCCCCAGGTCGTTGTGGCTGATCAGGGTCCACGGGCGGCCCTGCTTCTGCGCGATCACACTCAGCCCGCAGTGCGCCTGGTTCAGCGTCAGCCACCGCCAGTCCGGTGCGCCGAGCACCTCGCGCACGAACCAGGCGATGACGAAGTTGTGCGTGATCAGCACCTCGTGCACGTCACCGTTCCGCCGACGGAGGAACTCGCCCACGGCATCCGTCATCTGCGCCGAGCCGGCCTCGACCTCTGCGTCGCTCACCGAGCCGAAGAACGACTCGTACGCGGTCGGCGTGTCCTCGGTCAGCCCGGTGGGAACGCAGTCGAACAGCAGCGCCGAAGGCACCGGATCCACCGAGGGCAGCCGCGCGGCGATCGACCTGGCGGTCTCGGCGGCGCGCAGCAACGGCGAGTGCCATACGGCGTCCAGGGGAAGGCCGGACAGGCGATCGGCGATCAGCTCTGCCTGACGCTGCCCTCGCGGTGAGAGGGGGCCGTCGTCGATGCCGTACTCGGCGTCCTGATGCTCGCCGTGCCTGACCAGATATATGTAGTGCGTCACAACCCTGCTCACTTCGTGCCGCCGCATCGCGGCCTCTCCAGCTTAGGTCACCCTGCCGACGCCGGCAGCCGAGATGTCGGTCAGCGGGTTCCCGCGCGCGTGAGGTCGGCGAGCTGGGTGCGGGAGAGGGTGATGCCCGCTCCCTGCATGAGCTCGTCGATGTGCTCGGGCGCGAAGGCGTTCACGATCGGCGCGACCACCGTGCGCTGCGCCAGCAGCCACGCGACCGACACCGCCGCGACCGGCACTGACAGCTCCGCAGCGACGATGTCCAGCGCGCGCAGCACGCGGATGCCGCGGCGATTCAGGTGCGCACGCATCTGCTGACCGCGTACGCCCGTGACCGCGGCCTTGCTGCGGTGACGCCCCGAGAGGAAGCCGTGCTCCAGCGCGTGCGACGGTGTCACGGCCAGACTCTGAGCGGCCGCGACCAGCCGCAGGTCGCCCTCGAAGCCGTCGCGCCGCACCAGGTTGTAGGGCTCGTCCAGCACGGTCAGGCGCGGGTAGCCGGCTGAAGCGAGGATCCGAGCCTCCACCAGCTGCTCCGGTGCGAAGCGGAACCCTCCGACCGCAGTGATCTTTCCGGCGTCCTTGAGCCATTCGACGGTCGCCAGGGTGTCTTCGAGGTTGGTCGTCTCGTCGAGCGACGCGTCGAGGTAGAGCACATCGATGTGATCGACGCCCAGCCTGCTCAGGGATGCCTCCACGGCCCGCACGAGGTTCACCGAGCCGAGACCGGGGTTGTCGGCATGCGCGCCGATGCGGGCGCTCAGCACGATGCGGTCGCGGTTGCCGCTGGATCGCAGCCATCGGCCGACGATGTGCTCGCTGCGCCCCCGGAATAGCCGTCGGCGGTGTGCACGGCGTTCCCGCCGAACTCCACGTAGCGCTCGAGCAGTGCGTGGCCGGTGGGGAGGTCGACGTTCCAGCCAAACTCCGCCGCTCCCAGCATGAGAGGGAAGATGGTGAATCCGGTCTCGCCCAGGGGCACGCGGATCGTCTCTCCCACGCCCGGCCCGAGAACGGGGATCGGAGCCGAGGGGTGCGCCTCGACGGCCTCCTTGACGCGCGGGTCGTGATCGGCCGAGCCGACTCCGAACATCCTCATCTCTCACCCCCGCGAGATCCCGCCATCACGCACCCGAGTGCGTACTTCGAGGGTAAGTGACGATCCGGATGCCGATGCTCGCCGCGATGTCGCCGGAGGGAACTTCTCGTAACGATCCGGTCACAGCGGACGGGAAAGGCCCGGAATCGCACGATCTCACGTGCGATTCCGGGCCTTGAGCACGGATGCCGGCTCAGCGGCATCCGCGGGGATCACGCCTCAGCGGGCTCTGCGACCTTCTCGCCTTCGGCGGGCGCGTCATCGAGCACGGGTTCGAGCGACAGCTTGCCGCGGTCGTCGATCTTGGTGATCTTGACGAGGATCTTCTGACCGACCGAGAGCACATCGTCGACGTTCTCGACGCGCTTGCCACCGGCGAGCTTGCGCACCTCGGTGACGTGCAGCAGGCCGTCCTTGCCAGGAAGCAGCGAGATGAAGGCGCCGAAGGTGGCGATCTTCACGACGGTGCCCAGGAACTGCTCGCCGACCTCCGGGTTGGTGGGGTTGGCGATCGCGTTGACCTGGGCGCGTGCGGCCTCGGCCGACGGCCCGTCGACGGCGCCGATGTAGACAGTGCCGTCCTCCTCGATGGAGATCTGCGCGCCGGTCTCATCCTGGATCGCGTTGATCGTCTTGCCCTTCGGGCCGATCAGCTCGCCGATCTTGTCGACCGGGATCTGCACGCTGATCACGCGCGGAGCGGTCGGCGCCATCTCGTCGGGCGCGTCGATCGCCGCGTTCAGCACGTTCAGGATCGTCAGACGCGCATCCTTCGCCTGCGTCAGAGCGCCGGCCAGGACGTCCGAGGGGATGCCGTCCAGCTTGGTGTCGAGCTGGATCGCCGTGATGAACTCGCTGGTGCCCGCGACCTTGAAGTCCATGTCGCCGAGGGCGTCCTCGGCTCCGAGGATATCGGTCAGTGCCGCATAGCGGGTCTCACCGTCGACCTGGTCGGAGACCAGCCCCATCGCGATGCCCGCCACGGCGGCGCGCAGCGGCACGCCGGCGTTCAGCAGCGACAGGGTCGAAGCGCAGACCGAGCCCATCGAGGTGGAGCCGTTGGAGCCGAGCGCCTCGGAGACCTGACGGATCGCGTACGGGAACTCCTCGCGGGTGGGCAGCACCGGCACGAGCGCGCGCTCGGCGAGGAAGCCGTGCCCGATCTCGCGACGCTTCGGCGACCCGACGCGGCCGGTCTCACCGGTCGAGTAGGGCGGGAAGTTGTAGTGGTGCATGTACCGCTTGTGCGTAACCGGGGACAGCGAGTCGATCTGCTGCTCCATCTTGAGCATGTTCAGCGTGGTGACGCCCATGATCTGGGTCTCGCCGCGCTGGAAGATCGCCGACCCGTGGGCACGCGGGATGACCTGCACCTCGGCGTCCAGCGGACGGATGTCGGCCAGACCACGGCCGTCCATGCGGACGCCCTCGGCGAGGATGCGGCCGCGGACGATGCCCTTGGTCACCGACTTGTATGCACCGGAGACCTCGCCGAGCGCGGACTGCGGCAGCGTGCCGGCCTCGACAGCTGCGGCGACCTCTGCCTTGACGCGGTCCTTGACCTGGTCGTCGGCGTTCTGACGCTCGATCTTGTCGGCGATCTGGTAGACCTTCTCGAGGTCGGCCGACGCCGACGCCGAGATGAAGTCGTACGTCGCCTGCTCGTACGCCGGGAAGACCGGGTACACGCCCGGCTCCTTCGAGGAGTGCGCAGCCATCTCGGCCTGCGCCTCGACGAGCTGCTTGAGGAACGGCTTGGCCGCCTCGAGACCGCCCGCGACGACGTCCTCGCTCGGCTTGACGGCGCCGCCCTTGATGAGGTTCCAGCTGTTCTCGGTGGCCTCGGCCTCGACCATCATGATCGCGACGTCTTCCGAGCCGTCGGCCTTGGTGACCACGCGACCGGCGACCATGAGGTCGAACACGGCCTCTTCGACCTGCGCCTGGTTCGGGAATGCGACCCACTGGTCGGAGTGCTCGCCGTGGCCGGGGATGAGCGCGAGGCGCACGCCGGCGATCGGACCGGAGAACGGCAGGCCCGAGATCTGGGTCGACGCGGATGCCGCGTTGATCGCCAGGGCGTCGTAGTACTCGCCGGGGGCGATCGAGAGCACGGTGATGACGATCTGGACCTCGTTGCGCAGGCCGTCCACGAAGGACGGACGCAGCGGACGGTCGATCAGACGGCAGACCAGGATCGCCTCGGTGGACGGGCGTCCCTCGCGGCGGAAGAACGATCCGGGGATCTTGCCGGCAGCGTAGGAGCGCTCCTCGACGTCGACGGTCAGCGGGAAGAAGTCGAAGCCCTCGCGCGGGTGCTTGCCTGCGCTGGTGGCCGACAGCAGCATGGTCTCGCCGTCGAGGTAGGCCGCGACGGACCCCTGGGCCTGCTGGGCGAGGCGCCCGGTCTCGAAGCGGATGGTGCGGGTGCCGAAGCGTCCGTTGTCGAGAACGGCTTCGGCGGCAGTGATTTCAGGACCTTCCAAGAGGTCTCTCCTTCTTTGTTTAGGCTCGTCCGTCCGTGTGACGGGCGAGTTCTCGCGAAGGAGCGGATGCGGGCAGATATAAGCGCGCGGGCAACCCCGCGAATCTCGCCTGCGCTGGCCACCAGTAGAAGACCACCCGGCGCCTTTGCGACGAGGAATCCACCACAGGGGACCAGCTTCTCAGCCGACCGCTCCGTACATATGCAGTTGACGGATGCCATAGACATCCGTGTTCAGCCTAGCAGTCCGCCCTGTGGGCGCCGGCCGATTCCCCGTGTCCTTGCGCGGCACGAGCGACTAGGCTGACCCCATGAGCACCGAAGAGGGCGCACCCTCCGCATCCGAGGAGATGAAGCGCAAGTTCAAGGAAGCGCTCGACAAGAAGAACGCGCGTCACCGTGATGGTGAATCGCACCTGGACGGCGAGTCCGCGGTTCACGCCGCGAATGCGCCGCAGACGCGACGTGAGTTCCGACGCAAGAGCGGATGACAGCCTGAGGGCCGCCCCGACCGGGGCGGCCCTCCTCACGTCCTGGCCTCACTCCCCCGCGAGCCCGCCGAGCAGGTGCCCGAACGACCTGCCCTTGCCCAGGTAGGTGTCGGGGTCGAAGGGATCGGCGTCCGTCACGGGGTCGCGACGGACGATGGCCTCCGCGAGCTCGCGTGCCCCCGTTCGACTCTGGCGCTGAGCGGCGCCACCTCGTCGGCGCTGCCGCCCCAGTCGCTGGAGGCGGCGAACACACCGGTGGACACCGGCTCGGCATGCAGGTAGGTGAACAGCGGGCGGATCGCGTAGTCGATCGCCAGCGAGTGACGCGTGGTTCCCGCATTCGCGCCGAGCAGCACTGGTTTGCCCGTGAGCGAATCGGGATCGAGCACGTCGATGAACGACTTGAACAGCCCGGCGTAGCTGGTGGAGAAGATCGGCGTGACGGCGATGATGGCGTCGGCGGAGACCACGCGGTTGATCACCTCCTCCAGCGGTGCGGGCGCGAAGCCGGTGAGCAGGTTGTTCGTGATGTCGTGTGCGAGATCGCGCAGCTCGATGACATCGGACTGCGCTCGCACGCCCTGCTCGGTCAGCGCCGCGACCGTGGCAGCGAGCAGGCGGTCGGCCAGCATCCGCGTGGACGACGGATTGGACAGCCCGGAGGAGATGACGGCGATGCGACGCTCGGTCATGTCAGGCGCCCTTCTGCGCGAGGCCGAACGCCGCGCCGGCGGGGGCCACGGCATCCTGATAGGGCGAGCCGGCGGTGAGGTTGTCACCGCGGTTCGCGCCGGGACGCGCCTCACGCGTCGGCCCGTCGCCGTAGGCTTGCCGGACGCGAGCCGCGTGAGTCGGCGCATCCGGAACCGTGGTGGGGCGGTCCTTCGCCAGTTCTCTGCGGAGCACGGGCACAACCTCGCTGCCGAGCAGGTCGATCTGCTCGAGCACCGTCTTCAGCGGCAGACCCGCGTGGTCGACGAGGAACAGCTGTCGCTGGTAGTCGCCGAAGGCGTCGCGCATGGCCGCGTAGCGGTCGATCACCTGCTGCGGGGATCCGACGGTGAGCGGCGTCATCTCGGTGAAGTCCTCCATCGAGGGGCCGTGTCCGTAGACCGGCGCGTTGTCGAAGTAGGGACGGAACTCGTTCACGGCATCCTGCGACTTCGGCCGGATGAAGGCCTGACCGCCCAGACCCACGATGGCCGTCTCCGGGGCGCCGTGGCCGTAGTGGCTCCAGCGCTGGCGGTACAGCTCGATCAGGCGCTGGTAATGCTCCTTGGGCCAGAAGATGTTGTTCGCGAAGAAGCCGTCGCCGTAGTAGGCGGCCTGCTCGGCGATCTCGGGCGTGCGGATCGAGCCGTGCCAGACGAACGGCGCGACACCGTCCAGCGGACGTGGCGTGGCGGTGAAGCCCTGCAGCGGGGTGCGGAACTTCCCCTCCCAGTCCACGACGTCCTTGGTCCACAGCTCGTGCAGCAGCGCGTAGTTCTCGATCGCGAGCGGCAGCCCCTGACGGATATCCTTGCCGAACCACGGATACACCGGGCCCGTGTTGCCGCGGCCCATCATCAGATCCATCCGGCCGCCGGAGAGATGCTGCAGCATCGCGTACTCCTCGGCGATGCGCACCGGGTCGTTCGTGGTGATCAGCGTGGTCGCGGTGGACACGATCAGCCGCTCGGTGCGCGCGGCGATGTAGGCCAGCAGCGTCGTGGGGCTCGATGAGAAGAACGGCGGGTTGTGGTGCTCCCCGATGGCGAAGACGTCGAGACCCGCCTCCTCGGCGTGCGTGGCGATCGCCACCGCCGCCTGGATCCGCTCGCGCTCACTGGGCGTGACGCCGGTGGTCGGATCCTGCGTGATGTCGCTGACCGACATGATGCCGAACTGCATACCGGTCGGGTCGCTGTTCTGCGCGTCCATGTTGTTCTCCACTCGGGATGCCTGGCATCCGTTTCTATTCACGTGCATGTACCTGGTGAAACGTCGTACCGACGAGGATATTCCCGCAGGATCCGCAGAAGTCCGCACCGGTACGCTCGAGGGATGAGCAGTGAGCGCCCGCCATCCGCGAGCCCGGCCACCGGCGGCATCGCCCGCCCACGGCGGCGCGTGCCGTTCTGGGACAACGCGCGCTTCGCCTGCGTGGTCCTGGTCGTCATGGGGCACGGCGTGCAGCGCCTGACCTACGACTCCGACATCTCCTATGCGTTCTACCTGTGGATCTATGCGTTCCACATGCCGGCGTTCGCGATCATCTCGGGTTACTTCTCGAAGGCGGCCAGCCCCACCCGCCGTCAGATGGCCAGGGTCATCACCGACATCCTGGTGCCATATGTGATCTTCGAAGGGCTCTGGACCCTCACCAAGTGGCTTGTCGAGGGGCGCGCCGATCCGAACCTGACACAGCCATCCTGGACGCTATGGTTCCTGCTGGCGCTGGGCATCTTCCGGCTGGTGCTCCCCTACCTGGCGCTGCTGAGATGGCCGCTGGTGTGGGCCCTCGCGATCTCGATCGGCGTCGGCTACCTCAGCAACGTGAACAGCACCTTCTCACTGTCGCGCACCCTCGGGCTGCTGTTCTTCTTCACCCTGGGCTGGTGGATGCGCGAGCGGGACATCGTGCAGCGTCTGCGTCTGATCGATTTCCGCCCGTGGTGGCTGCGGGTGTGCGCGGTCGCAGTGCTGGCGACGTGGGCGTTCACCTGCTGGCGCTGGCTGCCGTTCTGGGATGACATCGACCTGCGCTACTGGTTCTTCTACGACGATTCCTACTCCGACCTGACCGCCGACCAGTGGTGGGCCGGCGGCATCCGTCTGAGTCTGATCGCGCTCGCACTGCTGCTGAGCGCCTGCTTCTTCGCGCTCATGCCCCGTCGCGCATTGCGGTGGACGACGCTGGGCCAGTACACCATGTACGTCTACCTGCTGCACTCGTTCGTGCTGTACCCGTTCCGGGAGTCCGGCGCGCTGCGTGACCTGGATCCGACCTGGCTCTGGCTACCGCTGGTCACCCTGCTGTCCGCAGCGATCGCTGTGCTGCTGGCGTGGAGGCCGGTGCGGAGACTGTTCCGGCCGCTGATCGAGCCGCGCCCGCGGTGGATGTTCGCCGATCCGTCGCTGTCCTCCCGCACCGGCCACCGCAGCGACCCGACCGGTTCCCGGCGCGGGGCGGGCGGCTGAGGCGCTGCCCGGCGCCCGCGCCGACCGCACTCAGGCGAACAGCGCCGCTCCGATGTAGGAGCCCTCATCCACCCCTGCCGGGATGGCCCAGATGCCGGTGCCGACATGGCGGATGTACTCGTTGAGCAGGTCCGTGGAGAGCCGACGCTGCAGGGAGACGAACTGTTCGGGGTCGCGCTGATACGCCAGGAAGAACAGGCCTGCATCCATCCGGCCGAGAGCATTGTTGCCGCCGACGTAGTTGAACCCGCGACGCAGGATGCGGGTTCCGCCGTTGGCATCAGGGTGCGCGAGCCGGACGTGGCTGTGTTCGTCGAGCGCGGACAGCTTCGGAGCCGTCTCCTCCGTGCCGCCGGACAGCGGCGCCCCTTCACCCTTGTCGCGCCCGAAGATCTGCTCCTGTTCGGACAGCCGCACCCGATCCCAGGTCTCGATCAGCATCGCGATCTTCCGAGCCACCAGATAGGAGCCTCCGGCGAGCCAGGCGGGCTCGTCATCGTCGGCGACCCAGACGTGCTCCCGAAGCGCCTCCCGATCGTCGGCGAGGATATTGGCCGTGCCGTCCTTGAACCCGAAGAGGTTCCGGGGCGTGTGCTGGTCGGTGGTGGTGCGGGAGGTCTTGCCGAAGCCCAGCTGGGACCAGCGTAGCTTCGCCCGCCCGAACGCGATGCGACTGAGGTTGCGGATGGCGTGCACGGCCACCTGCGGATCGTCGGCGCACACCTGGACGCACAGATCCCCGCCGGACTGCGCGGGGTCCAGGTCCTCGCCGAGGAACGGCGGGAGGCGCTCGAGCTTGGGCGGCCTGCGTTCGCGGATGCCGTATCGGTCGCCGTCCTCGTTCTCGAACAGGGTCGGCCCGAAGCCGAATGTGACGGTCAGGGCGGCGGCCGGCAGTCCCAGTGCCTCGCCGCTGTCATCCGGCGGCGCCTCGGGCGAGCCGCCCACGGCTCCGGTCGCACTCACCTCGAGCCCCTGCGTCATGCGAGCGGATGCATACGTCCAGTCCTGCAACAGCTCGACGAGGGTGTCGCGGTCGCTGCGCGGCATCATGTCGAAGGCAGCGAAGTGCAGATGCTCCTGCACAGGCGTGGTGATACCGGCCTGGTGTGCCCCGAAGAAGGAATGCGATCCCGGCTCCTGCCGCCCGTCCCGCTGAGCGACCCCGGCCAGGAATCCGCCTGCGCCGGCCGCGACGAGAGCGCTGCGCCTCCACCGGCGGCGAGCCCCAGCAGTCCGCGCCTGCTGAGCCCCGACCGCAGCGGCTGCGGCGGCTGCGGCTCGACGTCCTCGGTCATCGGCATCCGCGATCAGGACAGTGCGACGCTCGTCAGCTGCGACAGCGGCTCGGCGAGTGCATTGATCAGATCGATGAGGTTGCGCTTGTCCGTGTCATTCAGGTCGGTGAAGGGCACGAAGCCGGCATCCAGAGAGCCGTGCACACCGAGGGCCTGCTCGAGATCCGAGTAGCCGGCGGCGATGTCCTTCACCAGTGCGGCGCCTTCGTCACCCTTCGCCGTCACGAATTCACTGACCAGCGAGAACGCCATCTTCGACCCCTCCACGTTCGCAGCGAAGTCGTAGAGGTCAGTGTGCGACCACCAGTCCTCCTCACCGGTGATCTTGCCGGTGGCCACCTCGTCCAGCAGTGCGACGGCCCCGTTCGAGATGCCGGCGATGCCCTGATCGTTCAGTGCGGCGGTGAAGTCCTCCGAGTGCACGTAGTCGTAGAGCTCCTGCACGTCGGCGATCAGCAGATCGCCGAACTCGCCGCGCTGCTCGGCTGTGGACGGCGCCCAATCCTGCCAGGCGGGCGTCTCGTCATCGGCGTTCAGCGCATCCTCAGCCGGTACCCACAGATCCTTCTCGATGCGATGGAATCCGGTCCAATCCAGCCCCTCGGCCACGGCGTCGACCTCGCGGTAGTCGATGCGCGGGTCGAGGTCGCCGAGCGCCTCGGCGACCGGCTCGATGCGCTCATAGTAGGCGCGAGTGGTCGCGAACAGCTCACGTGCCCTCTCGTCGTCGCCATCGGTGTACGCCGTGACCAGCTCCTGCACAGCGGGAACCAGCTGCCCCACCTGATCCTTGACGAATGCCGCGTAGAGGTCGACGGCCTGCTGCTTCTGCTCGGCGTCCGGTCCGTCGATGGCGACCTTGTCGCCTCTGACGGTGAACGCAGCCCTGCCCACACCCTCGCCGATCATGCCGGGCTTGCAGACTGTGAAGTAGTCGCCGGGCTGTGCCACGACGGTCAGGGTTCGCGAGGCCGCAGGAGCGATGTTCTCCACCTCGCCGATGATGCGCAGGCCGTCATCGGCCAGCAGGTAGAACTCGCTCACCTGGTCGCCGGTGTTGGACACGGTGAAGGTCAGGGTGCCGCTCTGCGCGGTGTCGGCGGAGACCGTGCACTCATCCGCGGTCGAGGAGACCGTGAAGGATGCTGAGGGATCGGCGCCCGCCTTCGCGACGCAGCCGGTGAGGGCGAAGGCGGTGACAGCCAGAGCGGCGGCCGCGCTGAGAGGACGGATCAAGACGGTCATGCTGCTCCCGGAGACGATGACGGAATGGACGATGGCTGCGGTGCCGCCTTGGCGGCATCGGCAGGCGAGGGCAGGCGGCTTCTGCGGATCCCGCGTAGGAAGAGCCCGCCGACGATGAGGATGTACAGCGCCCAGGCGGTGACCTGCAACCAGCTCATGTGCGGAACGAAGCCCACAACCGCCTGGAGCAGCACGGCCCAGAATCCGGTGGGCGCGATGACGGTGCTGACATCGAACGCCCACCCGAACGGGAACCCGGCCCAGCCGGTCAGCACGGCACCGGTCGTGGCATCGATGGGCGCCATCGCGCTGAACGGGCCGGGGAGGACGCCGGCTTCCTGCAGATCCATCATGGCGTACGCCAGCACACCTGCCGCGACGACGACGAGGAACCCGCCCGTCCAGGTGAAGAAGGTGCCCAGGTTCAGTCGGAGGGCCCCGCGCGCCAGCATCCACCCCACCACGATCGCGACGGCGAGGCCGGCTGCCGCGCCGATCAGCACCGTGGGATCCTGACCGAACGTCTGCGACATCGACCACAGCAGCAGCGTGGTCTCGATGCCCTCGCGCGCCACGGAGACGAAGCCGACCGCCACCAGCGCCCACAGTGTGCCGGATTCCAGCGCCCGGTCGATCCCGCCCTGCAGCGATGCCTTCATGGTGCGCCCGGCCTTCTGCATCCAGAAGATCATCCAGGTGACCATGCCCACCGCCAGCAGCGAGAACACTCCGCCGAGGATCTCCTGCGCCTGGGATGTCAGCGCGTATGAGCCGAAGGTCAGCACGGCGCCGATGCCCAGTGCCAGCGCGACGGCGCATCCGATTCCCGCCCACATCCTCGGCAGCACGTCTGCCCGCCCTATTCGGCGCAGGTAGGCGACCAGAATGCCGACCACGAGGGCCGCTTCCAGGCCCTCACGCAGGCCGATCAGGAAGGTTGCGAACACAGGCGGAGGCTCCGAGATCCGGGTGGTTTCAGGTAAGGGATGCCTTACCTAAAGAACTTTAGCACCGTGACGGGGTGCCGCATATCGATCCACGGTAAGACGACGCAACATTCCGCCGATCGGCTCGGTGCATGGTTAGCGTCGAGTCATGACGGACCTGAATCTCCCCATCCTGGACATGTCCCGGCTCGATGACGGCGCCGCAGCGGCATCCGCATTCCGCGCCGATCTGCGCGCCGCCACTCGAGATGTCGGATTCTTCTACCTGACCGGAACCGGGATCCCCACCGAGCTCGTCGCTCGACTGCACCGCGTCGCGCGCGAGTTCTTCGCGCTGCCCGAGGCGGACAAGCTCGCGATCGAGAACGTCAGGAGCCCGCACTTCCGCGGCTACACGCGCATCGGCGGAGAGCGCACCCAGGGCCGCGTCGACTGGCGCGAGCAGATCGACATCGGATCCGAGCGCGATGCCGTCAGCGGCGGCCCGGCTTACAACCGGCTCATCGGCCCGAACCTGTGGCCGGCCGCGCTGCCCGAGCTGCGTGAGACCGTGACGCAGTGGCACACCGCGATGTGCGCGATCGCCCGCAGGCTGCTGCGTGCCTGGGCGTTGTCGCTGGGCGCTGCGGAGTCGTACTTCGATGACCATTTCGGTGAGCCATCGACACTGATCAAGATCGTGCGCTATCCGGGAACGGACAATCCGCTCCCCCAGCAGGGAGTCGGCGCACACAAGGACAGCGGTGTGCTGACCCTGCTATGGGTCGAGCCGGGGCGCGGGGGCCTGCAGGTCGAGCGCGACGGCGAGTGGGTGGATGCCCCGCCCGTGGACGGCGCGTTCGTGGTGAACATCGGGGCTGCTCGAATACGCCACCAACGGGTATCTGAAGGCCACCAACCACCGCGTGATCTCACCAAGGGCCCCGCAGGATCGCCTGTCGATCCCGTTCTTCTTCAATCCCGCACTGGACTCGCAGCTGCCGCTGATCGACCTGCCCGCCGAGCTCGCCGCGCAGGCCCGCGGCGTGACCGATGACCCGCACAACCCGATCCACAGCCTGTACGGCGAGAACGCGCTGAAATCACGCCTGCGCGCGCACCCCGACGTGGCGGCCATCCATCATCCCGATCTGGTGGGTGCTCCCGCCTAGCATCCGTCTCCCTGCCGCACACGCCGGCAGTGCGGTCCGGACACGACGAAGGCCGCCCCACACCCGGGGCGGCCTTCCAAGAAAGTTTTGTGCGATTGCACGCTGGTCGTCAGCGGCGAAGTCCAAGCTTCTCGATGAGCGCACGGTAGCGCTCGATGTCGATGTCCTGGAGGTAGCCGAGCAGTCGACGGCGCTGACCGACGAGCAGGAACAGCCCACGACGCGAGTGGTGGTCGTGCTTGTGCTCCTTGAGGTGCTCGGTGAGGTCCTTGATGCGCTGCGACAGCATGGCGACCTGCACCTCGGGGGATCCGGTGTCACCGGGGTGCGTCGCGTACTCTTCGATGATCGCCTTCTTGACGTCTGATTCCAGTGCCATAGATTCGATCCCCTCTCTGCTTGTTGCGCGGCGCCCGACGCCTGATGCGTGGGCTCTCTTGATCCGCGGCCGATCGAACGGCAACCACAACAGCCTACCAGTTTCGACGCCAGTGGTGCGCACGCCCGATAGCCTCTAGGAGTGCAGTTCTCCCGCGGTCTTCTCATCGACCTCTCGCCGTTGAGGACCAGCCCCGCTTTCGCCCGCATGTGGATCGGCTCGACGCTGGCGGGCATCGGCGGTCAGCTCACCATCGTCACCGTCATGCTGCACGTGTTCGAGCTGACCGGCAGCACGTTCGCCGTCTCTATGATCGCCGTCGCAGGACTCCTGCCGATGATCCTCGCCGGTCTCTACGGGGGCATGCTCGCCGACGCCTTCGACAGGCGTCGAGTCGCGCTGATCTCCGCCACCGTGGCATTCCTCGCCACGGCACTGCTGGCAGCACTGACCTGGACACACGCCGAGACGATCTGGTGGCTGTACGGGCTGAGCATGATCATCGCCGCGGCCAACTCGGTCGGGATGGCCACGCGGACGGCCATCGTGCCGCGGCTCATCCCCTGGAGCGCCTCGCGGCGGCATCCGCGCTGAACGGCGTGGCCTTCGGCGTGACGGTGATGGTCGGCCCCGCGGTGGCGGGAATGCTCGTCGCGCTGACGGGCTTCGGCTGGACCTACACGATCGACATCATCCTGATGATGTCGATGTTCCTCGGCCTGTGGACGCTTCCGCCGCTGCGCCCGGAAGGCACGATTGTGCGTCCCGGGCTGGCCTCCTCGTCGACGGCTGGCGTTTCCTGCGCCGGGCGGGCAACATCCGGATGCAGTTCCTGCTCGACATCACGGCGATGACGTTCGGGCAGCCGCTCGCGCTCTTCCCCGCGCTCGGAACCGTGCTGCTCGGCGGCGGAGCCCTCACGACGGGGATCCTCACCGCGGCGGTCGCCGTCGGCACCTTCGTCTCCAGCCTGTTCTCTGGACGTGTGGTGCACTACCGCTGGCACGGCATCGGCATCGCGCGGGCCGTGCAGGCATACGGTGCGGCCATCGCGCTGTTCGGCGCGATCCTGCTGACAGGGGTGTTCCTGCCCCCGGCATCCGAGCAGGTGCCGCACATGCTGCTGATCGCTCTCGCCTGTCTTGCACTGGCGCTGTCGGGGGCGGCCGACAATGTCAGCTCCATCTACCGCAACACGATGATGCAGGCTGCCGTGCCCGACGCGATGCGCGGGCGACTGCAGGGGATCTTCATCATCGTCGTCGCCGGCGGCCCCCGCGTGGGCGCCCTGTACGTCGGTGCCCTCGCTACGGTGACAAGCCTGTGGTTCCCGCCGCTGCTGGGCGGGTTCCTGGTGATCGGCATCGCCGCGACTCTCGCACGACTGAGCCCGCGTTTCCGCGCCTACGACGCGCTGAGCCCCGAGGCCTGACGCTCAGCGCGCACGGCCCCGGGGCTCGAGAGTCTCAGTATGCGCGAGCTCAGACCTGCAGCGCACCCTGCAGGTCGAGGCCGATCGTGATGTCCTTGCCGACCAGCACGCCACCGGTCTCGAGAGCAGCGTTCCAGGTGAGCCCGAAGTCCTCGCGGTTGATGACGGTCTTCGCCGACGCGCCCGCCTTGTAGTTGCCGTACGGGTCGGTGCCGAAGCCGCCGAAGTCCAGCTCGAAGCTGACCGGCTTGGTGATGCCGCGGATCGTCAGATCGCCGTCGACGAAGAAGTCGCCGTCTTCGACGCGTGTTCCGGTGGAGACGAACTCCATGGTGGGGTGGTTCTCGACGTCGAAGAAGTCTGCTGAACGCAGGTGCGCGTCACGGCCCTCGTCGTTGGTGTCGACGGATGCCACGTCGACCTTCGCCTCGACCTTGGCCTCGAGCGGGTTCTCCGGAGCGATCAGCGTGGCCTCCTTCACCCCGAAGCTGCCGCGCACCTTCGAGATCATCATGTGCCGGACGCTGAAGGTGACCTCGCTGTGCGCGGGGTCCAGGGTCCAGGTTCCAGGACGGTAACCGGGGATCTCGATCGACATATGTGGTTCTCCTTGACGTCGTCTGCAGTGTCGTGGGCGCCGGCCGTCGAGCGGGCGCCACACGAAGAGACAACTTACATTCGAACGCATACATTCCCACTCACGGCGTTCTCACAGAAAACCCGCCCGCGCGGCGTGAGGAACGCGGCGCGGACGGGTTTCGGATGCCGGGATTCAGCCCACGGCCACCAGATCGATGATGAAGATCAGAGTCTTGCCGGAGAGGAAGTGACCGGCGCCTGCCGAACCGTACGCCAGGTGCGGCGGAATGGTCAGCTCTCGGCGCCCGCCGACCTTCATGCCGGGGATGCCCTCCTGCCAGCCCTGGATCAGGCCGCGAAGCGGGAACTGAATGGTCTCGCCCCGGCTCCAGGACGAGTCGAACTCCTCACCGGTGTCGTACTCGACGCCGGCGTAGTGCACGGTGACGGTGTCGCCGGGCTTCGCCTCATCGCCGTCGCCGACGATGATGTCGCGGATGACGAGTTCGGCGGGGGCGGGTCCGGTGGGAGCGTCGAACTCGGGCTTTGTGCGATCAGTCATGACTCCATCAAACCCGAGGGCCGCACGAGGGTCAACGCCACGAATCCGCTGAGCGCGAACGTGCCGACCGTTCGGCGGAGCCGGGCCGGCCCGGCAGAGACTCTTGACTTCCGCGCCGTCTCGGAGCACCCTGTCATTAGGTCAACTCAGCGCCCGGGAGACTCGCAGGCATCGCCGCAGCACCGGGCGCTGAGTCTGTCCTGGACGCTGCGAGTGTCCCACCAGCGGGTGGGCTCAGTATGCGAGCAGCTGCGCCCGCGTCGCCCTGGTTCTCGCGAGCAGCGCTTGTTCGTCGGCGGCTGCATACGCGTCGTGCCCGGTGATCGCGCGCTGACGGACGGCGGCGAGTGCGGTCGCGTCTCTGATGAAAGACCTCATCAGAGCTCGCCGGTCGCCCCGCAGACCCGCCGCCCACTGCATCCCCGCCTTCCGGCCCGCAGGAGTCGCCAGCATCACCACCTCCTCGGCGGTGAACCAGCCGGCGTCGGCGTAGTCTCCGAGCCGGCGCCGTGTCAGCCGTGCCTCGGCACGGCGCAGCGCGACGATGACGAAGATGAAACCGAGGAAGAGCGGGATCTGCGTGGTCAGATACAGCACGATGAAGTCGCCCAGCAACGAGGATCCGTTCCAGAACGCGTGCAGCAGCACAGCTCCGAGCAGCCCGAGCGCGCCGGCGCCGAGCGCACCCGATGCGCCGGCTCCACGACGAGCGGCCAGGCCGATGGCGAACCCGGTCAGAGCGGTGAACATGGCGTGCGCGAACGGCGAGACCAGACCGCGCAGGATGAAGGTGAGCGTCAGATCACCCGCGCCGCCGGTGATCAGGCTGACGCCGAAGTATTGGATGTTCTCGGTGAACGCGAATCCCGCACCGACCAGCGCGCCGTACACGATGCCGTCCACCGGCCCATCGAAGGCACGACGGCCGATCACGAGGATCAGGAACACCCCGAGGCCTTTGGCGACCTCCTCGACGATGGGTGCCTGGACGACGGCGGTGAAGATCCCGTCGGGGCGGCCGACGGCCACGTTCAGCAACAGGTCGAACAGCAACGCCATGCCGGCGGCCGCCACCCCGCCCCACGCCACTGCGAAGATCACGAGACTCTTCGGCTCGGGCTCCCACCTGTCGATCAGGTGCACACCGAAGAGGACGATCCCCAGCGGCACGAGCGCGAGGACGAGTCCCACCGCCGATGCGCCGGTGCCGAGGAACACCGCGAAGTAGGCGATCAGCGCGAGCATCGCGAAGCCGAGCACTCCGAACACCCAGATGGACACCCCTCGGCCCCGGCGCACCGGCATCGGTAGTGCGGGCATACCTGCAGCCGGGGATGGCGACAGCGGCGCCGGAGGCGCCACCTGAGAAGCCGATCGACCGGCGACCCGCAGGTACGGCTCCTCTAGTGCGGGCTGCGCCGGACGGGGCGCCTGCCCGTACCCGGGCTGAGGAGGCCGACCGTACAGCGGCCGTGGTGGCTGCCCGTAAACCGGCTGGCCTTCCCGGCCGTACGCCGGCTGGCCCTCCACGGATGCCGACGACGCGTCAGCCGGCCCGCCGGTCGTCGGCGGCCGCGCCGGGGACTCCCTCCAAAGCTCATGCTGAAAGCCTAGAGGGAGCCTCCGCCATGGCACGCATCCCGGCCGGTAGCGTAGAGGCATGCGGTTTGCCCATCTGAGCGCTCGCGACTCCGAGTCGCCCCTCCTCGCCGTCATCGACGGTGCGGAGGCGATCCTCGTCAGCGATCTCCTCTCCCCCGGTCCGAAGACGCTCCAGGAGCTGATCCTGGGCGGTGACGAGATGCTGGAGCGCCTGCGCGTCGCGCTCGCAGACGGCGCCGCTCCCCGGCATCCGCTCGACGGCTTCGCCTTCGACTCTGCCGTCATCGATCCGCCCGCGATCCTGGCTGTGGGGCTGAACTACTCCGCGCACTCCAGCGAGCTCGGGCTGAAGACCGACAAGGCCCCGACCGTGTTCACGCTGTGGCCCAATTCGCTCATCGGTCATGAGCAGACCATCTCCTGGCCACGTTCGTTGAGCGAGTCGGTCGACTATGAGGCCGAGCTGGGCGTGATCATCGGCAAGCCCGCCAAGGACGTCTCCGAAGAAGACGCGCTGAGCACCGTGTGGGGATACACGGTGGTCAACGACGTGACGGCCCGTGACATCCAGTTCGCGGAGGCGCAGTGGTCGCGCTGCAAGTCCTTCGACGGGTTCACGCCCACCGGACCGGTCGTGGTGACCGCCGACGAGATCCCCGACCCCCAGGCGCTGCACATCTGGACCGTCGTCGACGGCCACACCGTGCAGGATGCGACCACCGGTCAGATGGTCCGGACCGTCGCGACCCTGATCGCACACCTCTCCACCTCGGTGACGCTGCTGCCTGGCACCCTGATCTCCACCGGCAGCCCGGGCGGTGCCGGCTATTCGCGCGACCCGCAGATCTTCCTGCGCGACCGCTCCACGGTCACCGTCGGGATCGACGGGATCGGCGAGCTCACCGCGCATTGTCGCATCCTCGACTGATCCCGCCGAGACCCCTCACCAGCGTCGAGACCCCTCCTGAATCGCGCGATTCAGGAGGGGTCTCGACAACCAGGAGGGGTCTCGGCGGACCGGTACTGAGGGTCAGCTCTGCGGAAGGTCCTCCGCGGCGATCACCGGGATCGCCGAGGTGACGGTCTCCAGGCCTGACAGGCGCGCCGGCGAGATCTGCTTCATGACCTCTTCGCGTGACATCAGACCGGCCTCCACGACCAGATCGGCGATATTGCGGTTGGTCAGCAGTGCGGTCTTGGCCAGCGCAGCGGATGCCGCGTAGCCGATGAACGGCGTCAGCGCGGTGACCACTCCCACCGACGCGCCAACCATCGCGCCGAGGCGCTCACGGTTGGCGGTGATGCCGTCGACGCAATTCACGCGCAACGTCCACATGGCCTGGCGCATCCAGGTGATGGACTGGAAGATCGAGTGCGCGATCACCGGCTCGAAAGCATTCAGCTGCAGCTGTCCCGCCTCCACGGCCATCGTCACCGTGACATCCGAGCCCGCGACCGCGAAGGCCACCTGGTTCACGGCCTCGGGGATCACCGGGTTGACCTTGCCCGGCATGATGCTGGACCCGGCCTGCATGGCCGGCAGGTTGATCTCGCCGAGACCGGCCTGCGGGCCGGAGGAGAGCAGGCGCAGATCGTTGCAGATCTTGGAGAGCTTGATGGCGTTGCGCTTGAGCGAGGACGAGAAGGACATGAAGGCGCCGGTGTCGCTGGTGGCCTCCACCAGGTCGGTCGCCGTGCTCAGATCCAGCCCGCTGATCTCACGCAGATGACGCAGCACAGTGGGCGCATAGCCGGCGTGGGTGGTGATGCCGGTGCCGATGGCCGTCGCGCCCATGTTGATCTCGGTGAGCAGCGAGGCGTTCTCGGTGAGGCGCTTGTGGTCTTCGCCGAGAGTGGTCGCGAAGCCGTGGAACTCCTGACCGAGCGTCATCGGCACGGCATCCTGCAGCTGGGTGCGGCCGACCTTGAGCACGTCGTGGAACTCACCCGCCTTGCCCAGGAACGACTTTCGCAGCAGGTCGAGTTCGTCCAGGAGTGAGAGGAGGTTGAGCGAGAGCCCGATCTTCACCGCGGTGGGATACACATCGTTGGTGGACTGACTGCGATTGGTGTGATCGATCGGCGAGAGGAACGCATAGTCGCCCTTCTCATGACCCGCCATCTCGAGTGCGATGTTGGTGATGACCTCGTTCGCGTTCATGTTGGTCGAGGTTCCGGCGCCGCCCTGGATGACGCCGACGATGAACTGGTCGTGGAACTCTCCGTCGATGACCCGTTGGGCCGCCGCATCGATGAGGTCGGCGCGCTCGGCATCGAGGACGCCGATCTCCTTGTTCGCACGAGCGGATGCCTGCTTGACCATCGCCAGCCCGCGGATCAGGTCGGGATAGACGGCGATCGCACGCTTGGTGATCGGGAAGTTCTGCTCGGCCCGCAGCGTGTGCACGCCGTAGTAGGCGTCCGTGGGGATCTGGAGGCTTCCGATCGAGTCGGTCTCAGTACGGGTCGGGGCGGGCGCGTCAGCAGCCATGTCACTTCCTTGTGGGTGGTGGCGGGTAGGTTGCGGGGGATGCTGCCAGTCTACGCCCGAGGGCGTGATGGCTTGCGTGAGAACGCCTCGAGCCGCTCCTGCGGGGAGAGCGCGGCCATCCGCCGCACCCACTCCTCGTCGAAGTAATCTCCGGTGGGGGCATCGGCCACGGGGACGACGGTGTGCGTGATCACGTCGGGCCGCACGTGCACGAGCTGGAACGCCTGCGCCGCATCCATCCCGTTCACCTCGACCGCAGGTCGTGCGAGGTTCATCGTGTAGCACGTCGACGATGCCACGCTCACCGGCACATCGGCGAACATCCCGGAGCAGGAGTAGTGCAGGTGGCCGGCGAGGATCCCGCGCACATCGGTGCCGCGGATGGCCTGCGCGAGTTCGTCCTGGTGGCGGAGTTCGAGGATGTCGAACAACGGCAGATGCGCGGGCAGCGGAGGATGGTGCATCGCCAGCAGCGTTCCATGCGGTGCAGGATCGGCCAGCACCCCCGCGAGCCAGTCCAGCTGCTCGCCGTCCAGGTCGCCGTGGTGCCAGCCGGGCACGCTGGTGTCCAGCGCGATCAGGCGCAGTCCGTTCAGATCCCACACGCCGGTGACCGGCTCCTGCGTGGCGGCGGCTCCCAGCAGCTCGACGCGCAGCTCCGGCCGCTCGTCATGGTTTCCCGCCACCCACACGATCGGGCTGCCGAGGTCCGCCGCGACCGGCTCGAGAATCGCCCGCAGCCGTCGGTACGCATCCGGCTCGCCGAGATCGGCGAGGTCGCCGGTGACTACGATCGCATCCGGATGCGGGTGCACGCGGCGCACCGCCTCCAGCGTGCGCTTGAGATTGCCCTCGCTGTCCGAGCCGCCGGCGTGCATCGCACCATCGGCGAGGAAGTGCGGATCGCTCAGATGGATGATCGTGTGCGACGCCTGCGGGTGGCGCCCGAACACCGGCATGTCGATCATGCGCTCAGCCTAGGACCGGATGCCGACATCTGGTCGTGGCGACGCTCTCAGTGGCCGATGACGATCATCAGGATGCCGCCGGCGACGGCTACGGCGCACACCGCGAAACATGCGATCGCGGCGACGAAGGCGAGCTGTCTCTGCCCCTCGGTCAGCGGGTTCTTGCGGGCTGCTTTCGCCGCCTGCTTCTCGGCGCGCTTGATCTCCTTCTCCGAGAGTACGGTGATCGCGTCGGTGAACTCGGCCGGCGTGACGACGGGGATCCGCCCCGCCCGCACCAGCATCCGCAGCCCCAAGGCGTAGAAGAGCACGATCACGGCGGCGCCGACCAGGGCGGCGGCGAACACGCTCAGGAACGCCTGCCAGTCGATCTCGAGGCTCATCGGACCTCCTCCTCGTCGTCGATCGCGATGTCCCACTCGGCGAGCTTGGCGCGAGCACGCCGGCTGGCGCTGAGCGTCTCCCACTCCTGGGCTGCCTTCTCGGCCTCGGCGAACTTCTTGGCCGCGCGCTCAGCGGCCTTCCGTGCCGCCTTGATCTCGCTGGGCGTTCCGCCTGCCTTCTTGAGCTTCTTCGCCTTCCGGGCCGCCTTCTCGGCCTCATCGGCCTTGCGCTCGGCGCGCTCGAGCGCCCGCATCAGCTCCATGCGCGTGGTGCGACGCGTGGGGCCGGGCACCTCGGGCAGGTCGACGACGTGACCGGACTCGGCGACATCGCTCATCGCGTTGGAGGCGTTGACGGCGTTCTTGCGCGA
The DNA here is from genome assembly GCF_030296555.1 of Microbacterium suwonense. Lineage (NCBI taxonomy): Bacteria > Bacillati > Actinomycetota > Actinomycetes > Micrococcales > Microbacteriaceae > Microbacterium > Microbacterium suwonense. The sequence continues at coordinate 1,129,836 of NZ_AP027728.1, forward strand.
GCGCAGGAACAGCCCCACGATCACTGCCAACGCGATCACCGCGTCCACGGCCACGCCCCAGCCGTGCAGCCACACCACGATCAGTGCGGCGACCGCACCGACCGCACCGGCTGCAGGCAGGGTCAGCAGCCAGCCCACAGCGATCCGACCCGCGGTGCGCCAGCGCACCACCGAGCCGCGACGCCCCAGGCCGGAGCCGATCACCGAGCCGGAGGCGACCTGTGTGGTCGACAGCGCGAAGCCGAAGGCGCTGGAGGCGAGGATGGTGGCCGCGGTGGAGCTCTCGGCGGCGAACCCCTGTGCGGGCTTGACCTCGGTGAGCCCCTTGCCGAGCGTGCGGATGATGCGCCATCCACCCAGATAGGTGCCCAGCGCGATGGTGAACGCGCACGCCACGATCACCCAGAACTCGGGATTGTGGTAGTCGCTGCCGGTCGGGTCGCCGGTCTGCCAACCCACGGTGATCAGCGCGAGGGTGATCACGCCCATGGTCTTCTGCGCATCGTTCGTGCCGTGCGCGAGAGCCACCATGGACGAAGTGAAGATCTGTCCCCAGCGGAAGCCCGAACGACCGTCGGGCTTGCCGTCGTAACGGCGAGTGACGCCATAGGCGACCTTGGTGGCCACGAAGGCGATGATCCCCGCCGTCAGCGGCGCGATCAGCGCCGGAAGCACGACCTTGGAGAGCACGACGCCGAAGTTGATGCCGGACACGCCGACGCCCACGAGCGTCGCGCCGATCAGGCCGCCGAACAGCGCGTGCGACGAACTGGACGGCAGGCCCAGCAACCAGGTCAGCATGTTCCAGGTGATCGCGCCGATCAGCCCGGCGAAGATCAGCTGCGGCAGCAGAGCATGGTCGATGTCGCCCTCGTTGACGATGCCGCCGGAGACCGTCCTGGCCACCTCAGTGGACAGGAAGGCGCCGACCAGGTTCAGACCGGCAGCGAGGAGCACCGCGGTCTTGGGCTTGAGCGCTCCCGTGGCGATCGGCGTCGCCATGGCGTTGGCCGTGTCATGGAAGCCGTTGGTGAAATCGAAGAAGAGTGCCAGCGCGATGACCAGCACGACGACGAGGGCTGCGGTTTCCACCGTTCTCTTTCGTTGGGACTGCCAGATGGGATGCCGGAGGTGTCCGGCGTGACGAACGAAGAGTTCACCGTGGGTTGAAGTTCCGTTTACGGGCCCGCCAGAATCCTCCCACCCTCCCCCGCCGCGGTCAACTCGCCCCGGTCGCCATGCCGGCCCGGTCGCGCTCCGATACCGTTGACCTGTGAGCGAACCCCGCATTCAGCCGCCCGTCGCCGACCGTCGCCCCGTCACGCGCAGCCACCACGGCGATGCCTTCGAGGATCCGTACGAATGGCTCCGCGCCAAAGACGATCCTGCGGTGCTCGCGCATCTCGAGGCCGAGAACGCCTATACCGAGGCGCGTACCGGGCACCTGTCCGTGCTGCGAGAGCAGGTGTTCCAGGAGGTGAAGTCCCGCGTGCGGGAGACCGACCTGTCTGTGCCGACCCGGCGCGGCGACTGGTGGTACTACGGGCGCACCGAGGAGGGGGCGCAGTACGGCATCCAGTGCCGCACCGCAGCAGCCGGCGACGACTGGACGCCACCGGTGCTCGAACCGGGCCTCCCCGTGGACGGTGAGCAGATCCTGCTCGACGGCAACGCCGAGGCGGAGGGTCATGAGTTCTTCTCAATGGGTGCGTTCGATCTTTCCGAGGACGGCAGCCGGATGCTGTGGTCGGTCGACCTCGAGGGATCCGAGCTCTACACCGTGCACGTGCGGGACCTGACCACGGGTGAGCGTCTGGCAGATGTCATCGAGAACACCGGTCAGGCGTTCCTCACGCCCGACGGCCTAGCGGTGATCTACACGACCCGCGACGAAGCCTGGCGTCCCGACACTCTCTGGCTGCACACGCTGGGCACCTCTGCCGCAGAGGACGTCGCCCTGTTCCACGAGCCGGACGAGCGCTTCTGGCTCGGTGCCGGCATCACCCGCAGCAGGAAGTACCTGGTGATCGGCCTGGGCTCGAAGATCACCAGCGAGGAGCTGCTCGTCGATCTCTCCGACCCGACTGCCCAGCCGACACCGGTCTGGCCGCGCCGCGACGGCGTGGAGTACTCCGTCGACCACGCGGTCGTCGACGGGGAGGACCGGCTGCTGATCCTGCACAATGACGGCGCGCTCGATTTCGAGCTGGTGTCGGTCGCGGCATCCGATCCGCAGGGCGAGCGGCGCGTGCTGCTGCCGCATGCCCCGGGGCGTCGCCTGCTGGATGTGGACTGCTTCCGTGACTTCGCCACCGTCGAGTACCGCGCTGAGGGCATGCCGCACGCTGCACTGCTGGACTACCGCAGCGGCGAACTCGACGTGGTGGAGTTCGACGAGCCGCTGTACGAGGCCTATTTCAGCGGCAACCCGGAATGGCACTCGCCGTTCCTCCGGATGGGGTACACGTCGTTCGTCACCCCGTCCACGGTGCTGGAGCTGGAGCTCGCCACGGGCAAGAAGCACGTGCGCAAGCAGATGCCGGTGCTCGGCGGCTACGATCCGGCCGATTACGGTCAGCAGCGCGTCTGGGCGAGCGCTCCCGATGGAGCACGGGTGCCGATCTCGCTGGTGTGGAAGCGCTCCTTCGGCGAGCCGGGTGCTGCGGTGCGCCCTGTGCACCTGTACGGCTACGGCTCCTACGAGCACTCCATCGACCCAGGCTTCTCCACCATGCGCCTGTCCATGCTGGATCGCGGCGTGATCTTCGCGGTCGCGCATGTTCGTGGCGGTGGCGAGATGGGCCGGCAGTGGTACGAGGACGGCAAGGAGCTGCGCAAGCGCAACACCTTCACCGACTTCGTCGCCTGCGCACAGCACCTGGTCGACACCGGTGTGACCGACCCGCAGCACATGGTCGCCGAGGGCGGTAGCGCCGGCGGTCTGCTGATGGGCGCGGTGGCCAACCTGGCGCCGGAGTTGTTCGGCGGCATACTGGCCGGCGTGCCGTTCGTCGACGCGCTGACCTCGATCCTCGACCCGTCGCTGCCGCTGACGGTCGTCGAATGGGACGAGTGGGGCGACCCGCTGCACGACGCCGAGGTGTACGCGTACATGAAGGGCTACACGCCGTACGAGAACGTGCGCGACGACATCGCGTACCCACCCATCCTGGCGATGACCTCGCTGAACGACACCCGGGTGCTGTACGTGGAGCCGGCCAAGTGGGTGTCGGCGCTGCGTCACGCCGGCGCGAAGGATGTGCTGCTGAAGTGCGAGATGTCCGCCGGGCACGGCGGGGTCAGCGGACGCTACAACGCCTGGCGAGACCGGGCCTTCGAGATCGCCTGGATGCTCGATGTGCTGGGCCTTGCCGGCGATCAGCCGAACAGCGCCGCAGCCTCCTCATAGCGCGCCAGCGGCACGGTGTTGAGCTCGCCGAGCGCCTCGGCGAACGGTACCCGGACGATGTCGGTGCCGCGCATGGCGACCATCTGGCCCCAGGCGCCGTCGACGAGTGCGTCGGCGGCGTTCAGCCCCAGGCGCGTCGCCAGCACGCGGTCGAAGCCCGAGGAGACCCGCCGCGCTGGATGTGCCCGAGCACGGTCGAGCGCGTCTCGATCCCCGTGATGCGCTCGATCTCGGGCGCCAGCACCTCGCTGATGCCGCCCAGTCGCGGCCGGTTGAACGCATCCAGCCCCTTGTCGCTGTACGCCTCGTCCATCCCGGTGAGCGTGAAGCCCTCGGAGACCACGACCAGCGGCGCGCGACCGCGGTCGAAGGCGCGGGTGACGAGCGCGCAGATCTCGTCGATGGACATCGGCACCTCGGGGATGCAGATCACGTGCGCCCCGGCGGCCATGCCGGCATGCAGTGCGATCCAGCCCACGTGCCGCCCCATGACCTCTGCGACCATGCAACGCTGGTGCGAGTCGCCGGTGGTGCGCAGCCGGTCCATCGCGTCGGTGGCGATGTTCACGGCGGTGTCGAAGCCGAAGGAGTAGTCGGTCGCCTGCAGGTCGTTGTCGATGGTCTTCGGCACGCCGAGCACGTTGATGCCGTCCTTGGCCAGCCGGTCCGCGGCGGCAAGCGTGCCTTCGCCTCCGATGGCGACGATGCCGTCGATGCCGTGCCCGGCCAGCGTCTTGGCGATGTTCTCCGCTCCCCCGCGGCTTCCTCGTAGGGGTTGGTGCGGCTGGTGCCCAGGATCGTGCCGCCCACCTTGGACAGGCCCTTCACCTCATGGCGGGTCAGCGGGAAGAAGTCGCCGTCGACGACACCGCGCCATCCGTCGCGGATGCCGACGAACTCGAGATCGTAGGTGGTGGTGCCCTTGAGCACGATGCCCCGGATGACTGCGTTCAGTCCCGGGCAGTCGCCGCCGCTGGTGAGGATGCCGATCTTCATGCTGCCGCCTTCGTGCTTCGGGAGAGGGGGTGAGGGTGGGGGTCAGGCGACGCTGCCTGCATCCGACCCTACTGGGGAACCAGTGCGCATGCCATTCCAGATCGCGCGAAAAATGAGATTTTTGACGCCGGATCCTCGGCATCCGTCGCGATCTTGCTGAATCGCGCCAAATCCGACGAATGAGGGCGCCAAGAACTCAGGTTCTTGACGCCCCCTTCCGGGTTCATGACGGTCAGGCCGCGCCGAGCGCTTCCCGCAGCAGATGCATGAGCGCCGCCAGCTGCACGGACTCGCTGGTGGTCTCCTCGACCGTCTCGCCGTCCAGCGCCCGCGCTGCGAGGCCCTGCTTCTGGTCGATCAGCTCGGCGATCTTCGTGTCGATGGTGTGCGCGGCGATGATCCGCCACGCGGTGACCGGCTCATCCTGGCCGATGCGGTGCACGCGGTCGATCGCCTGCGTCTGCTCGGCTGCGGTCCAGCTCAGCTCGGCGAGCACGACGTTCGATGCCACCTGCAGGTTCACACCCACGCCTGCGGCGGTCAGCGAGCACACCGCGATGCCCACTTCGGGGTCGCCGTTGAACGCGTCGATCGCCTGCTGCCGCGCGGGGTGGACTGGTCACCGCGGATCGAGACGGCTCTGATCCCGGCTGCTGCGAAGTGCGCCTCGGCCTGGTCCATCACGTCGATGTGCTTGGCGAAGAAGACGACCTTCTCCACCGACCGCTGCAGCTGCACCGCGTAGTCGGCCGCGAGCAGCGCCTTGGCCTGGCCGATCCGACGGACCATGCTGAAGACGTTGTCGCCGCCGGTGCCCGCCGCTTTGGACTCCTCGAGCTCATTGTGCGCGACCAGGCGCACGATGTCGTCGTCGATCCCGTCGGCGTCGGCGGGCCCGTGGGCTGCCGCGCGGGCTTCCACGATCCGACGGTACTTGGCGGCCATCCGCTCGCCCAGCTCGCGCTCGGCCTGGCGGATGCTGCGGCCGAACTCATCGTCGAGCTGCACCGGGAGGTCGGCGATGAGCTTGTCGGGCAGGTCGGCGGCCACGTCCTTCTTCTTCCGCCGTACGATGCCCATCGAGATGACCGCATCGCGAGCCTCGGGGTAGAACGCTTTGTCAGCGGGGGTGAGTCCGGTCGCCTCCAGCTTGTCCATCAGAGCGGCTTCGGGCTTCTCGCCGTTCGTCCAGCCCAGGAAGCGCCAGATGGCGTCGAAGTCCTCGACGTCGTTGATCAGCGGCGTTCCGGTCAGCGCCATCATCAGCGGATCGCTCTGGCGCTCCCGGATGCGCGATGCCAGTGCCAACACGTTCTGCGAGCGCTGCGAGGAGAGGTTCTTGATGAAGTGCGCCTCGTCGACGACCATGCCCTTCAGGCCGATGGCGCCCAGCCAGGACAGATGCCGGTCGAGGATCTCGTAGTTCACGATGAAGACATCGGCGAAGGCGTCGATGTCGTCCCCGTCACCCTGGATGACGGCGGCGCGACGCTGCGGCGTCCACAGCTCGACCTCGCGCGCCCAGTTCATCTTCACCACGTTGGGCACCACGACCAGCAGCGGGTACGCGTCGGCGACGGATGCCGCCAGCACCGACTCCGCGGTCTTGCCCAGTCCGGGCTCATCGGCGAGCAGGAAGCTGCGGTGTCCTGCCCGCACCGCCTCGACGAACCGGGACTGATGAACCATCACCTCTCTGCCCTTCGGCGAGATGTGGTCGTACTCGGGCACGGGCGGCAGCTCCATGGTCGCCGCCCCGCCGCCTGCCCCCGACTCGAAGGCCTTGTACAGCGGTCCCATCAGCTCCCAGCTGTCCAGACGCCGACGCGGAGCGGACTCCGCACGCGGCGTGAGGTCGGGGGCCAGGAACGGGTTGGCGAGCTGACGCGCCTCCACTGCCGGCGGCGTCACCTGCTTCTCGGCGAGGGCGGCGGGCACGACGGGAGTGGAGCGAACCGGCGCCACGTCGGTGATGATGAGCTCTTCGGGCGCCAGCTCGGCGCCCGATTCGAGCAGCCAGTCGCGCCGCATCCGCTTAGCGACCGGCGAGGTGGCCTGGTCGGCCTCCAGCAGCTGGATCAGCGAGGTGTCGCGGGCCGCGGTCTTCGCGAGGATGGTCGCAACGCCGTCGAGACGCTTGAGCAGCTCCGTGCGCGCGGCATCGCTCAGCTCGGCATCCGATTTGACCCTCGCCCGCTCCTCGCGCACGAGGAAGGCGATCACCTGGAACTTGACCCGGTTCGTCGGCCCGAGCTTGGAGCGCTGCGCCTTCGCCTCGATCTCGCGCACCTTGCGCGCGAGGATCGGGATCAGCGGTGCCTCCTCGTCTCGACGCGAGGTCTTCTTGCGCCGCGGTGCGGCAGTCGCCGTGGTCGGCATGCTCCTCCTGAGCGTGAGTCCCGAAGCACCGAGGAGGTCTTCGGTTCGTACAGTGATCCGCGTGTGGCGCCAGCCAGGACCGTGCGGACTACGGCTCTCGATCTGCGCGATAGCGGTCGTCGACGAGTGCCTGGCGACAGTTTACGGCATATCGGCCGATGATGAGCGCTCGTCTTGTGCGAGTCGGCTGCGCGCCTCGGCGACATCCCGGGCGATCTGGTGGATCAGGGCATCCATCCCCTCGAAGGCGACCATGCCACGCAGGTGATCGGTGAACTCCACGGTGACCTGGTGTCCGTACAGGTCCAGACCCGACTCGTCGAGCACGTGCGCCTCGACCTGCCGGCGCTCGACGTCGTCGAAGGTCGGGTTGGTGCCGACGGAGATCGCGGCCGGATGCCGGATGCCGGTGTCGTGATCGTCGAGCCAGCCGGCGTAGATGCCGTCGGCGGGGGCGAGCGCATCGATCACCTCGGAGAGGTTGGCCGTGGGGAATCCGAGCTCACGGCCGCGTTTGAGCCCGTGCACCACCTCACCCGTCACGGTGACTGGGCGCCCGAGCACCTTGGCTGCGCCGACCACGTCGCCGGCGGCAAGCAGCTCCCGGATCCAGGTGGAGGACACGCGTCGCTCGGCCCCCTCCGGATGCACGTCATCCACGACGTCCACGGTGAAGCCGTGCAGCGGACCGAGCTTCCGCAGCAGATCGGGATTCCCCGCACCGCCACGTCCGAAGCGGAAATCGACGCCGACGAGCACGGTGACCACGTGCAGCGCATCGACGAGGATCGTGCGGACGAACTCCTCCGGTTCGAGGAGGCCAGCGCGCGGTCGAAGGTGAGCAGCAGCGTGGCATCCAGGTCGAGATCTGCGAGCAGCTCCAGCTTGCGCTCGGTGCTCACCACGTTCTCGGGGCAGATCTCGGGACGCAGCACCTCCAGCGGGTTCCGATCGAAGGTCACGGCCACGGCCTTGGCATCCGCCGCTGCCGCGTCGGCGCGCATCCGGTCGATCACCGCCCGATGACCGATGTGCACGCCGTCGAACTTTCCGATGGCGACGACGGTGGGCCCGAAGTCCGCGGGGATCTCGGCGGGGTCGCGGAAGACGATCATGCCGACGCGTCCTGCGGTCGGTGCGTGCGAAGCCACCACAGCCCGAACAGCGGCAGCACCAGCGGGACGAACACGTAGCCCATGCCGAAGTACGACCAGACGCTGTCATGGCCGAACAGCGACGGAGCGAGCAGGCTCAGCAGGCCGACGACCAGCACGCCAGTGAACTCGAAGAGCACCGCCACGCAGGCGACGGTGTACCAGCCACGGCGATCGGCGAGGACCAGCGCGACCGTGGCGAGGATGTAGACGACGGCGGCGAGGGCGGAGAGGGAGTAGGCCAGCGGTGCCTCGTCGAAACGTCGCACGATCTGCACGAAGCTGCGCCCGGTGGCAGCCAGCGCCATCACGGCGTAGACGATCACGAGGACGCGTCCGACACCCGTCATCCGGGTGCGCGGGGGTTCTGGGTCGGGGCATCGGTGTGGGACATCGCGTCCTCCATCCTATTCTGCCGCAGCCGCCGCGATCTGCGCGGGGTCACGCGACCTGCAGCGTCCAGATGCTCTGCATGCGCCACATCATGATCGCCAGCGACAGCCCGACGGCCCCGAGGACCACGGTGCTCCATCGTGTGCGGTCGAGCAGCGCCCACACGACTCCCCGACCGGCAGCAGCACCGCCGAGACCAGATACACCCAGAACTCCAGCAAGTCGCCGGTCGGCGCATTGCCGGCGAACGGCGCGATGATCGCCACGATCACCTGCACGATCAGCAGGACCTCCACCACCAGCAGGCTGCCGACCGTCCAGTCGCTGGGACGGCGCCCGGCGAAGCCCGCGACCAGGCAGAACAGCCCGGATGCGCACGCGACGACGATCTGGACGATGGTGAACCACAGGATCATGCCTGCACCTCCGGCATGTTCATCGCGCTCTTGATGTCGTTCCCGCGTGCCTCGACAATCCCGACCAGCGCGCCGTCGGGGTCGATGGCGGCGACCTCGGATGCCGCCAACCGGTCGCGCTGAGCGACCAGCCGCTTGCCGTGGCGCAGATCCCGTGCCTCTTCTGCGGTCACCACCAGCACCGGCATCACACGTGCGGCCGCAGCGGCGGGGGTGAGAGTCGCGGCGCCCTCGAGCTCGTCGATGCCGACGGCATCCGCCACGTCGAAGCCGCCGACCCGGGTGCGACGCAGCGCGGTGAGGTGTCCCCCGACCCCGAGAGCGTCGCCGAGGTCGCGGGCCAGGGCGCGGATGTAGGTGCCCGAGGAGCATTCCACCAACACGTCGAGGTCGGTGAAGCCGTCCACCCGACGCTGCGCCAGTACGTCGAAGCGCGAGACGGTCACGGCGCGGGCTGCGAGCTCGACGCTCTCCCCGCTCGCACCAGGTCGTAGGCACGCCGTCCTGCGACCTTGATGGCGGAGACCGAGCTCGGCACCTGGGAGATCGCCCCGGTCAGGGTCGAGATCCCCGCCAGGATCGCCGCATCGTCGACATCCGTCCAGGCTCCGGCATCCGCCGTGTCGACGACGTCGCCTTCCGCGTCGTCGGTGGTGGTGCGCGCTCCCAGCCGGATCGTGGCCGCATAGGTCTTATCGGCGCCGACGATATAGGTCAGCAGCCGCGTGGCGCCCTCGATGCCGATCACCAGCAGACCGGTGGCCATCGGGTCAAGGGTGCCCGCATGGCCGACCTTGCGGGTGCCGAACGCGCGCCTGGTGCGCGCGACCACGTCATGACTGGTCAGGCCACCGGGCTTGTCGACGAGGAGGATGCCATGCGATGCCACCCGATCAGCCTACCGAGAGGACGACGCCTAAGCTGGCGGAATGCCGCTGTCCATCGCCCCTCCCACCTGGGCGCCGACGATGAACGGCTGGTACCGGCGCACCGCCCGCGATCTGCCGTGGCGACGCCCGGAGTTCCACGAGCAGTACGGCGCCTGGGGCACATTGGTCAGCGAGTTCATGCTGCAGCAGACACCAGTGGCTCGGGTGATCCCGCATCTGGAGGCCTGGCTGGAGCGCTGGCCGACGCCGGCGGCGATGTCCCGCGCGACGCCGGCGGAGGTCGTCCACCAGTGGGCGAATCTGGGCTATCCGCGGCGCGCGCTGTGGCTGCACCGCGCGGGCACGGAGGTCGTGGAGCGGCACGATGGAGTCGTCCCGAGGAGGTGGACGCTCTGCTGGCCCTGTCGGGCATCGGCGACTACACCGCCCGCGCCGTCGCGGTGTTCGGCTACGGCGATCGGCATCCGGTGGTCGACACCAACACGCGCCGGGTGATCGCCCGCGCGATCGACGGTCGCTCACAGCCGGGCTCACCCTCCCGGCGCGACCTGGCGCAGATGTCGCAGCTGCTGCCGGAGGATGAGACTGAGTCGGCGGTGTTCAACGCCGCGATGATGGAGCTGGGCGCGACGGTGTGCACGGCGCGCTCACCGCGCTGCGAGGCGTGCCCGATCGCCGCGGAGTGCGCCTGGCTGGCAGCCGGGCGTCCGGACACCGGAGATGCGCGCCGTCGCCAGGCGAAGTACGAGGGATCGGACCGCCAGGCACGTGGCGGCGTGCTGCGCGCACTGCGAAACGCGGAAGGACACCGGATGCCGACGGCCGACGTGCTCGCGGAGTGGCCCGACCCCGCCCAGCGGGATCGGGCCATCGACTCGCTGATCGTCGACGGACTCGTCGAGGCGGTCGATGGGACATTGAGGCTTCCGGCCTGATCCCCGGCGACGACCGACGTTCAGTCCTCTTCGGCGTCCTCGGAGCGGTAGGGATCCGGGTCGCCCGCGTGCGTGGCGCCGGCTGCGAGCCGGGTGACCTCCTCATCCCGTTCGCGCGCCTGCCGCAGCAGGTCGGCGATGTGCCCGGCCGACTCCGGCAGGGCGTCGGGGATGAACTCCAGCGTCGGCACGAGCCGCACGTTCAGCTGGCGGCCGACCTCTTTGCGCAGCAGACCGGTCGCCGAGGCCAACGCAGCGCCGCTGGCGACACGCTCCTCCTCGGTGCCGAGCACCGTGTAGAACACGGATGCGTGCTGCAGGTCGCCGGTGACGCGAACCTCGGTGATCGTCACGAAGCCGAGGCGCGGGTCGCGCAGCCCCTTCTCGAGCCGTTCGGCGAGGATGACGCGGATGCGATCCGCGAGCCGTGCCTGTCGTTCTCCAGCCATGTTCCCATTCCTACTACTTCTTCACGAGCGGTGTCCCCATGGAACCGCGGAGGCGGCTGACTTCTCCGTCTGAGCATCGGAGCAGGGGCCCCGCTCTGCGAAGAAGGAGAAGTCAGCCGCCGGAGCAGCCAGGTGATCAGCCGCGAGGCTTCTCGACCATCTCGGTGGTCTCGATCTCGTCGCCGACCTGGATGTCGTTGAACTTGCCGAGGCCGATACCGGCCTCGAAGTCCGTGCGCACCTCGGTGACGTCATCCTTGAAGCGACGCAGCGACTCGATGGCCAGGCCATCGGCGAGCACCACGCCGTCGCGGATGACGCGCGCCTTGGCGTTGCGCGTGATCGTTCCGGAACGGACGATGACACCGGCGATGTTGCCGAACTTCGAGGAGCGGAACACCTCGCGGATCTCAGCGACACCCGACTGGATCTCTTCGAACTCCGGCTTGAGCATGCCCTTGAGGGAGTTCTCGATCTCTTCGATGGCCGCGTAGATCACCGAGTAGAAGCGGATGTCCACTCCTCTCGGTTGGAGGCTTCGCGGGCCTTGGCATCGGGACGGACGTTGAAGCCCACGATGATCGCGTCGTCGATCGTCGCCAGGTTCACGTCGGACTCCGTGATGGCGCCGACACCGCGGTGGATGATGCGCAGCTGCACCGAGTCGTCGACCTCGATCTTCAGCAGCGACTCCTCCAGCGCCTCGACGGCACCGGACACGTCGCCCTTGATGATGAGGTTGAGCGTCTCGACCTTGCCCTCTTCCAGAGCACGCGTGAAGTCCTCGAGCGAGATGCGCTTGCGGGCCTTGGCCAGCAGGGCGTTGCGCTCGACGGCCTCGCGCTTCTCAGCGATCTGGCGAGCCATCCGGTCTTCCTCGGTCACGATGAAGATGTCACCGGCGCGCGGCACGGAGTTCAGACCCTGCACCTGCACCGGGCGAGACGGAGCGGCGAACTCCACGGAGTCGCCGTTCTCATCGAGCATGGCGCGGACACGGCCGTACGCGGTGCCTGCGACGATCGAATCGCCGACGTGCAGGGTTCCGGACTGGATCAGCACCGTGGCGACCGATCCGCGGCCCTTGTCGAGCTTCGCCTCGATGGCGACGCCGCGAGCGGCCTTGTTCGGGTTGGCTGTGAGGTCCAGGCCCGCATCGGCGACCAGCAGCACGGCGTCCAGCAGATCCTGGATGCCGGTCCCCTGGCGAGCCGACACGTCGACGAACATGACGTCTCCGCCGTACTCCTCGGCGACCAGACCGTACTCGGTGAGCTGCTGGCGCACCTTGGCGGGGTTCGCCTCGGGCTTGTCCACCTTGTTCACGGCGACGACGATCGGAACACCGGCCGCCTGGGCGTGGTTCAGCGCCTCCACCGTCTGCGGCATGATGCCGTCGTCGGCGGCGACCACGAGGATCGCGAGGTCGGTGACCTGTGCACCACGGGCGCGCATGGCGGTGAACGCCTCGTGACCCGGGGTGTCGATGAACGTGACCGCGCGCTCCACGCCCTCGTGCTCGGTCCAGACCTGGTAGGCACCGATGTGCTGGGTGATGCCGCCGGCCTCACCCTCGATGACGTTGGTCTGCCGGATCGCGTCGAGCAGTCGGGTCTTACCGTGATCGACGTGACCCATGACGGTGACCACCGGCGGACGGATCTCCAGATCCTCATCGCTCTCGGCCTCCAGCTCGGCCTCGAGGTCGAGACCGAAGCCCTCCAGCAGCTCCTTGTCCTCGTCCTCGGGCGAGACCATCTGGATCTTGTAGCCGAGTTCGGCACCGAGCACCTCGAAGGTGGCCTCATCCAGCGACTCGGTGGCCGTGGCCATCTCGCCGAGGTTGAAGAGGATGGTGACAAGCGTGCCGGGCTGCACGGTGTAGCCGTTCAGCGCCTCGAGCTTGTCGGCGAAGTCGGCGATCGATGCGCCGCGACGCAGGCGGATGGTCTCGCCATTGCCCTTGGAGACGTTGACGCCGCCGACGACCGGCGCCGACCGCATCTCGAATTCCTGCCGCTTCGCCCGACGCGACTTGCGCTGCTTGCTCTTGCCGCCGCCCTTGCCGAAGGCACCTGCGGTGCCGCCGCCGGGACCACGGCCACGGCCGCCGCCGCCGGGACGGCCTGCGAAGCCGCCGCCGGGCCGCTGGAAGCCGCCGCCTGCACCGCCGCCACCGGCGCCGGGACGACCCGGCCCACCGGAGCGCTGCTGGAACGGGGCGCCGGGACGACCGCCCTGACCGCCGCGCGCGCCACCGGGACGACCGGGACGCGGTGCGCCGATGCGCGGAGAACCGGGCCTCGGCGCCTGCGGCCGCGGGATGTTGCCCGGAGTCGGGCGCTGCCCCATGCCCTGTGCGGACGCGAACGGGTTGTTGCCCGGACGCGGCCCGGCAGGACGCTGTCCCATCCCCTGCGACGAGGAGAACGGGTTGTTGCCGGGGCGCGGAGCACCCGGCTTCGGTGCGCCGCCGGGCTTGGCCGCATCAGCGGGCTTCGGAGCGCTGCCGCCGGGCTTCGGGGCGGCGCTTCCCGGCTGAGGAGCGGTGGAGCCCGGGCTGGGCGCGGAGGAGGCCGCCGGTGCGGTCTGCTCCTTGGGCGCGGACGCGGGTGCCTCGGACTCGGGTGCCGGCTTCGCCGGTCCCGGCTTGGGCCCGGGCACCGGGGCGCCGGACTTGGGCGCACCCGACTTGGCTGTGCCGGACTTGGCTGCACCGGACTTGGATGCGGACGACGCCGGAGTCTTCGCGGCGCCCTTGTCCTCCGCCTTGGCGGCGGGGTCGGCCTCGATGGCGGCCCGAAGCTTGCGAGCCACGGGGGCTCGATGGTTGAAGAAGGACTCTTCACGAACTCGCCGAGCTCTTTGAGCTTGGCAAGTGCGAATTTGCTGTCGACGCCGAGTTCGGCGGCGATCTCATGCACGCGTGGTTTAGCAGCCACAATTCTCCTGTCAGGGTCGGTCTGCCCTGACAGGGCAGACCACTAGTCGCGGACGGGTCTCATCTCGAGCCGTTCACTTTGTTTCCATAGCCGTTCAGCCTTTGTTTCGGTGGATGTACCGTTCGGTGATCTGCGCAGTCGCCGCCTCGGGAAAATCCAGGGACGGAGACACACGAAGCGCACGTGCGAAAGCCCGGCGCCGCAGCGCGGCATCCAGACACTCGGATGTCGGATGCAGCCAGGCACCCCTCCCCGGCATCACGGCTCGCTCGTCGAAGACGAGTTCATCGTTGTGCTGGACCACCCTGATCAGGGCGGCTCGAGAGGCACGACCGCGGCAACCGACACACGTGCGTACAGGTTCCATCCTACACCTCACCACACGGACCGAAGCTCGACGCCCGCGAGGCGCGCCCCGATCCTCCGGTCTCACTCCGCGGCCATCACGCTGTCCGGCTGGATATCGATCTTCGCCCCGGTCAGCTTCGCGGCGAGCCGGGCGTTCTGCCCCTCCTTGCCGATCGCGAGCGAGAGCTGATAATCGGGAACCAGCGCACGGACGGCCTTGGTGGCCGCATCCAGCACGAAGGCGGAGGTGACCTTCGCCGGGGAGAGTGCGTTGGCGACGAACGACGCGAGGTCGGGGTGGTGATCGACGATGTCGATCTTCTCGCCGGAGAGCTCCTCGGTGACCGCGCGGACCCGACGACCCATCTCGCCGATGCACGCTCCCTTGGCGTTGACCGAGGGGTCATTCGCCTTGACGGCGATCTTCGTGCGATGCCCGGCCTCCCGGGCGAGCGAGACGATCTCGACCAGACCGCCCGCGATCTCGGGCACCTCGAGGGCGAAGAGCTTGCGCACCAGCCCCGGGTGGGTGCGCGACACCGTGATCTGCGGCCCCTTGGCGCCCTTGGCGACGCTGGTGACGTAGACGCGCAGTCGCGTTCCGTGCGCGTACTCCTCACCGGGCACCTGCTCTTCGGGCGGGAGGATGGCCTCGACCGAGCCGAGATCGACGTGGATCATGCGCGGGTTGGGCCCCTGCTGGATCACACCGGCGACGATGTCGCCCTCCTTGCCGCGGAACTCGCCGAGCACCGCGTCGTCGGCGAGGTCGCGCAGCCGCTGGCCGATGACCTGCTTGGCGGCGTACGCGGCGATCCGCCCGAAATCGGAGGGCTCGATCTCCTCCTCGCCGATGATCGCGTCCTCATCGTCGCGCACCGGCTGCAGCACGGCGACGTGCCCGGTCTTGCGATCGAGCTCGACGCGGACGCCCTCGGGCACCGTGCCGTCCTCGGAGACGTGCTTGCCGTAGGCGGTGAGGATGGCCTGCTCGATGATCGAGACGAGCTCGTCGAACGGGATCGCCTTCTCCTTCTCGATTCCGCGCAGCAGTCCGAGTTCGATGTCCATCAGCGGTCTCCTCTATTCAGCTCTCCCTGCGCACAGACACTGCGCAGGCATCCGTCAAGAATAGCCGAGTCAACCGTGGTGCGACGAGCCGTCGCACGAGGTTCCCTCAGCCGGCCGACGGCAGCTCGTTGATCGCGCGGATCAGCGCGTACAGCGAGCCCACGGCGCGCTGCTCCAGGTTCAGGACGAGACGGGGCAGCTCGACGGCATCGCCGTCGCTGCGCTCCACATCCAGCGGCTCCGTGCGCTCGATGCGTCCCTCGGCGCAGAGCGAGCCGAATCTGTCGTTGAGTTCGTCGATCTCGGCATCCGTCGGCTCGTGCACCAGCCGCAGCACCAGCCGATCACCGACCCAGCGCAGTGAGTCGTAGTTGTGCCAGAAGCTGGTGATGTTCGCCACCGCGGCCTCGCCCGAGTCGGTGATGAGCACGCGATCCAGGTCGTGGGGCGAGATGACCCCGGCCGGCACCAGGTGATCGTCGACGAAGTTCTTCAGGCCCGCCCAGAACGACCCTCCGGGCTCGTCCAGCAGCACGATCGGCATGGGCTCCGCCTTGCCGGTCTGCTGCAGCGTGAGCAGCTCGAACATCTCGTCCATGGTGCCGAAGCCGCCCGGCAGGCAGACGAACCCGCGGGACTCCTTCATGAGCATCAGCTTGCGGGTGAAGAAGTACTTCATCGACACCACATGGGCATCCTGCTCGACGATCGAGTTCGCCCGCTCTTCGAAGGGCAGGCGGATCGACACGCCCAACGACATCTGCGATCCGGCGCCTTCGGCCGCGGCCCGCATGATTCCGGGTCCCGCGCCGGTGACCACCATCCAACCGTCCGACGCCAGCTGTGCTGCGACCTCGCGCGCCTGCACGTACAGCGGGTCCTGCTCCAGAGTGCGCGCCGACCCGAAGACGGTGACCTTCGGCACCCGATGGAACGGCTGGAAGAGCCGGAACGCGTCGTGCATCTCGCTCAGGGCGGCCGTCGCGATCTTCAGATCGAGCCGGTCGGTGTGCTCGGTGCCGAGCATCAGCGCAGTCTGCAGCATCCTCGCGATCAGTCCCCGCTCGGCGCGGATGCCGGCCTGATCCAGGAGGGCTGCGAGCTGGTGCCGCAGGTCGTCGTTCAGCGTGCCATCGGTCATGCTCTCAGCCTGTCACAGCCTGTCGCGGGTGCCGGGCATGCCGACCTCAGCGGCTGAGGCGTGCGACGGCATCCGCCGCAGAAAGGGTCTCCCGCTCTCCGGTCGCACGGTCCCACAGCTCCACCTGCCCGTCCGCTGCACCGCGCCCGACGATCACGATCTTCGGCACGCCGACGAGCTCGGCATCGCCGAACTTCACGCCGGGCGACACCTTCAGGCGGTCGTCGTAGAGCACGTCCAGGCGCGCGGACTCGAGCTGGTTCGCGATGTCCTCGGCCACGTCGAAGGCGACCTGGTCACGTCCGGCGGCGACCACGTGCACGTCGAAGGGGGCGACGGATGCCGGCCAGATGAGGCCCTTGTCGTCGTTGTTCAGCTCGGCGATGATCGCCAGGATGCGGGTGACGCCGATGCCGTAGGAGCCCATCGTGACCGTGACGAGCTTGCCGTTCTGGTCGAGCACCTTCAGCCCGAGTGCCTCGGCGTACTTGCGACCGAGCTGGAAGACGTGGCCGATCTCCATGCCGCGCGCGAGCGTCACCGGGCCTGAGCCATCGGGTGCGGGGTCTCCTCGCGCACGTTCGCGATCTCCACCGTGCCATCGGCGGTGAAGTCGCGGCCCGCGACGACGGTGTGGACGTGCTTCTGATCGATGTTCGCCCCGGTGATCCAGCGGGTGCCGTCCACGACGCGGGGATCGACCAGGTAGCGGATGCCGGTGGCGGACTCCTCTCCGAGGTATTGACCCTCCGGCGTCCAAGGCCCGATGTAACCTCGGACCAGTCTTCCCGCCCGGTCGCTGAGCTTGTCGAAGTGCTCGAAGTCCGCATCCGTGGCGGGCTCCACCTCTGCGGGCGCGAACGCGACCTCGGCGCGCTTCATGTCCACCTCCCGGTCGCCGGGGATGCCGACGACCACGAGTTCGCGGGTGCCATCAAGGTGCTTCAGCGCCAGCACCACATTCTTCAGCGTGTCGGCGGCGGTGTACTCACCGGCCAGCACGGCGTTGCTGTGCGCGACGAGCGTCTCGATCGTGGGCGTGTTCGGCGAGTCGAAGACGGTCGCCTCGCCGACGCCCTCCCAGCCGACGGGCTCGGGTGCCGTGGTGGTGTACGCCTCGACGTTGGCGGCGTAGCCGCCCTCGCTGCGCACGAAGGTGTCCTCGCCGACGGGGGTCGGGTGCAGGAACTCCTCACTGCGCGAGCCGCCCATCGCCCCGGCATCGGCCTGGACGATCGCGTATTCGAGTCCCAGACGCTGGAAGATGCGCTCGTAGGCATCGCGCTGCGCCATGTAGCTCGCGTCCAGGCCCTCATCGGAGGCGTCGAAGGAGTAGGCATCCTTCATGGTGAACTCGCGCCCGCGCAGCAGTCCGGCACGGGGACGCGCCTCGTCGCGGTACTTGTCCTGGATCTGGAAGATCGTCAGCGGCAGGTCCTTGTACGAGGAGTACAGATCCTTGACCAGCAGCGTGAATGCCTCTTCATGGGTGGGCGCGAGCAGGTAGTCGCCACCTTTGCGATCCTGCAGGCGGAACAGCAGATCACCGTACTCGTCCCAGCGACCGGTCGCCTCATATGCCTCACGAGGCATCAGGGCCGGAAAGTGCACCTCCTGCGCTCCGGCCGCCGCCATCTCCTCGCGGATCACGGTCTCGATCTTCGACTTCACCCGCAAACCCAGCGGCAGCCAGGCGAAGATGCCCGCGGCCTGCGGCCTGATGTACCCGGCGCGGATCAGCAGCCTGTGGCTGGCGACCTCGGCACCTGCCGGGTCTTCGCGGAGCGTGCGGAGGAAGAAGTTCGAAAGACGAGTGACCACTCCTCGATTGTACTGACCGTGGTCACTCGCCATCGTCGCGGCGTCAGTTCAGCGCACGGGTGCCCTCGGGGATGACCCCGTTCGCGTACAGGTCGCCGGCCACGTCCTGCAGAGCGGTGAGCGCCACGCGCTGCGTCGTGGGACCGTACGAGATGCGTGCCACGCCGAGTGCCTCGTACTCGGCCGCAGTCAGCGCGCCGGGCAGGCCGATGACGCTGACTTTGCCGGCGCCGATGCCGTCGACGAGGGTGCGCGTGGCATCCGCGTCGAGAACTCCGGGGACGAACACGGCGGTGGCGCCGGCATCCAGATAGGCTCGGCCGCGCTGCACGGCATCCGCCAGCTTGTCGGCCAGAGGCTTGTCACCGCCGCGCACGATGGCGTCGGTGCGGGCGTTGAGCGCGAAGGGCACGCCCTCGGCCTCTCCGGCCTTGACGATCGCCGCGACCTGCGCGACCGACTCGTCGAGCGGCTTGAGCCGATCCTCGATGTTCGCGCCGACGATGCCGACGCCGATCGCGAGCCGGGTGGTCTCGCCCGCGTCGCCATAGCCGTCATCCAGATCGGCAGACACGGGGAGATCGACGGATGCCGCGATGCGGCCGACCATGTCGAGCATGAGCTCGCGGGGGATCTGCCCGTCGGGATACCCGAACGTCGCGGCGATGGAATGCCCTGCGGTGGCGAGTGCCTTCGTCTCGGGGAGGGCGGCGATCGCCTTGGCTGAGACGACGTCCCAGATGTTGACGACGCGGAGGATCTCGGGGGCTTCGTACAGGCGGATGAGGGTCTGGGCCCTGTCAGCGGTGGTCATGGCTCTCACGCTACTGCCGATGACGGACACCGGCTCGGGGATGCCGGAGTATGACGCGCTGCACGCCTCCACGGTCGAGCGGATGCGCCGGGAATAGGCTGACAGCATGCCTCAGCGTCGTTCTCATGTCGCCCCGTCCGCCGAGCAGAGTGAGCTGGCCGCCGCGTTGGCGGCGCTGAGAGCCACCATCGAGTCGCCCACGGAGTTCTCTCCCGAAGCGGTGACCGAGGCCGCGTCGGTGACACCGGATGTTCCCGACCTCGACCTGCGCGAGGTGCCGTTCGTCACGCTCGACCCGGCCGGGTCGAAGGATCTCGACCAGGCGCTGCACCTCTCACGCGCCGGTTCAGGGTTCCAGGTGCGGTACGCCATCGCCGATGTGCCGGCTTTCGTCCGCGCCGGAGGCGCGCTGGATTCCGAGGCGCGGCAGCGTGGCCAGACGCTGTATCTGGCCGACGGGAACATTCCGCTGCATCCGGAGGTGCTCTCCGAGGGTCGCGCCTCGCTGCTCGCCGATCAGGAGCGTCCTGCGCTGGTGTGGACGTTCGCCCTCGACGGCGCCGGCGCGGTGACGGACTTCCGCTTGGAGCGCGCGCTGGTGCGTTCGCGCGCGCAGTTGGACTACGTCTCGGCGCAGAAGACCCTGGATGCCGGCGACGACGGCCCGCTGTTGCTGCTGGGTGAGATCGGCGGTCTGCGCCAGCAGCAGGAGCAGCAGCGCGGCGGAGCCAGCCTGAACCTGCCCGACGAGGAGGTCGTGCAGCGCGAGGACGGCACCTACGACATCGAACGGTGCCATCCGCTGCCGATCGAGGAGTGGAACGCCCAGCTGTCGCTGATGACGGGCATGGCCGCGGCCGAGCTGATGGTCGATGCGAAGGTGGGGGTGCTGCGCACCATGCCGCAGCCCGATGAGCAGGCGTTCACGCGGTTCCGGCGGCAGACCGAGGCCCTGGGGCGGCCCTGGACGAAGGGCGAGTACGGGCAGTACCTGCGCGAGCTGGACAAGGCCGATCCGATGACCCTGCCCGTGCTGGAGGCTGCGGCCTCGCTGTTCCGGGGTGCGGGATACGTGACCTTCGATGGTGCGGTGCCGACGGGGACCTCGAGCAGGCCGCCATCGGCGCGCCCTACGCCCATGCGACCGCTCCCCTGCGCCGGCTGGTGGATCGCTGGTCGCTGGCGATCTGCCTGGCGGTGTCGCAGGGCGAGCCGGCACCCGAGTGGGCGCGGGAATCGCTCGACGAGCTTCCTGATTTGATGCAGCAGTCCGGCCAGCGTGCCTCTCAGCTCAACGCCGACACGCTGAACACCGTGGAGGCCGCCCTGCTGCATCCGCTGGTCGGCACGCGCGTCGACGCGACCGTGATCGAATTGCGCGGCGAGGATCGCGCAGCCGTGCAGATCGCCGAGCCGGCCGTGACGGCATCCGCTCCCGTGCCCGTCGGCACTGCACCGGGCGAGACCGTGGCGCTCACCCTGGAACGCGTCGATGTCGCGAAGCACGAGATCGAATTCGCCGCGTGAGCTGATCACCGAGCAGCACCGCCTCGCGGCATATCTGCGGAGAGTTGCGCGTCTTCGGATGCGATCGGCTCGAAGCACCCGAAGTTGTGCAGAAGTCCGCAGATGCGCGAATGGTGGTGCGGGGACTACTTGATTCCGTATCAGTCTGTTGATACATTATGTGCCAGTTCGATGACACATTCGGAGGCTGATGGCATGGAGTATCTACTGCTGGTGACGCTCGGCCCGCCGGTGGCGGCCACCCTGGTGGCGATCGGCATCCGCTTCCTGGTACTGCGCTCGACGCCGCGGCCGGGTCTGCGCGTCGCGCTCCTGACCGTGACGGCCGGCGCGATCCCCGCGGTGGTCGTGTCGGCTCCGAGGCTGTCGTATTGGATCCCTTCGCTGCGAGGAAGCGTCGCTCTGTCGTTCCAGACGATCGCCCCGCTGGTGCTCGGGATCGTCGCCGTATTGCTCCTGATGATTCCCCCGCCGGCGCACCGAACGGGCGCGACAGCGGAGTTGACACGCCGTAGCGTTCGCGCGTTCGTCTCGGCGCGCTGGGTCTGGATGCTCCTCGCCTCGACCGCGGCGATCGCCGCGGTATCGATCGCCGCAGGCACGGTCTCGGGCCCTGATTCCGAGGGCCGGTACACCGAATACTCGTTCGCCGTGGGCACCGGTTTCAGGGTCGGCACGACGATCTATGGCTGGCACTACTCGATTCCGGCGCTCGGTGTGCTGGCCGCGCTGCTGGTGGTGACCGTCATCGCATGGCTGAACGTTCCCCGGCCAGGCTGGCAGGATGACGCGCGGCAGGATGCGGCGGTGCGGCGTCTGCGCGCAGGCAACATCGGCCGTGTGGCGACCGGAGCGCTGCTGGTGCATCTGGCAGTGGTGCTGCGGTCCCTCGCCGGAACCGCATCCCTACGCGGCGAGACGCCGACGACAGAGCTCGGCACGATATCCGCAGGGCCGCCGTTCGCCGCTCTGGGCCCCGTGCTGGAGTGCATCGGATGGA
The DNA here is from genome assembly GCF_030296555.1 of Microbacterium suwonense. NCBI lineage: Bacteria > Bacillati > Actinomycetota > Actinomycetes > Micrococcales > Microbacteriaceae > Microbacterium > Microbacterium suwonense. The sequence continues at coordinate 1,151,521 of NZ_AP027728.1, forward strand.
TCGCTCTGGCCGCCGGCCTGATGCTGTGGATCCTCACCGCCCTCACCGCCATCCCCTCGCGGCACCCGGCGACGCCGACGCCATGATCATCACCCTCTCCTCCACCGGCGGGACACCAGCAGAGCAGATCCACAGCCAGCTCCGCGGTCTGATCACGGCCGGTCGTCTGGCAGCCGACGAGCGTCTGCCGTCGGTGCGGCAGTTGGCATCCGATCTGGGAATCGCACCCGGCACCGTCGCCAAGGCGTACCGGCAGCTGGAGGCCGAGGGCCTGGTCGCCTCCCGCGTCGGCGCCGGCACCCGGGTGAGCCGCTCGGCGGCATCCGTATCCCGATCCGTCGCCGAAGCGGCGCGCACGCTGGCCGACGCGGCCCGCCGGGAGGGTCTCACTCGTGAGGATGCCGAGCGCGTGCTGCGCGCAATGTGGTGAGAGCGCAGCGACCAGGCCGGCGGCGAGGGTTCAGGCTGGCCCCGCGGTCGTCGTCATCACCAGCAGCTGAGGGTCGCTGAGATCCAGTGCGACGGTGATCGAGGAGAACTCGGTCAGCGAGCGCACGTGCGTGCCGCCGCAGAGGAATCCGACCTCGCCCTCGGGCAGGGTGCAGCGCCAGGTTCGACGGTCGACGATGCTCGGACCGTCGACCTCGATGCGGCTCTCGCCACCGGATGCCACCCAGCCCGCCAGCACCTCGTTGATCCGCGCCTCGCGCTCGGCAAAGGAGTCCGCGAAGCCCGCCGAATCGAACCCGGCCTTGCGCAGGCTCTTGCCGAGTCGGTACTCGTCGACGCTGCCGTCCGGATGGATGCGGCTGGTCTGGTTCGCGCGGCCCTCGAAATCGGGGTTTCCCAGCGGATCGACGCCGATCTCCTTGCGCCAGAGATCGGCAACGGCTGCATCCAGTGCCAGCGACGCGAGGTGACACGCGGTGTGTCCCCTGCTGAGTCCAGCACGACGATCGGCATCCACGGACAGCGTCACGGAGCCTCCCGCCGCCACGGATGCCGGGATGCCGCCATCCACGCGATGTCCGACCAGCCAGGTCCACCCCTCGGCTCCGCGCTTGACCGGGATCTCATCGGCGACGGCGAACTCGCCCTCGTCGCTGAGCGCGGCCATGACCGCCTCGGAGACGTCCAGCCTCGTATCGCCGAGCGTGATCGTCCCGGAGTCTCCGGGCTGATCCGGCCAGGTGTGATCGACCGGATGGAAGGGCGTGGCGTCGACGACGATCACCGAGGAGTCCTGATCGGCGATGAGCACCCTCCTCGCCGAGCAGCGCGCCGTCGGGGAAGGAGACCAGTGTGGAGTGCATATCGACCAGGTCAGCCGGTGACGACCTGCGCCGTGCCCACCGGGGCCTCCACGCCCATCTCGGCGGCGATGCGGTTGGCCTCCTCGATGAGCGTCGCGACGATGTCGGCCTCCGGCACGGTCTTGATGACCTCGCCCTTGACGAAGATCTGCCCCTTGCCGTTCCCGGATGCCACGCCCAGGTCGGCCTCACGCGCCTCTCCGGGCCCGTTGACGACGCAGCCCATCACGGCTACACGCAACGGCACGGTCATGTCCTTCAGTCCCTCGGTGACGGCATCCGCCAGCGAGTACACGTCCACCTGCGCGCGGCCGCATGACGGGCAGGAGACGATCTCGAGCTTGCGCTCACGCAGGTTCAGCGACTGCAGGATCTGGTGCCCGACCTTGACCTCCTCGGCGGGCGGCGCCGACAGCGAGACGCGGATCGTGTCGCCGATGCCCTCGCCGAGCAGGATGCCGAAGGCCGTGGCGCTCTTGATGGTGCCCTGGAACGCGGGACCGGCTTCGGTGACTCCGAGGTGCAGCGGCCAGTCGCCGCGCTCGGCGAGCTGCCGGTACGCCTTGACCATCACGACCGGGTCGTTGTGCTTGACCGAGATCTTGAAGTCGTGGAAGTCGTGCTCCTCGAACAGCGACGCCTCCCACACCGCGCTCTCCACGAGCGCCTCGGGCGTGGCCTTGCCGTACTTCTCCAGCAGGCGACGATCCAGCGACCCGGCGTTCACGCCGATGCGCAGCGACACCCCGGCGGCCTGAGCCGCTTTGGCGATCGCGCCGACCTGGTCGTCGAACTTGCGGATGTTGCCCGGGTTGACGCGCACGGCAGCGCAGCCGGCGTCGATGGCCTGGAACACGTATTTGGGCTGGAAGTGGATGTCGGCGATCACCGGGATCTGGCTCTTGGCAGCGATGATGTGCAAAACATCCGCGTCGTCCTGCGACGGCACGGCGACGCGCACGATCTCGCAGCCGGATGCCGTCAGCTCGGCGATCTGCTGCAGAGTGCCGTTGATGTCGGTGGTCTTCGTGGTGGTCATCGACTGCACGCTGACGGGCGCGTTGCCCCCGACGAGCACCTTGCCGACGCGGATCTGGCGGGACTTGCGACGGGGCGCGAGGACTTCGGGGACGCGCGGCATCCCAAGGTTCACTGCTGGCACCCCTCCAGGCTACCGCCGCTGGATCGATGCAGGCTGGATGCGCACCGTCGTCATGCGTCAGTGCGCGCCGGTCGCACTGTGGTACTTTCACGGTATGTCCGCGACCCGCACCTGGTGGCCCGCCTTCTAGGCGGTGATTCGCGTACCCACGAGATCACGACCGCCTTCCGGGGCGGTCTTTTCCTTCTCCGCGCCGGATCCGGAGAACCAGGAGACCCCGATGACCGCTCAGTCCGATCGCATCCGCGAGCTCGCCGCCGACACCACCGCATCTTTCGTGCTCATCGCCCGCGACGGCGGTGTGGAGCTGCTCACCGGTGAGGTCGTCGACGTCGACCTGCTCGCCGATATCCCGCTGGTCGGACCGGAGGGCGCACGCGAGGTGTTCGCGATGGTGCCGTACCGGCAGGTGCGCGAGCGCGGCTTCGAGGCGCAGGACGACGGCACTCCCCTGCGCTGTCTGCTGGTTGCGGAGCACGAGAGGCTGGATGCCGCTGAGCTGACCGCCGCGCTTCCCACAGCTCCGATCCCGTTGAGCGAGGGCGGCTTCGACATCAGCGACGAGGCGTACGCCGAGATCGTCGAACGCGTCATCGCCGACGAGATCGGCCGGGGCGAGGGGGCGAACTTCGTCATCCGCCGTGACTACCGCGCGTCGTACGGGGCCGACGACCGCACGGCAGCGCTCACCTGGTTCCGGGCGCTGCTGGAGCACGAGCGCGGCGCGTACTGGACCTTCGCGGTGATCACTCCCGGGCAGATCGCGGTGGGCGCCAGCCCCGAGGCGCATGTCGTCGCCCGCGACGGGGTGGTGACCATGAACCCGATCTCGGGGACGTTCCGTCACCCTGCCGGTGGTGCGACCCGCCAGTCGCTGACCGAGTTCCTCTCCTCCACGAAGGAGACCGAGGAGCTGTTCATGGTCGTCGACGAAGAGCTGAAGATGATGAGCCAGGTGTGCTCGGACGGTGGCCGCATCACCGGTCCGCATCTGAAGGAGATGTCACGGCTCACGCACACCGAGTACATGCTCCGCGGCCGCAGTCGCCTCGATCCGCGGGACATCCTGCGTGAGACGATGTTCGCGCCGACCGTCACCGGCTCTCCGATGCAGAACGCCTGCGCGGTGATCGCCCGTCACGAGGTCGAGCCGCGCGGCTACTACTCGGGTGTGGCCGCACTGTTCACCCCGAACGCCGAGGGTGGGCACGATCTGGACGCGCCGATCCTGATCCGCACGGTCTATCTCGAGAACGGTCGTCTGCGTGTGCCCGTGGGCGCCACCCTGGTGCGCCACTCCGACCCGCACGGCGAGGTCAGCGAGACCCACGGCAAGGCGGCCGGTGTGCTCGGCGCCATCGGTGCGATCGAACGCGACCATGTTGCCGAGGCGCGCGACGACGACGCCCCCGCTCCCGCGCGACTCGCCGACGATCCCGAGATCGCGGCTCTGCTGGCCTCCCGCAACTCCCGCCTCGCAGACTTCTGGATGCAGCCGCAGGATGCCGTCCCGGCCGAGCGCTTCACCGGCCTGCACGCGCTGGTGGTGGATGCCGAGGACCGGTTCACCACCATGCTCGCGCACCAGCTGCGCCACCTCGGCCTCGAGGTCGAGATCGCGGCGTGGGATGCCGTGACCGACGATGCGGTGGATGCCGCCGACCTGGTCGTATCGGGCCCGGGCCCCGGCGACCCGCGCGATCCCGTATCTCCTCGCATCGCGCGGATGCAGCAGGTCGTCGCCCGACGCCGCGCAGCGGGCACCCCGCTGCTGGCGGTGTGCCTGAGCCATCAGATCCTCGCCGACGCCCTCGGCATCGAGCTGGTGCCGCTGGACTCGCCGTATCAGGGAGTGCAGAAGGTGATTCCGGTGTTCGGGCAGGACGCCTCCGTCGGCTTCTACAACACGTTCACCGCCCGGGTCTCGCCCGGAACCGCACGCGTCGGCGAGGCGGAGGTCGCGGCGGACGCCGCCTCCGGAGACGTGTACGCTCTCCGCGGCGAGCGCTTCGCCTCGATCCAGGGCCATCTGGAGTCGATCCTGTCCCGTGACGGCATCGCCACGCTCGAGCGACTCATCGCCCACGCGCTGCTCTGACGGCGATCAGCCCAGCAGGTTCATCGGCTTGACGAGGTCGGCGATGATCAGCAGGGCGCCCATTGCGATCAGCAGCACGGCCACCACGACGGTGACCGGGACGAGCCTGGTGGCATCCACCGGCTTCGGCTGCGCGCGCCCGGTGAGCTTCGCCCAGGTGCGCTTGATGCCCTCCCACAGTGCGACGGCGACGTGGCCTCCGTCCAGCGGCAGCAGCGGGATGAGGTTGAACACGAACAGGGCGATGTTCAGCGCCGCGAGCAGGTTCAGCAGCACGGCGAGCCGGTTCAGCACCGGAGCGTCTGCGGCTGCGACCTCGCCGGCGATCCGTCCCACGCCGACCACGCTGAGCGGGCCGTTCGGGTCACGCTCCGAGCCGGTGATCAGCGAGACGCCGACGTCCCACAGCTTGACGGGAAGGTTGACGACCAGTGAGGTCACGCCGCCGACCTGCTGCATGGTGAGTTCCGCACCGGTGCCGATCGGCTGACGGGCGTACTCGTACTGCGCGGTGATGCCCGCGTAGCCGACGCTGTGTGTGACGGGGATCCCCCTTTGTCGAGCACGGGTCTGCCGTTCGTGTCGACCTCGCCGCGCTCCGCCGCCACCGGAGTGAGCGTGAGCGGGATCTCCTGGCCGTCTCGCCTGACCACCACATCGAGGGTGCGGCCCGGTGAGTCCTGGATGATCTGCGATGCCTCGGCGAAGGTGGTGATCGCCTTCCCGCCGAGGCTGACCAGGGTGTCGCCGGGTTGGAAGCCGGCCTGTGCGGCGGGTGCCACCGGATCATCGGCCGTACACGCGTCCTGGGTGACCTCTGCGGGCACCACGCACTCGCTGACCGCTGAGACCGTCGTGCTGGCCTGCTGGATGCCGATGCCCGACGCCATCAGTGTGAACAGCAGGATCGCGAGGATGAGGTTCATCACCGGTCCGCCGAGCATCACGATGATGCGCTTGTAGACCGGCAGGCGGTAGAAGACGCGATCCTCGGCACCTTCGGCGATGGTCTCGTCGTTCGCCACCCTGGCGTCCTGTACGAGCGTCGCGAACATCCCCGTCGCGGGGCCGGTGTGCGCCGACGGCGGGTACATGCCCGACATCGAGATGAATCCGCCCACCGGCAGTGCTTTGAAGCCGTACTCGGTCTCGCCGAAGCGCTTGGACCAGAGCCGCGGGCCGAAGCCGATCATGTACTGTCCGACGCGCACGCCGAACAGCTTGGCCGGCACCAGGTGCCCCACTTCGTGCAACCCGATCGACACGCCGAGTCCGACGAGCATGAACAGGATGCCGCCCAGATACAGCAGGATCTCCACCGGCTCACGCTATCGCGTCCGGTTAGGAATCCTCCGTGACCGGCGTGGGGCGTGGTCGCCATATGATGTCGGTGTGACTCCGAGACAGCTGCGCATCGTCCGCGGCTCCTCGGCATCCGTCACCGCCACGCTGATCGCGGCGCTGTCGCACACTCTCGGCGGCGGGCAGCTGCCGCATCCGCTGCTCATCCTCGCCGTGTCCGTGCTGCTGACGCCGATCGCGTCGCTGCTGGTCGGGCGCGCTACCCGGTTGCCGAGCATCGCGGCGGCCGTCGGCGTGACCCAGGCCGTGTTCCATCTTCTCTTCGACCTGACCGGGGCGACAGTCGGCTCCAGCCCGCACGTCAGCGGGCATCAGCACGGCGCGCTCGATCTCACCGCCCTCGCGCAGACGTCCTCGGCGTCCCCGGCCCACACCTCGCACGGCGACGCGGCCATGATCTTCGCGCACGCGTGCGCGGCGGCGGTGACGGCGGTGCTGCTGTGGCGCGGCGAGCTGATGCTGAGCATGATCGCCCGCTGGGTCCGTGCGGTGCTGCGCCGCCCGGAGCCGCTGCCCGAACCGCAGCTGCCTGCGGTCAGGCCGTTGCTCCGCGCTCGCCTCGCACCGACGATCGCACGAGTCTCCCTCGGCGATGTCTGCCGTCGCGGGCCTCCCGCGTTCTCCTGCGGCTGATCCTCGGATCGGCCATTGCACGCCGTCTCACCGAGCCGGCGATCTTCGCTGCGGTTCCGGCACGTGCCGACCGCTCACACGAACATCAGGAGAACCATCATGTCCCGTACCATCCGTCGCGGCGCTCTCGTCGCCGCCCTCGCCGCCGGCATCGTCGTCGCGACCCCGGCCGTCGCCAGCGCCCACGTCGGCGTCTCACCCGACAGCATCCCGCGTGGCGCCTCCACGCTGCTCACCTTCTCGTTCGGGCACGGCTGTGCCGGCTCGCCGACGAAGGCACTGCGGATCACGATCCCAGACGAGGCGCCGGTGGTCTCGCCGACCTTCGACGCCGCGTGGAGCACCGAGATCGAGAAGGGCGCCGACGGCTACGCGTCGGCCGTCACCTTCACCGCGATCCGACCCGTGCCCAACGAGCTGCGCGGCGCGGTGAGCTTCTCGTTCCGCCCCGCCGAGGACGCGCCCGACCAGCTGGCCTTCCCCGTGGAGCAGATCTGCGAAGAGGGCGCGAACGAGTGGGTTCAGATCGCCGACGCGGGACAGACCCACGACGATCTCGACTCACCCGCCCCCGTCGTCTCGCTCACCGCGGCACAGGCCGAAGGCGAACACGGCGACCAGAGCGGCGACCAGATGCACGGTGACGCCGAGGGCGCGGAATCGGCGGATGCCGAGCAGCCGGCCACCTCGCCCGTGCCGGTCGTGCTCGGCTCGGCGGGCCTGGCGGCGGGAATCGCCGCACTGATCGTGTCGATCGCCGCGTACCGGCGCCGGCGCGCCTGACCCCTGGGCGGGTGCGGCCGGCTCATCACCGCCGCACCCGTCCCACCCCGATGAGACCCGCCGGCACTCACGCACCGCCGGGGTCCCGGCTGCAGGGTCGGCGGCGTGCTGCGTGAGATCATGGAAGGGCTATGACGAACCAGTCCTCACTGCCTCCTGTGCTGCGCCCCGCCGCCCCACCACGTCGCGCTCTGGCGGAGCTCGCAGACCGTTTCGGGAGGGAGATGCGCGGTGATCTCGCGGACGTCCAGCTCAGCGGCATCACCCTCGCCACTGCCGACCTCCGCCCGGGTGAGGCCTTCGTCGCCATCCGCGGGGTGAACCGGCATGGCGCGGAGTTCTCGAAGACCGCCGCCGAGCAGGGCGCGGTCGCGATCATCACGGATGCCGAAGGCGCCGGCATCGCGGCATCCGCCGGTCTTCCCATCGTCATCGTCGACGACCCGCGTGCGGTGCTGGGCGAGCTGAGCGCCTGGGTGTACGGCACGGGAGCGTCCGACCCGCTTCCGCTGCTGCTGGGCACGACCGGCACCAACGGCAAGACCAGCGTCTCGCACCTGCTGCAGGGCATGCTCGACCAGCTCGGCGCCGTGTCGGGACTGTCGTCCACAGCAGAGCGTCACATCGCCGGTGAGGTGATCGTCTCGCGGCTGACCACGCCCGAGGCATCCGAGATGCACGCGCTGCTCGCCCTGATGCGCGAGCGGGGCGTCGAAGCCGTCGCCGTCGAGGTGAGCGCACAGGCGCTCTCCCGGCATCGCGTGGACGGCATCGTGTTCGACGTCGCCGGATTCACGAACCTCTCCCACGACCACCTCGACGACTACGCCGACATGGAGGAGTACTTCCAGGCGAAACTGCCGCTGTTCACCCCCGAGCGGGCACGCCGGGGCGTGGTGAGCCTGGACTCGGCATCCGGCGCTCGCGTGGTCGCGCTCAGCGGCATCCCGGTGGTCACCGTGGGCACGCCGTCCATCGCCGCCGATCCGGATGCTGCGGCCGCTGCCGACTGGGTCGTGACCATCGATGACGAGCGCCAGAGCGGCACCCTGTTCACCCTCACCGGTCCCGACGGACGGGCACTGACGACGCTGGTGCCCGTGATCGGCCAGCACATGGCGGCCAACGCGGGCCTCGCGATCGTGATGCTGCTCGAGGCCGGCTACGAGTGGGACCGCATCACCGCGGCCTTCGAGCGCGATGGGCAGATCCTCGCCTATCTGCCCGGCCGCACCCAGTTCATCTCCGGGGAGACCGGACCGGCTGTGTACGTGGACTTCGGGCACTCACCGGATGCGTTCGAGAAGACCCTCGCCGCCGTGCGGCGTGTGACGCCCGGGAAGGTGCTCATGCTGTTCGGCGCCGACGGCGACCGCGACGCCACCAAACGGTACGACATGGCGCGCACGGCCGTGAACGGCAGCGACATCCTGGTGATCACCGACCACCATCCGCGGTTCGAGGATCCCGCCTCCATCCGCGCGACGCTCATCGACGGGGCCCGCAGGGCGCGCCCGGATGCCGAGATCCACGAGTTCTCCCCGCCGGAGACGGCGATCGTCGCGGCCATCGGGATGGTGGGCGACGGGGATGCGATCCTGTGGGCCGGCCCCGGCCACCAGGACTATCGCGACATCCGCGGGCAGCGCACGCCCTATTCGGCGCGCGAACTCGCCCGTCGGGCGCTCATCGCCGCCGGCTGGCCGGCCCCCGACCCGCATTGGCCGGTCCCCTACGACGACCGCGCCTGACCAGAGCCCGTCTCTTTGTGCCGAATGCGGCGATTCTCGCCATGGTCCGGCGCATCTCGCACAAATAGACGGGCGGTGCAGAGGGGGATCAGCGCGCCGCGATCAGCGCATCGGCCTTCGTGCGCGCCCAGGCCTCGGCCTCGGCGAGTGCCTCGAGGGTGAGCTCCTCGGGGGCCTCGTGAACGTCGATCACGCGCTGAATCGTGTCGACGATTCCCAGGAACGGCAGCCGCCCGTCGTGGAAGGCGTTGACGGCCTGCTCGTTCGCGGCGTTGTATACGGCGGGGAACGTCTTTCCGGCGCGGCCGACGGTCTTCGCCAGCGTCACCGCGGGGAAGGCCTCATCGTCGAGGGGCTCGAAGGTCCAGCTCGTCGCCTGCCGCCAGTCCAGTGGGCGCCCCACTCCCCCGACCCGGTGCGGCCAGTCCAGCCCGAGTGAGATCGGCAGCCGCATGTCCGGCGGGGAGGCCTGGGCGATGGTCGACCCGTCGACGAACTCCACCATGGAGTGCACGATCGATTGCGGGTGCACCACCACCTCGATGTCGTCGAAGGGCACGTCGAAGAGCAGCTGCGCCTCGATGACCTCCAGCCCCTTGTTCACCAGGGTGGCGGAGTTGGTGGTCACCATCCGCCCCATGTCCCACGTCGGATGCGCGAGGGCCTGCGCGGGTGTCACCTCGGCGAGCTCGGCGCGAGAGCGACCGCGGAACGGTCCGCCGGATGCCGTGACCACGAGCCGCCGCACCTCGGCATCCGTTCCTGCGCGCAGCGCCTGCGCGATCGCGGAATGCTCCGAGTCGACGGGCACGATCTGATCCTCCGCCGCCGCAGCGCGCACGAGCGCGCCGCCGACGATCAGCGACTCCTTGTTGGCGAGGGCGAGGGTACGACCGGCCTGCAGCGCCGCCATGGTCGATCCGAGCCCGATGGACCCGGTGATCGCGTTGAGGACGACATCGGCCTCGACGTCGCGCACCAGCTGCTCGGATTCGGATGCTCCGATCGCCGTGTGCTCGAGGTGGAACTCCTGCGCCTGCTGCGCGACGAGTTCAGCATTGGAGCCCGCCGAGATCCCCACCAGTTCGAAACGCCGCGGATGGGAGCGGATCACATCCAGAGCCTGCGTGCCGATGGAACCTGTGGAGCCGAGGACAATGATCCGACGCATGCCGCCAGCCTAGCGAGCGTGCGACGGCCCTGCTCTCGCACGGGCCGCCGCACCAGGATGCCTACTGCTGGGCCGGTGCGTGCATGGTCGCGAGGATGTCGACGACGAAGACCAAGGTCTTCCCGCCCAGCTCGTGGGCATCCGGATCCTCGCCGTATCCGAGCGCCGGCGGGATGACGACCAGCACCTGCGAGCCGACCTTCTGCCCGGCCAGCGCCTGCACGAATCCGGGCACGTAGGTGTTCCCGGGCAGGGCGAGCGGCTCACCCTTGGACCAGGAGGAATCGAAGCTCTCACCGTCGGCCCAGTCCGCCCCGTAGTACTGCAACAGGGTGGTGTCGCCGTCGGCGACCTCGACGCCGTCGCCCTGCTTGAGCACGGAGATCTTCAGCCCCGTCGGCGCGTCGCCCTTCGGCATCGTGATGCTGGGCTCGCCGTCCTTGGCGAGCTCGACCGCCGGCATGCCGTCCACGGGTGCCTGAGGTTCGCCCCAGGCCGCTGTCGGAACCGCACGGAGCACATCGATGATGTAGACCTGCGCACCCTGCGCACCCTCCTGCGCCGGGAATGCTGCGGCGATGCGCGACCCGATCGGCACGCAGCCGATCACCTGTGCGAGAGTCTGGTTGGCCAGCACGTTCTGGGGCAGGACCTCGGCATCCGCGTAGCCGAGGTCGCCGAGGCGCTCTCCCGTTGCGGCGTCGAATGCGCTCATCGCGTAGGCGACGTACTCACCCTGCTCGATGTCGGCACCATCGCCCTCGGAGACGACGGTGCGCTGCAGATCCGACACCTCCTGCGTCTGGTCGAAGGTCGCCGTGGACGGTGTGCCGAACTCACCCTCGATCTTCACGCTGTCGGTGAGTGCACCGGACGCGACGGCCTGCGTGCAGGGATCGGCGTTCGCGGCGGCGTCGCTCGTCGACGGAGACGGCTCTGGCGACGAGTCGCCGGCACATCCGGTCAGCAGCAGGGCGGACACCGCGATGGTGGAAAGAAGGGCGAGGGGACGCGCGCGCAAGATGGAACCTCGGAATCGCTGAAGGGAAGAGTCCATCATCGCGCATCCGGCTTTGCCGAGGCTGAGCGTCGTTGCCGCCACGACATTCCACGACGGGAATGAATCGCTGGATAGGCTTCTCTGATGACCTCTGAGCAGTCGGACGAGTCCGAGCACGAACCGGAACCGCATACTCCCCGACACGCCGGCTTCAAGTATGCGGTGGGGCGCATGGTCGCCGGGCCACTGGCCCGGCTCGTGTACCGCCCTCGCATCGAGGGGCGTGAGAACGTGCCGAAGACCGGTGCGGTGATCCTCGCGAGCAATCATCTGTCGTTCATCGATTCGATGGCCATCCCGGTGGCAGCTCCGCGTCCGGTGCACTTCCTGGCGAAGGCGAGCTATTTCGAGGGCACCGGTCTGAGGGGCGCGCTCTCCCGCGAGTTCTTCACCTCGGTCGGTGCGATCCCGGTACGCCGGGGCGGCGGACAGGCGGCGCTGGACGCGCTGGACCAGCAACGGCAGCTGCTGGAGGAGGGGCTCGCCGTCGCCCTGTATCCCGAGGGCACCCGCTCCACCGATGGACGGCTGTACAAGGGCCGCACCGGCGTCGCTTTCCTCGCCCTGCAGACCGGGGCTCCCGTTGTGCCGGTCGGACTCATCGGCACGGATCGTGTGATGCCTGTTGGCGCGAAGACGCCTTCACTGAAGGAGCGCGTCACCGTGCGTTTCGGTGAGCCGATCGACGTCTCCACGCACGGCCCGGCGAGCAGCGGCAAAGCGCGCCGCCTGGCCACCGATGAGATCATGGCCGCGATCCACGAGCTGAGCGGGCAGGAGCTCGCCGGCGTCTACAACGAGCCGCCGGCGCAGAACCCGATCGACAAGATCAAGCGGGTGCTGCCGCACGAACGCCGCTGAGGTCTCGGTCCAGGCTCAGCGGCCCTGCACGGCGATGGTCGCCTCGTGCCGCACCGGGAAGTTCACCGAGTTGGCGATGAAGCACCATTCGTGCGCCTGATCGTGCGCGCTGCGCGCCGTCTCCACCATCGACTCCTCTGCCACCGTGACCTGCGGGTGCAGCACGACTTCGGCGAAGGCGCCGCCGCCGCGGCCGTCCTCCCGCATGATCCCGGTCGCCTGGTCCCGGTAGGAGGTGACCTGCACGCCGGCGGTGACGCAGGCGTGCAGGTAGGACAGCAGGTGGCATTCCGACAGCGCGGCGAGGAGCATGTCCTCGGGGTTCCAGCGGGCGGGGTCCCCGCGGAAGGGCCGGTCGGCGGATGCGAGCAGATCGGGCTTGCCGTCGATCGACACCGTCACATCGCGCGCGTAGTCTCGGTATCCGCTGGTGCCCGTTCCGCGGTTGCCGGTCCAGGTCGCGGTGAGCGTGTAGTGGTGTTCGCCGAGCGGATGCTGTGCCATGGCGACAGTCTTGCACCTCCTCGGACGATCGTGGCGAGCGCAGTAGGCTGGTCTGGTGCTGGAGACTCTGACCTTCCGTGATGCCGTCGAACTCGCCGTCGTGGAGCGCAGCGGCTTCGTGGAATCCCGCCACGCGGGCGCGGCGGTCGTTCTGTCTGCTGAGGGCGAGATCATCGCCCAACACGGCAACGCGGATGCGGTGATACTGCCGCGCTCCAGTCTCAAACCGCTTCAGGCGGTCGCGAGCCTGACCGCCGGCGCCGCGCTGGACGGCGAGCAGCTGGCTCTGGGCACGGCGAGCCACAGCGGCACCGACCGCCATGTCGAGGTGGTGCGGGAGATCCTCACCGCCGGTGGTCTGACCGAAGACGATCTGGCCTGCCCGCCGGCCTGGCCCACCGACGCGGACGCACGCCGCGAGATGATCGGCGATCACGCCGGTCAGGCCCGGATCCGGATGAACTGCTCCGGCAAGCACGCGCTCATGCTTCGAGCCTGCGTGGCGACCGGCTGGCCGACCGACGGCTATCTGGATCCGTCCCACCCGCTGCAGGTGCACATCCGCGAGGTCGTGGAGCGACTCACCGGAGAGAAGATCGCGCACACCTCCGTCGATGGCTGCGGCGCCCCGGTGCACGCGATCACGCTGACAGGATTGGCGCGCGGCATCCACCGGATCGGCACGGCATCGGAGCGCTCGCCCTTCGCACTGCATCGAGTGGCAGGCACGCTGGTGCGCGCAGTGCGGGAGAACCCGTGGACGATCGCGGGCCCGGGCGAGCCCGACACCATCGCCATCGAGACGCTCGGCGTGTTCGCGAAGGGCGGCGCCGAGGGGATCATGGTGATGGTCGCGCCGAACGGCACGACCGTGGCGCTGAAGATCCTCGACGGCAGCGGCCGTGCGGCCACCATTGTCGCGGCCACGCTGCTGGCTCGTGCCGGAGCCCTGAGCGATGCCGACGTGGCGACGCTGGCCGCCGCACTGCCTCTGGCCGTGCTCGGCGGCGGAGAGCCGGTCGGTGTCGTGCGCGCTGTGCCCGGCATCTGAGCAGTTCCCATCAGCTGAGCAGCACACGACGCGGCTTCCTCCAGCCTGCACGCTCCATGCGCGGTCGGCATGCAGCTGCGCGTAGGGCGGCAGCTCCCGCACGCCGGCGAGCTGACGAAGCTCGCTCGCGCACTCTGCTGCGACCACCAGCTCCCCCGCCGTGCGGATGCCCTGCAGCGCCGCCCACTGCGCGCGCCACTCCTCCGGGTCGCCGACGATGATGATCCTGTCTCCGGCATCTGCCACGTTCGACGCTGTGCTCGCCTCGGCGAGCGAGACGACCCTGTGGTCAGGATGCGCGCCGGCGAGCACCGCCCGCGTGGCCTGCACCGCCGGGGTGATGATGCCGGCTCTCGGGCGAGAGGGAGACCACACCGCTCCGCTCACGCTCGATGGCGCGCTGCCGGATGCTTCCGGCAGGCACAGCTGCACCTCGCGCCCGTCCAGCCAGGCTCGGCCTGCCGGACGGTTCCGGTCGAATGCGGCGGGCTCCCCGCCCGCTGCGATGTGCTCGACCTTGCTGGTCAGCCGGAGCAGAGCCCGTCTGGGCAGCGCGTCGATCAGCCTGCCCAGGGGGCCGGAGACGCGAGACAGCGTGATCGCGGTGATCGCAGGTGAGCGCACGATGCTCTCCCACCTGCTCAGGAACAGCTGCGCGTATTCGGGCGGGAATCGTGCGGTGAGCACGTCCAGGTCGTCGCACAGCACGGGACCGTGTGATCCGGTGGAGAGCTCGGCGACGGCGTCCCATGCCTGCTCCGGATCGGCAGGGATCATGACCGCATCGTCGAGTTGACCACGCAGCAGCTGCAGCGCCGAGGTCTTGCCGGCCCCCGGTCCGCCGATGATCGCGAGCCCCTCCCCATCTCCGAGCCGCACCCAGGGCTGTCGCTGCTGCTCCGGCTCATCCGCACGGCCGAGCAGCACTGAGGCATCCGTGCCGACGCGTTCCACCGACGCCACGTCGGGCAACGCAAGGCGTGTGGGCAGGGGTGGAAGCCACGGGCTGGGCTGGGAGCCGCTTCCGACCCACCTGCTCTGCACCTCGGCGAGGTCCGTCTCGGCGGTGAGCGCGACGCGCACCGCCGAGGCCGCGCCGTCCCGCGGCCGCCGCACGTAGGCGAGCCCACGAGACTCCGCCCCTCCCGGCAGCTCGGCCGCCGCATCCGAGCCGATCACGAAGCGGCTCTCGGCGGTCTCGGCCACACGCAGGCTGAGGCGCAGCGGGCAGTTGGCCGCAAGGGCGTCGCGGATGATGCCGCTCGCCCGCTGAGTGCCCAGCACGAGGTGCATGCCCAATGCCCGTCCCCGGGCTGCGACGTCGGTGAAGATCGCCCCCAGGTCAGGATGCTCCTGCAGCAGCGCGGCGAACTCGTCCACGACGATCACCAGCCTGGCCAGCGATGGGCACTCGCTGACATCGCGCACGCCGGTGCGGGCCAGCTCGGCCTCGCGACGGCGCAGCTCCGCGGTGAGGCTGCCGACTCCCCGACGTGCCCCATCGGCATCCAGGTCCGTGATCACCGCGACGACGTGCGGCAGCCGCCGGAGGGGTCGAAGGCCGTGCCGCCCTTGAAGTCGACCAGCACGAAGGCCAGCTCCTGCGGGGAGTGCACCGCTGCCAGACCGGCGACCCAGCTGGTGAGCAGCTCGCTCTTGCCCGTCCCCGTCATCCCGGTCACGATCGCGTGCGGCCCATCCTCCACCAGGTCCACGGTCATGTCGCCGCGTTCCCCGCGCCCCAGCGAAGCCGCCAGTCCGTCGGCACTCACGGGGCTCAGGTCATCGAACCCGATCCGGTCTGGGATGCTCGTCTCCGCATCCGATCGTCCGGAGAGGTCTGCGCCGACGATCCGCGCCTGCTGCGCGGAGAGCGCCTCCGCAACGATCTCCCGCTCTCCTTCCGGCGTGCGCACCCGTGCCCTGCCGGGATCGACACAGTCCACGACGGTCGTGATGCCGTCCGGCGGCTCCGTCCCCGGCCTGCGGACGCAGATGATCGCATCCGTGCGCAGCTCGCTCTCACCGATGCCGAGCCGGAAGGCCGCACGGCGACGTCCGGCATGCGGGAGCGCATCGAGCGCCCACTCCCCGATGCCGTCTCCGGCGAGGCCGAGCTGTGCCGGCGCGAAGCGCAGGCACAGCTGCACGACGATCGCCCGCGCCACCGCCCGGGCGACCGGGCTCGTCGCCCGGATGCAGATCCCCCGCCGATCGGCACCGCGACTGGCGCATCCTCCAACTGCTGAGCACGGGCCCTGAATGCTCGCGAGCGTTCGTCCTCACCCCCGCGCGCTTGAACCCGGCTGCCCCGCACACCCCGGCCGAGCACGACGGTCGTGTGCCGATCCGGCGCATCGCTCCCCCGCAGCGGCGGCTCGAGCAGGCACTCCGCGGCTCCGGGCTCTCGCCGCCACATCGCAGCGTGCTCCTCGGCGTGCAGCTGCTCCAGCTCGGCCTCGGCACGCTGCCAGGCGGCATCCGTCTCGGCCTCCGCCCTGCGGCGCTCCCGCCCCCGCGTGCGCAGTCCGTCCAGGTACGACGCCACCAGCATCAGCGGCCCGAGGGCCGCGAAGCACAGGGCGAACAGCGACCCGGTGACCAGCCACAGTACGACACCGGCGATGATGGGGACGACGGCGGCCAGCAGCGGCAGCGGGGGCCGCCTGGCCTCAGCGGGTGCGGAGGGGAGGACGATGGTGGTGGCATCCATGCGCACCATTCGATCGCATCGTCACACCGCAGAACGCCCTGTCCACAGGCGGATCGCGTTATTTGCGGGAATCGGCTTCTGTGGAGGGAGAGTCGCCGAGGATCACGCGCAGCACGATCAGGGTGACGTTGTCGCGTCCGCCGTTCTCGAGAGCGGCGTCGAGCATGGCGTCCGCCGCCGCACCCGGATCCTCGTTCTCGCGCAGGAAGTGCAGGATGCCGTAGTCGGTGAGCTCCTTGGTGAGCCCGTCGGAGCAGATCACCAGGCGGTCCTCGTCACGCAGATCGACCGTGACGTAGTCGGGCGCCACCAGTTCGCTCGCGCCGACCGCGCGCGTGATCACATTGCTGTACGGGTGCGCGTCGGCCTCTTCCGGGCTGATCTTTCCCGAGGCGATCAGCTCCTGGACCACGGAATGATCGGTGGTGACCTGCAGAAGACGGTCGTCGCGTGCCAGATACACGCGTGAGTCTCCGATGTTCAGCACGGTCCACTGCCAGGATCCGTCCTCGGCACGATCGAGGAAGGCGCCGGTGAGCGTGGTCCCGGTGCCCTCATCCGTGGCCTCGGGATGCTGATGGATGTCCTCCACGGCGCGCCGCAGCGCGGCCTGGATGGCCTCGTCGGTGATCGAGCCGTCGTCGACCATCTCGTCGAGACGCTCGATCGTGCTCTGACTGGCTATCTCGCCGCCGGCGTGACCGCCCATGCCGTCGGCGACGACGAACAGGGGGAAGCGCGCCAGGAACGCGTCCTGATTGTTCTCGCGGCGTCGCCCCTGATCGGTCACGCCCGCCCAGGCGAGCTGCAGCTCGTCGCCGACACGATGCGTCTGCGTTGTGGTCTCAGGCACGGGCCATCTCCGTCGAAGGGGCGGACGAGGAGGCGTCCGCAGGATACTGATCCATCGTAATGGAGCGGATGCTCACATCACCGACGCAGGATCGTCGGGGAGCGGGAACAGCCGGTCGATCTCGGCGAGGTCCCCGGCCGTCGGCGTCCAAGCCTCGGATGCAGCGGCATTCGCCTCGATCTGCGCGGGTGAGGTCGCACCGGCGATCACACTGGAGACCCCCGGCTGCGCGAGCAGCCAGCCAAAGGTGGCCTGCAGCATCGTGATGCCGCGCTCATCGCAGAACGACTGGTATGCCTCCAGCGCGTCCCACGGTGCGTCCGACCAGATGTGCCGGCGGGTGTCCATGATGCGGCTGCCCTGCGGGCCGCCTTCGCGGGTGAACTTGCCGGTGAGCAGTCCGTTCTTCAGCGGGAAGTAGGGGAAGAAACCGAGGCCGTAACGGTTGACGGCGGGGAGCACCTCACGCTCAGAACCGCGGGCCAGCAGCGAGTAGTGGTTCTGTGCTGACACGAACCGTCCGGTCGAACGTGCCCGGGCGGTGAACTCGGCCTCGGCGATCTGCCAGCCGTCGAAGTTCGAGTGGCCGTAGTAGCGGATCTTCCCCTCGTCGACGAGTTCGTCCAGTGCGTCGATCGTCTCGGCGATCGGCGTCTGCGGGTCGGGCAGATGCAGCTGGTACAGGTCGATCCAGTCGGTGCGCAGACGACGCAGCGAGTGCTCCACGGCCAGGCGCACGTAGCGTCGTGAACCGCGGCCGCCTGGGAAGTCGTATCCCATGTCGCGGTCGTGCCCGAACTTGGTCGCCAGCACCACCCGGTCGCGGCGTCCTTCGAGCACCTCGCCCATCAGCTCCTCGCTGCGGCCTGCGTCGGCACCGTACATGTCTGCGGTGTCGAAGAAGAACACCCCGTTCGCCAGCGCCGCATCGATCACGGCCCTGGTCCCGTCCAGCGTCTCGGTCACCGTTCCGGCACGACCGAAGTTATTGCTTCCCAGGCCCGTGGCCGAGACCACGAGACCGGATGCGCCGACGCGGCGCTGCGAAGTTCCCATGCCTCCACCGTATCGAACCCGCAGACAGCAGGATGCCCCCGACCGAAGTCGGGGGCATCCTGGAGATGTCACGCAGGCGGCTGCGTGGGATCGGCCGGCGGCTCGGCATCCGGAGCGGCCGGTGGTGCCGGCGGCGTGGCGGGCGGCGGAACCGGGGCACCAGGCTGCGCGGGAGGAGCCGCAGGAGGCGGGACAGGCGCGCCGGGCTGCGCGGGAGGCGGAACCGGAGCACCGGGAGCAGCGTAGCCGGGCTGCTGCGGCTGGCCGTATCCGGGCTGGGGCTGGCCGGGAGCGCCGTAACCCTGCGGCGGGTAGCCACCCGGAGCGGGCGGCTGATATCCCTGCGGAGCGCCGTAACCGGGTGCGGGGGCCGCATTGTTGGGCTGCACGGGGATGCCGTCCCAGACCGTGCGGTCGGCGAGGAAGCTGTTGCCCGCCCAAGCGGCCGCCGGGATGCTGACGTTCCAGCGCGACGAGTCGAAGGCGAGGATGCCGAGCCAGACCGGCGCGACGAGGATGTACAGCACGATCCAGGCACCGTCCTTCTGCAGCTTCTGACCGATGCGGTAGGCGGCGAGGATGCCCATCACGCCGACTCCGATGCTGACGAGCCACCCGAGGACCGGGATCCAGGTCAGCAGAACGCCGAAGACCAGCCAGGGGCTGACATCGCCGAGTTTGAAGAAGATCATGATGTTGTAGAAAGGCACCCAGGCCCGCCACTTGCCCTGCACGCCGGCCTTCTCGAAGATCTTCATCAAGAACCAGGCGGTGACGGCGTAGAGGATGGGACCGAGCAGGAGCAGGGGCAGCATCATAGCGAGGAGCCAGCCCGCGCCATACATGCCGTAGCCGTAGTCGTCGTACATAAGACCCACGTTTCTCCGGTATCGGGGACGTATCTCGTCCTCCGTCGCGAAGCCGTAGCTGTCGCACACGTCATGCTATCGGCGTCCTTCCTGCCACGGCAATGGCAACGCCGCACCCCACCTCACTCGGCGACGACGAGTTCGAGCTCCCCGCAGTCGCTGGAGCGATCACCGGAGCGCAGCCGCACCCCGCTGTCCTGCGCCCAGCGCAGCAGGCTCGCACGGCTTCCGATCCGCGGACGCGTTTCGGCCAGAGCTCGCACCAGCTCGCCCTTGGCCTTCTTGTTGAAGTGGTTCAGCGCACGCCCGGTCGCGGTGACGATGCGCACGTACGCCGAAGGCACGGATGCCGGGATCGGCCCCAGCGCCACATAGGCCTCGCTACGCAGATCCAGCAGAAAACCGCTCTGCGCCAGTGCGCCGCCGGTCGCCTCGGCCCAGTGCCGACGCAGCGACGGGAAGCCCGGCAGCGAGGTCCCTGCGGCCAGCCGATAGGCGGGGATGCGATCCAGCGCGCCGATCGGCCCGAAGGGCGCGGAGTGGATGAGTGCGTGAGCACCAAGCCACCGCCGAGCCGCCCGATCCAGGTTCAGGGCGTCGAGGGCGTCGTAGAGCACCCCGGTGTAGCGGTCGACGGCAGCCATCGTGGGCGCCGTCCTCAGCATCCGATTGTGCTCCACGTCCTGCGCCTGACGCTCGCTGAGCTTCAGGACCCGCCGCGCGAGAGCCCGATCCTCGGACAGCGCCACGAGCGCATCGACGAGAGCCTCACGCTGCGGTGCGAGTGAGGGCAGCGCCAGGGCCGCGATCTCCAGTGGACGATCGAGCCCGCCGGGGCGCTTGGTCTCGGAGGGAGGCAGCAGGATCTTCATGGGCTCCACATCGGCTTCATGCACAGACGAAAGCGCCCGCCCGGCCGGTGCTCGCGCACACGGCCGAAGCGGACGCCTCGATGAAACGGTGTCAGGCGACCAGTGCGGCGTTTCCGGCGACGATGGTCAGGTTGTCGCCCTCCATCGAGAGAAAGCCGTCCTGCGCGTTGGCCAGCACCTTGGTGCCGTCGGTCTGGGTGATCCGGACCTGTCCCTCGGCGAGGATGGCCAGCACCGGCTCGTGACCGGCCATGAAGCCGATCTCGCCCTCGACGGTCTTGGCGATGACGAGCGTCGCTTCTCCCGTCCAGACCTCCGCATCCGCGGAGACGAGGCTGACGTGCAGAGCCATGGTCAGCCGTTCTCCTTCTGGATCTTCGCCCACTGCTCCTCGACGTCGGAGATGCCGCCGACGTTGAAGAAGGCCTGCTCGGCGACGTGGTCGAAGTCGCCGCGGCAGATCGCATCGAAGGACTCGATGGTCTCCTTCAGCGGGACGGTCGAACCCTCGACACCGGTGAACTTCTTCGCCATGTAGGTGTTCTGCGAGAGGAACTGCTGGATGCGGCGTGCGCGCGACACGACGATCTTGTCCTCTTCCGAGAGCTCGTCGACACCGAGGATCGCGATGATCTCCTGCAGCTCCTTGTTCTTCTGCAGGATCTGCTTGACCGTGGTGGCCACGCGGTAGTGGTCCTCACCCAGGTAGCGGGGGTCCATGATGCGCGACGTCGAGGTCAGCGGGTCGATGGCCGGGTACAGACCCTTCGACGCGATCTCACGGCTGAGCTCGGTCGTCGCATCGAGGTGCGCGAACGTGGTGGCCGGAGCCGGGTCGGTGTAGTCGTCAGCCGGCACGTAGATCGCCTGCAGCGAGGTGATCGAGTGACCGCGCGTGGACGTGATGCGCTCCTGCAGCAGGCCCATCTCATCGGCGAGGTTCGGCTGGTAGCCCACCGCCGAGGGCATGCGGCCCAGTAGGGTCGACACCTCGGAACCGGCCTGCGTGAACCGGAAGATGTTGTCGATGAAGAGCAGCACGTCCTGCTTCTGCACATCGCGGAAGTACTCCGCCATGGTCAGCGCCGACAGTGCCACGCGCAGACGCGTCCCCGGGGGCTCGTCCATCTGGCCGAAGACGAGGGCGGTCTTGTCGAAGACGCCCGCCTCCTCCATCTCGTGGATCAGGTCGTTGCCCTCACGGGTGCGCTCACCGACACCGGCGAACACCGACACACCGCCGTGGTCCTGCGCGACGCGCTGGATCATCTCCTGGATGAGGACGGTCTTGCCGACGCCCGCGCCGCCGAACAGACCGATCTTCCCGCCCAGCACGTACGGCGTGAGCAGGTCGATCGACTTGATGCCGGTCTCGAACATCTGGGTCTTGGACTCGAGCTGGTCGAAGCTCGGCGCCTTGCGGTGGATCGGCCAGCGCTCGGTGATCTCGATCTGCTCGCCGGGCTCGGCGTTGAGGACCTCGCCGATCACGTTGAAGACCTTGCCCTTGGTGACGTCGCCGACGGGGACGGAGATCGCCTCGCCGGTGTTGCGCACCTCCTGACCGCGGACGATGCCGTCGGTGGGCTTCAGGGCGATGGCCCGGACCAGATCGTCGCCGAGGTGCTGAGCGACCTCGAGGGTGATCTCGGTGGAGTCCTCGCCGATGACGATCGTGGTCTTCAGCGCGTTGTAGATGTCGGGGATCGAGTCGTGCGGGAACTCGATGTCGACAACCGGACCGTTGACGCGTGCGACGCGCCCGACGACCGCGGTCGCGGGCTTGTCAGCCGTAGCGGTGGGGGTCATTTCTTCGTCTCTTTCCTGAGGGTCTGTCAGCTGGATGCGAGAGCGTCGGCGCCACCGACGATCTCGGCGATCTGCTGGGTGATCTCGGCCTGTCGCGCGTTGTTGCGCAGGCGGGTGTAGTCGGTGATCAGCTTGTCGGCGTTGTCGCTGGCCGACTTCATCGCCTTCTGCGTCGCGGCCTGCTTGGCGGCCGACGACTGCAGCAGGGCGTTGAACACACGGCTCTGGATGTACACCGGCAGGATCGCGTCCAGCACGGTCTCGGCGTCGGGCTCGAACTCGTACAGCGGGTAGACGGTGCTGCCCGCCTCTGAGTCGTCGGCCTCCGCGATCTCCAGCGGCAGCAGTCGCACGTTCTCCGGCGACTGCGTCATCATGCTGACGAAGCGGTTGTACACCAGGGTGATCTCATCGACGCCCCCGGCCTCCCCGCCGCGCGAGAAGGCATCCAGCAGCGTGTGCGAGATCTCCTCAGCGGTGTGGAACGCCGGCGTGTCGGTGTCGCCGGTCCACTCCGCGGCCGAGGCGATGCCCCGGAACTGGAAGTAGCCGACGGCCTTGCGGCCCACCAGGTAGAACACCGGCTCCTTGCCCTGCTCGCGCAGCAGTTCCGCCACCTCGAGACCCTCGCGGAGGATCTGCGAGTTGAAGGCGCCTGCCAGCCCCGGTCGGACGAGAAGATGACGACCGCGGAGCGGGTGATCTTCTCGGGCTCGCGGGTGAGCGGGTGGTCGACATTGGAGTGCGTCGCGACGGCGGACACAGCCCTCGTCACGGCCCGCGCGAAGGGAGTGGACGCCTTGACGCGTGCCATCGCCTTCTGGATGCGCGAAGCCGCGATGAGTTCCATCGCCTTCGTGATCTTCTTGGTCGTCTGAGCAGAAGAGATCTTCTGCTTGTAGACCCTGAGTTGAGCGCCCATGAATCAGTACCTCACGCGGTTACGCGCGACGACCCTTGACGATCTTCTCCTGGTTGACGTCTTCCGCCTCGGCGGCAGCGTGCTCCTCGTGACCCGGGGCGCCGATGCCGTGCCCCTTGCCACCCTGGAACTCCAGAAGGAAGGCATCCGTCTGCTTGTCGAGCTCGGCGACGGTGTCGTCGTCGAGAACGTTGGTCTCGCGCAGAGTGTCGAGAATGCTGGTGTTGCGACGCAGGTAGTCGAGCAGGTCGCGCTCGAACCGCAGCACGTCCTCGACCTCGATGGTGTCGAGCTTGCCGTTGGTGCCGGCCCAGATCGAGACGACCTGCTCCTCCACCGGGTACGGCGAGTACTGCGGCTGCTTGAGCAGCTCGGTCAGACGCGCGCCGCGGGCCAGCTGACGACGCGAGGCCGCGTCGAGGTCGGATGCGAACATCGCGAACGCCTCGAGCGAGCGGTACTGCGCAAGCTCGAGCTTCAGCGTTCCGGAGACCTTCTTGATCGACTTGACCTGCGCGTCACCACCCACGCGGGACACCGAGATGCCGACGTCGACAGCGGGACGCTGGTTGGCGTTGAACAGGTCGGACTGCAGGAAGATCTGGCCGTCGGTGATCGAGATCACGTTGGTCGGGATGTACGCCGAGACGTCGTTCGCCTTGGTCTCGATGATCGGCAGACCGGTCATCGATCCCGCACCGAGCTCGTCGGACAGCTTCGCGCAGCGCTCGAGCAGACGCGAGTGCAGGTAGAAGACGTCACCCGGGTAGGCCTCGCGCCCCGGCGGGCGACGCAGCAGCAGCGACACGGCGCGGTACGCCTCGGCCTGCTTGGACAGGTCGTCGAAGACGATCAGCACGTGCTTGCCGTCGTACATCCAGTGCTGGCCGATGGCCGAGCCGGTGTACGGGGCGAGGTACTTGAAGCCCGCGGGGTCGGAGGCGGGAGCGGCCACGATCGTGGTGTACTCCAGCGCACCGGCGTCCTCCAGCGCACCCTTCACCGAGGCGATGGTCGAGCCCTTCTGGCCGATCGCGACGTAGATGCAGCGCACCTGCTTGTTCACGTCGCCGGATTCCCAGTTGGCCTTCTGGTTGATGATCGTGTCGATCGCCAGCGCC
The DNA here is from genome assembly GCF_030296555.1 of Microbacterium suwonense. Classification (NCBI taxonomy): domain Bacteria; kingdom Bacillati; phylum Actinomycetota; class Actinomycetes; order Micrococcales; family Microbacteriaceae; genus Microbacterium; species Microbacterium suwonense. Next base: position 1,175,485 of record NZ_AP027728.1, read on the forward strand.
GTCTTGCCGGTCTGACGGTCGCCGATGATCAGCTGACGCTGACCGCGGCCGACGGGGATCATCGCGTCGATCGCCTTGACACCGGTCTGCATCGGCTCGTGCACGCTCTTGCGCTGCATCACGCCGGGCGCCTGCAGCTCGAGGGCGCGCACGCCGTCGGTGGCGATGTTGCCGAGGCCGTCGATCGGGTTGCCGAGCGGGTCGACCACGCGGCCCAGGTAGCCGTCGCCGACCGGAACCGAGAGCACCTCACCGGTGCGGGTGACTTCCTGCCCGGCCTCGATGCCGGTGAAGTCGCCCAGGACGACGACGCCGATCTGGTGCTCGTCGAGGTTCAGCGCGAGGCCCTTGGTGCCGTCACCGAAGGTGACGAGCTCGTTGGCCATCACCCCAGGCAGCCCCTCGACGTGCGCGATGCCGTCGGCTGCGTCGATGACCGTGCCGACCTCGGTCGCGGCCGCGCCAGTGGGCTCGTAGGCGGCTGCGAAGTCCTTCAGCGCGTCACGGATGACGTCGGGGCTGATCGATAGTTCTGCCATTGTCTTCCCTTTGTGTGTCTGGGTGTGCGCGGTTCCCCGCGTCAGTCTGTGTCAGCTCGCGAGCTTCTGTCGAAGCTCGGCGAGACGGGCGGAGATGCTGCCGTCGATGACGTCGTCGGCGATCTGCACGCGCAGTCCACCGACGACCTCGGGGTCGATCACCTGGTTCACGGAGATCTCTCCCCCATAGCGGCGCGCCAGAGCATCACGAAGGCGTGCCTCCTGTGCAGCGGCGATCGGCGCGGCCGTGAACACGGTCGCGACCGTGCGCCCGTCCTGCGACGAGACGATGTCGATCGCACGGCCGAGCAGCTGGCGAACCCGGCGCTCACGCGGCAGGCTCACCAGGGAGGCGGCGATCAGCACGGTGGCGGGAGCCGCCGACGAGCCGAGCACCTTCTCGACCAGCTCAGCCTTTGCCGAGTCGCCGCCGAGGCGTCCGCCCAGGGCGAGCTCGAACTCGGGGTTGGCCGCGACGATACGGGAGAAGCCGAACAGCTCGCCTGCCACATCGTCCTTCGCTGAGGCGACGGCCGCCGCACGGATCGCGAGCTCTTCGACGCCGTCGACGAGATCGGACGCACGGGACCAGCGCTGTGCGGACACCGTGGTCAGCAGCGCGCGCACCGGGGCGGATGCTCCGGAGAACACGCTGGCGACCAGCGCTGCGCGTGCCTGAGCAGGCGCCGTGGGATCGGCGAGCGCGCCGCTCAGCTGGGCCGACTCCCCGAGCGTGCGGACGGCCGCGAACAGCTCGGCCGCACTGTCGAGGGTGAGGCCCGACGTCGCAGCCAGTGCCTCCGTCGATGCCGCGAGTGCCTGAGTGGTCGCGCTGCCCATTACTTGGCCTTCTCGAGGTCGGCCAGGAAGCGGTCCACGACGGCCGTCGCCCGCGCGTCATCGCTGAGGGTCTCCCCCACCACTCCGCCGGCGAGGTCGATCGCCAGCGTGCCGACCTCACTGCGCAGGGAGACGAGCGCGGCCTGGCGCTCGGCTTCGATCTGCGTGTGCGCCGCGCTGGTGATGCGGTTCGCCTCGGTGGTCGCAGCGGTCTTGGCCTCTGCGACGATCTTCTTGCCGTCCTCACGGGCGGCCTCGCGGATCTCACCGGCCTCGGTGCGTGCCTCGGCGAGCTGGCGGGTGTACTCCTCCAGCGCGGCCTCAGCCTGCTTCTGTGCTTCGTCGGCCTTGGCGATGTTGCCCTCGATGGCCGCAGCGCGCTCGTCGAGCATGGCTGTCAGCTTCGGGATGGCGACCTTCCACAGCACCACGAGGATGATGACGAAGCAGATCGCCGACCAGAAGATGTCGTACGGCTGCGGGATGAGCGGACTCTGAGCCTCTTCCGCAGCAGTGACAAGAGCGTTCAGCATCCTGTCTCCTTACCTGTCGGAAGACGGATCAGTTGTAACCGAAGATGAAGCCGGTGGCGATGCCGATGAAGGCGAGTGCCTCGGTGAAGGCGATACCGATCCACATCAGAACCTGCAGGCGGCCGGCGAGCTCGGGCTGGCGTGCCACGCCCTCGATCGTCTTTCCGACGACGATGCCGATGCCGATGGCCGGGCCGATGGCTGCGAGGCCGTAGCCGACGGTTGCGATCGAGCCGGTGACATCAGCGAGAACCGTAGTTGCGTCCACGGGATTTTTCCTTTCGATTGGTGGGCAGGCGGAGGCCTGTCCCCTTAGTGCTCATCAGCGACTGCGAGCTGGATGTAGACCGCAGTCAGGACGGCGAAGATGTAGGCCTGCAGGACGGCCACGAGGACCTCGAACAGGGTGAAGGCCAGACCGAAGGCGCCGGTGAAGACGCCGAGCGCCGACCACCAGCCGCTCAGGCCGAACACGAAGAACTGGGTGGCCGAGAAGAACAGCACCAGCATGAGGTGGCCGACGATCATGTTCATCAGCAGACGCAGGGTCAGCGTGACCGGACGGATGATGAACGTCGACAGGAACTCCAGGATGGCGACGAACCACTGCAGGAACACCGGGATGCCCGACGGGAACAGCGAGTTCTTCACGAAGCCCTTGGGGCTCTTCTTCACGCCGGCGTAGATGAACGTGCCGTAGGAGATGATCGCCAGCAGCAGCGGCACGGCGATGATCGAGGTGCCCGCGATGTTCACGCCGGGGATGATGCCGGTGAGGTTCATGAACAGGATCATGAAGAAGATCGTCATCAGGATCGGCAGGAAGCGTTCGCCGTCCTTCCGGCCGAGCAGATCGTGCGCGACGTTGCCTCGGACGAAGCCGAAGCCCATCTCGACGAGGCTCTGGAAGCGGCCGGGAACCAGACGCATCCGGCGGCTGCCCAGCCAGAACACCAGGATCAGGATCACCGTCGCGAGGATCTGTGCGAGGTGAATGCGCGTCAGCGCGAAGGGCGTGCCCTCGAAGGCGATGACAGGCGGGAAGAAGTCCCAGATCGTCGGCGGATGGAACGTCGGACCCTCAGTCGCGGCGGCAAGGAGAGACACGGCTTGAGTCAACGTTGCGGCTCCAGCTTCGTAGCGCCGGAGATCGACCGACGCGAAAGGGACAGATGACCGTCAACCGCGGCGACACCGTGACCTGCGAAGATCACCACACAACCGGCGGGGACGGAACCAGCTTAGCAAACCCTGAGCGTCGCTCAGGACGGATCCTCGTCCTCCACCTGGGTCGGCAGCTCGATGTCGCTGACGTTCGGCAGCCGCATCCGCATGATCACCAGCGCGTCCACGATGAGCGAGACGACCACGCCGGCGATGATCGAGACGAACAGCACCTTCGGCGCCACCCACGACTGGCCGCCGAGGATGAACATCAGCACGAAGAACACGCCGATCTTGACCAGCCAGCCGCCGAGCACGATCGCGAAGAAGAACTGCACGTACAGCGGATCGCCGAACCAGCGGTTGGCGAACAGGATGCTTCCCGCGGTGATGCCGAGGAAGACGAAGGACAGCAGCACGCCGATCAGGCCGCTCCACAGTCCCTCGACGCCGGCGACCGCGAAGCCGATGCCGGCCGCGATCAGGGCGAGGACGCCGGCGGCCACGGCCGACCAGATCAGCGTGCGTCGCAGGATGGGCGTGCTGGAGACGGGGCTCGGGGTCATCGGTGCTCCATGGTGCTCGAGTCTGCGGTCTTCGCAGGGGTGGTGGTCTCTACGGGGGTGGTGGTCGGTCCGGGAGCCGTGGTCGGGGCGGTTTCAACGGGAGGTCCGGGGCGGCGGTGCGAGGGCATCAGCGTGACCACCAGGCAGGCGGCGCTGCCGACCACGCCGAACACGACGCCCACCATGTAGCCGCCCGGCCAATCCTGACGCGTCGCGATGTACATCAACAGCACGGCCAGCGAGATCACGGCGGTCCAGGCGTAGAACACCAGCACGGCGTCACGGTCGCGATGGCCGAGATCCAGCATCCGATGATGCAGATGCTTGCGGTCCGGGGCGAACGGCGACTTGCCCGCCCGCATGCGGCGGAACACCGCCAGACCGAAGTCCAGCAGCGGCAGCATGACGATCACCAGCGGCAGCACGATCGGGATGAAGGCGCCCAGCAGCTGCGAGCGGCCGAACCGCTCAGGGTCGAAGGCGTTGACGTCGCCCTGCGTGGTCACCGCGATGGCCGAGGTGGCCATCAGCAGCCCGAGCACAAGCGCGCCGGAGTCGCCCATGAACAGCTTCGCGGGACTCCAGTTGAACGGCAGGAAGCCCACGCAGGCGCCGATCAGGACCGCGGCGAGGAAGGTCGCCAGATTGAAGTAGCTGGTGGCGCCGGAGTCGCGCGTGAGGATGTAGGAGTACACGAAGAAGATGCCGTTGGCGATCAGGCACACCCCGGCGACCAGCCCGTCGAGGCCGTCGATGAAGTTCACCGCGTTCATGACCACGACGATCGCGAGCATCGTGATCGAGATGCTCACCCAGGGCGAGACGAGGATCATGTCGCCGACCGGAAGGAGAGCACCTGCAGTCCCCCGCCGGCTGTGATGATCCCGGCGGCGAGGAACTGCGCAGCCAGCTTGATCATCCAGTCCAGATCGAACAGGTCGTCGATCATGCCGACGACGGCGATCAGCGCGGCGGCGGCCAGCAGCGACCACAGCGTCTGCGGGGGCGACCACATCCGCTCGAAGAACGGGTTCGCCGCCGAGACGAGGATGGCGCACGCGATCCCGATGAACATCGCCACGCCGCCCAGGCGCGGCTTCGGGGTCTTGTGCACGTCCCGTTCACGGATGCCCGGATAGAGCTTGAACCTCAGGCTCAGCTGCCAGACCGCCCACGTCAGCGCGAAGGTGATCGACGCGGTGAGGATGATCGTGAACAGATACTGCTTCACTCTTCGTCTACCGGACTTCCGCCGTCGGCGTCGGACGCGGCACCCTCCAGCACCGCACCCTCGAGGCTCTCGTCCGGCTCCAGCAGTTCTCCGAGCACGCCCTCGAGCTGCTCGCGGGTGATCGCGCCCTCCCGGAGGATGCGCACGGTCGGCGCCTGATCATCACCGGTGGTCACCAGCGAGGTCGCGTCGATGATGGTCGAGGGCACCCCGCTCTCGCAGTATCCCTCTTCCAGGTAGACCTCGACCGCGTCTCCGAGCATCTCCTGTGCGTCGGATGCGATGATCGCCGCCGAGCGACCGGTGAGGTTGGCGCTGGAGACCGCCAGCGGGCCGGTCTCTGCCAACAGCTCCAGCGTCACCCGGCGATCGGGCATGCGCACGGCGACCGTGCCCTTGGTCTCGCCGAGGTCCCAGGTCAGCGACGGCTGCGCGGGCAGCACGATGGTCAGCCCGCCCGGCCAGAAGGCATCGATGAGTTTCTGCACGGCATCCGGCACCGACTCCACCAGCGCCGCCATCATGTCCTGCCCGGCGACCAGCACCGGAGGCGGCATCTCGCGACCGCGCCCCTTCGCGTCGAGCAGGCGCTGCACGGCCGCCGGAGAGAACGCGTCTGCGGCGACGCCGTACACGGTGTCGGTGGGGAGGACGACGAGTTCGCCGCGGGCGATGGCCTGACGGGCGTGGCGCATGCCGGCGAGGATCTGTGCCTCGTCGCGGCAATCGAAGACAGTTGACATGGCCTGCTCATTCTACGGGTGCGCGATCACGGTGCACCGTGGAAGCATCCGGGCCTGGTCAGGATCCGACCGTGCCGGCGCAGGTCAGCGGCTGAGGGCGGTGGTCGCGCGGTCGCGCCGGGTGAGGTCCTCGTGGGTGGCGGTGGAGCGCCAGCCGTCCGCCTCGAGCAGCGCGCGGATCGACGCCCCCTGCAGCTCACCGTGCTCGAGCACCAGCAGACCCCCTGGATGCAGCAGCTCCTGCGCACGCCGGCTGATCACCCGCACCACGTCCAGCCCGTCCGGGCCGCCGTACAGGGCCTGGGCGGGATCGTGCAGCCGTACCTCGGGATCGCGCGGAATCGCATCGTCCGGTACGTACGGCGGGTTCGAGATGACCACGGATGCCGTACCCCGCAGCTCGTCGAAAGCCGTGGCGAGGTCGCCGAGCACGAGGGTGAGGTTCCCGGCATCCGCCGTGTTGCGTGCCGCCCACGCGTGCGCCTCGGGCGAGCGCTCGACGGCGAAGACGCGCGACTGCGGAACCTCGGTCGCCATCGCCAGTGCGATCGCACCGCTTCCGGTGCCCAGATCGATCGCGATCGGCGCCGGGGACGCACTCTCCTGCAGGGCGTCGATGGCGATCTGCACGACGGTCTCGGTCTCGGGCCTCGGCACGAACACGCCAGGCCCGACCGCCAGCTCCAGCTGCCGGAACGCAGCCGTGCCGGTCAGGTGCTGCAGCGGTTCACGCGCCGCACGCCGGGCGGCCAGAGTAGTGAGCCGTTCGGCATCCGCGTCGTCGATGTCCTCGCCGCGGATGAGCGCGGCCTGCACCTCTCCACGGCTCAGGCCGAGCACGTGGCCGATCAGCAGCTCGGCATCCACCACCGGATCAGGGACTTCGGCGTCGGTGAGCTGCTGCACCACCGAACGCAGGCGCACGGAGAGGGATTCGGGCATCCTCCCAGCGTAGGCGTCCGGACATATTCGCCTGGACACATTCGCCTGGACACATTCAGTCAGCGCCTCGCGCGCACGCCGTAGGCTGATCACGCTGATCCCCTCGACGAAAGGTGCGCCATGGCCGGCATCCACTCCGATATCACCACCGCGTTCGGCAACACCCCGCTGGTGCGGCTGAACCGTGTGACCGAGGGCCTGTCCGCGACTGTGCTCGCGAAGCTGGAGTTCTACAACCCGGCCTCGAGCGTGAAGGACCGCATCGGCATCGCGATGGTCGACGCGGCCGAGGCATCCGGGCAGCTCAAGCCCGGCGGCACGATCGTCGAGGCCACCAGCGGGAACACCGGCATCGCTCTGGCGATGGTCGGCGCGGCACGTGGCTACCGGGTGATCCTCACGATGCCCGGGTCGATGTCCAAGGAGCGGCGCGTGCTGCTGCGCGCGTTCGGCGCCGAGATCGTGCTCACCGACCCGCACAAGGGCATGACCGGCTCCATCGACGTGCTCAAGGAGATCATCGCCGAGAACCCGGATGCCGTGTGGGTGCGTCAGTTCGAGAACGAGGCCAACCCGAAGATCCACCGGGAGACCACCGGCCAGGAGATCCTGCGCGACACCGACGGTCAGGTCGACATCGTCGTCGCCGGGGTCGGCACAGGCGGCACCGTCACCGGCGTAGGCCAGGCGCTGAAGGCGGCCAAGCCCGAGGTGCAGGTGATCGCCGTCGAGCCGAAGGACTCCCCGTGCTCAGCGAGGGGCACCCCGGGCCGCATCGCATTCAGGGCATCGGACCGAACTTCGTGCCCGATGTGCTCGACCGTGAGCTGCTCGATGAGGTGTTCCCCGTCGAGTACGACGACTCGCTGCGCACCGCCCGCGATCTCGCCGCCAAGGAGGGCCTGCTCGTGGGCATGTCCGCCGGGGCGGCCGTGTGGGCGGCGCTGAAGGTTGCCGAGCGTCCTGAGAACGCAGGCAAGACCATCGTCGCGATCATCCCCGACACGGGTGAGCGCTACATCTCCACCGCGCTCTTCGAGGATCTGCGCGACAAGCCGAAGGCCTGACGGAACACGACATGAGCATCGTCTCCCGGGTGCGCGAAGATGTCGCTGCGGCTCGTCGGGGGACCCCGCGGCACGCCGTGGATTCGAGGTGGCCGCGCTGTACCCCGGCCTGCACGCGATCTGGGCGCACCGCCTGTGGCACGCACTGTGGCAGCGGGGTATCCGGTTCCCGGCGCGGATGGGATCGCAGATCACCCGGTGGCTGACCGGCATCGAGATCCATCCGGGTGCCGTCATCGGCCGGCGCTTCTTCATCGACCACGGCATGGGCGTCGTGATCGGCGAGACCGCCGAGATCGGCGACGACGTCATGCTGTACCACGGCGTCACGCTGGGCGGGCGCACCAGGAACTCCGGCAAACGGCATCCGACGCTCGAGGACGGCGTGGCCGTGGGTGCCGGGGCGAAGATCCTCGGGCCGGTGCGGATCGGCGCGCGCTCGGTCGTGGGAGCCAACGCCGTCGTGACGCGCGACGCGCCCGCCGACAGCGTGCTGGTGGGCGTGCCCGCCAAGGCGCGCCCCCGCGATGGCGCAACTGCCGCCCTGCTCGCCGCCCCCGACTACTCGATCTGACCCCGCCCCGCTGCCCCGCCTCCCAAGCCCGTCTATATGGCGCGCGTGCACGGGTTGCTCGGCGTGTCGCGGGCATCAGTGCCAAATAGACGGGAAGTCGGGACGGAAACCGTGTCGGCTGGCCATGGCCCGCGCCCGACGGACGCGGCGGACGGTCTCGGACGGATGCCGATACACATGCTCCGAGGTGAGCCGCACCGGATACCAGCCTGCCTCGGTGTAGGACTGGTATTTGTCGATATCGCGCTGCAGCTGCTTCCGGGTCAGATGCCCATCGCTCTCATACTCGATGGCCAGCTTCAGCTCTGGATACGCCAGCTCACTGCACCCCAGGAACCGACCGTGGTCATCGTATACGTCGTAGTCCAGCATCGGCTCCGGCATTCCGGCTCCGCGGATGATCAGACGGATCTGCGTCTCGGGTGCGGATGCCGCTCCCGTCCGCGCGAGCTCCAGCGCCTGCCGCAGTCGTGGAGCACCCGGACGCCCTCTCCGGCGCGTCAGGATCTCGAGCTCCTCGCGGGTCGCCAGTGCCGTCTCAGTCACGGGTGCGAAGCCGCCCGGATGCCTGGGCACGCGCAACACGTGATCGGCGGCCGCGACCAGGGCGTCGAGGCCGAGAATACCGCCGAGCGTGGCCCAGGTGCTCGCGGCATCGGTCACTGGAAGCCCGTCGGTTTCGCCGACCTTTACGAAGCCGCGGGTGTGCTGGTGCCCGATGATGCCGGGGCGGCGCGGCGCCCGACGCGGACGATGGACGCCGACGTGCAGGGCATCCTTCTGCCACACCCACGGCGGCATCGGGATGCGCCAGGCGATCGCCGCACTCGGCCCGCAGAAATAGCCGTCCGGCGGCAGCAGAGGCGCGTATGCTCGCATCCGCCCGACGTGCTCCCGCCGCATTCTGTCCCAGATATCCGGCTCGGTCTGGTCCGCGTCGCCGGATGTGATCATGACGCGGCCTCCCCGGAACGGCCTGCTCAGGTCTTCGGAGTCCAACCGACGGCGCGTGACACCGAGCGCGCGGGCTTCGGCGAAGGTGAAGGCATCCGGGAGTTCCGAGGGAGCGGCTGCAGCATCCCGCCACTGTGCCCGATCCGAGACCGACTGCGCTCGAGTTATCCACAACCCTCGCGATCACCCCCGTCTATATGGCGCTCGTGCACGCGACATGCCGTAAAAGCCGTGCACGCGCGCCAAATAGACGGGCTTGTGGGCGCGAAGCGCCCGGGTCAGGAGGCGTCGGAGCCGAGGGCTGCGAGGCGCTCAGCCTCATCGGCCTCGATGCAGGACTCGATGAGGGGGTCGAGAGCGCCGTCCATCACCTGGTCGAGGTTGTACGCCTTGTAGCCGGTGCGGTGATCCGCGATGCGGTTCTCGGGGAAGTTGTAGGTGCGGATGCGCTCGGAGCGGTCCATCCCGCGGATCTGCGAGCGACGGGCATCGGATGCCGCGGCCTGCTGCTCCTCCTGCTGCCTGGCCAGCAGCCGGGCGCGCAGCACCCGCATGCCGGCCTCGCGGTTCTGCAGCTGTGACTTCTCGTTCTGCATCGACACCACGATGCCGGTGGGCAGGTGCGTGATGCGCACCGCCGAATCGGTCGTGTTCACCGACTGGCCGCCAGGGCCCGAGGACCGGTACACGTCGATCTTCAGATCGTTCTGATCGATCTGGATCTCCTCCGGCTCATCGACCTCGGGGAAGACCAGCACGCCGGTGGTGGAGGTGTGGATGCGCCCCTGCGACTCGGTCGCCGGCACGCGCTGCACACGATGCACGCCGCCCTCGTACTTCAGGTGCGCCCAGACGCCCTGCGACGGGTCGGCGGCGGAGCCCTTGATCGCGAGCTGCACGTCCTTGTACCCGCCGAGATCGGATTCGTTGCGCTCGAGCAGCTCGGTCTTCCAGCCTCGATGCGCGGCGTACTGCACGTACATCCGCAACAGGTCGGCGGCGAACAGTGCCGATTCGGCGCCGCCCTCCCCCGCCTTGATCTCCATGATCACATCGCGGGCGTCGTCCGGGTCGCGCGGGATGAGCAGCCGGCGCAGCTTCTCCTGCGCGGCGGCCAGCCCCGCCTCGAGCGCCGGGATCTCGTCTGCGAACGCCTCGTCCTCGCGGGCGAGCTCGCGAGCCGCGTCCAGATCGTCGCCCGCAGTCAGCCAGGCTTCGTGCGCCGCGACGATCCGGCTCAGTTCGGCATAGCGCCGGTTCACGCGCTTGGCGCGCGCGGCATCGGCGTGCACCGCCGGGTCGGAGAGCTCCTCCTGCACCCGGCGATGCTCGTCGATCAGCGTCTGAACGGACTCGAACACGACTCAGCGGCGATCAGCGGATGTTGTTCTCGTGCGCGTGCGAGGAGCCGGTCGATGCGGGTGCCGGGATCGACTTCTGCATCTGGAACAGGAACTCGACATTCGAGCTGGTCTCCTTCAGCTTGCCGAGAACGACTTCCAGCCCCTGCTGCGGGTCCAGGCCCGCGAGGGCACGGCGCAGCTTCCAGGTGATCTTGACCTCGTCGGCCGAGAGCAGCATCTCCTCGCGGCGGGTGCTGGACGCGTTGACGTCGACCGCCGGGAAGATCCGCTTGTCGGCCAGTGCGCGCGACAGGCGCAGCTCACTGTTGCCGGTGCCCTTGAACTCCTCGAAGATGACCTCGTCCATCTTGGATCCGGTCTCCACGAGCGCGGTGGCGAGGATGGTCAGCGAGCCGCCGTTCTCGATGTTGCGCGCGGCGCCGAAGAAGCGCTTGGGCGGGTACAGCGCGGCGGCGTCGACACCACCGGTGAGCACGCGGCCCGAGGTGGGCGTCGCGATGTTGTACGCCCGGCCCAGACGGGTGATGGAGTCGAGCAGCACGACCACGTCGCGGCCCAGCTCGACCAGGCGCTTGGCGCGCTCGATGGCCAGCTCGGCGACCGTGGTGTGATCCTCGGCGGGGCGGTCGAAGGTCGATGCGATGACCTCACCCTTGACCGTGCGCTGCATGTCGGTGACCTCTTCAGGGCGCTCGTCGACGAGCACGACCATGAGGTGCACCTCGGGGTTGTTCTGCGCGATGGCGTTCGCGATCTGCTGCAGCACGATCGTCTTGCCTGCCTTGGGCGGCGCGACGATCAGACCACGCTGACCCTTGCCGATCGGTGCGACCAGGTCGATGATGCGCTGGGTGAGCTTCTCGGGCGCGGTCTCCAGGCGCAGGCGCTCCTGCGGGTACAGCGGAGTGAGCTTGCCGAACTCCACGCGGTTGCCTGCGTCGTCGGGAGAAAGCCCGTTGATCGAGTCGACCTTGACCAGCGCGTTGTACTTCTGGCGGCCCTGCTGCTCGCCCTCGCGGGGCTGCTTGATGGCGCCGACGATGGCGTCGCCCTTGCGCAGGTTGTACTTCTTCACCTGGCCGAGCGAGACGTACACGTCACTGGCGCCCGCGAGGTAGCCGGTGGTGCGCACGAAGGCGTAGTTGTCGAGCACGTCGAGGATGCCGGCGACCGGAATCAGGACGTCGTCCTCACCGATCTCGGTCTCGAACTCGTCGGCGTTCTGGTTGCCGCCACCACGGCGCTTGTTGCGCTGGCGCGAGCGTCCGGAACCCTGGTCGTCATCACTGTGCGAAGTGTCCTGCTGGCCGCCGTGACCGCCGCCGTTCTGTCCGTTGCCGTTCTCGCCCTTGCCGCCCCGGCCGCGACTGCGGCTGCGGCTGCGGCTCCGGCCACGACCCGAGCCATCACTGTCGGAAGACCCGTCGCCATCGGATGCCGAGTTCCGCTCGCCACGCGAGGAGCCCTGCTCGGATGAGGATGACTCGGCCGCGGCACCGTCGGCATCGCCGGAGGTCTCGGCGCCCGCGTCCGCAGCGTCGGCCGCATCCGTGTTCTTGGCACCACGGCGACCGCGGGCCGGACGCTTCGCCGGCGCGGAGGAGCCGTCGCCGGCGCCGTCGGCATCCTTCGCGGCGCCCTTCGCATCGGCATCCTTCGCGTCCACCGCCGTGGTGTCGGACGTCTTCGCGTCGGGGGTCTTCGCGTCAGCGGCCTCCGCCCCTTTGCGGCGCCCGTCGCCTTCGCGTCGGCGCCCTTCGCTCCGGAATCCTTCGCGTCCGGCGTCTCTCCGCCGGCATCGGCGGCCGGAGCGGCCTCCCCGGCGGCCCGAGAGGCGCGCTTTCGCACCGGCTTGGCCGGCGCCTCGGCGGCATCTGAGGCGCCCGCAGCGTCGGTTGCTGCCGGGGCGGCATCGGAGGCCGGAGCCTCGGCCGGCGCCTCCGCCTTCTTGGCGCGAGTGCGCCGCGGAGCCTTCGGCTTCTCCTCGGCGGGCGCCGAGGAATCAGCAGCCGCGGAATCAGCAGCCGGGGCATCAGCAGCAGCGGCGGCGGATGCCGGAGCCTCCGGCGCCTGAGTCGCAGCAGCGGACGCCGACGTGGCGCGCCGCGGCGCACGCTTGCGCACCGGAGCAGTCTCGGTCGCGGCCGCTTCAGCGGCCTGGTTGTCGTTGTGGGTCTCGGAGAAGTTCTCCACGAGTACTCCCTCATATGTCGTGGGAAATGAGCAATCCAGAGAATGCACAGCAGAAGCTGCGCGTCACACGCGCCGACGCCATGCGCCTGCCTGCCAGTACCTGGGTGGTGCTGGGGATCGCGTGCGGATTTCGCAGAAGTGCGACGGGGCCAGATTCACGAAGTTACGTGGAGCCCTCCGCTCGATCCCTAACTGTACCACCACGCACGTCCACCGCGAGCATGTGCGCATCCCAGGGAGTGTCGGTGACGGCATCCGCGAGATCGATCGCCCGCTGACGGGATCCCGGGCCGTCTGCGAGCACCAGCACGCTGGGACCTGCTCCCGAGACCACCGCGGCAAAGCCCTCCGAGCGCAGCGCCTGCACCAGTCGCAGGGTCTCCGGCATCGCCGTTCCGCGGTATTCCTGGTGCAGCCGGTCGGCGGTGGCATCCAGCAGCAGCTCGGGGCTCTGCGTCAGCGCGGCCACGAGAAGTGCCGATCGGGAGACGTTGAACACGGCGTCCTCACGCGACACCTGCGGCGGCTGCAGCGACCGGGCCAGCGAGGTCGACATCGTGAAGCCGGGCACGAACACCAGCGGCGCCACGCCGCGGTGCACCAGAAGCTTCTTGTGCTGCGGGCCGCTCTCGCCTGTCCAGGCGATCGTGAGTCCGCCGAACAGCGCGGGGGCGACGTTGTCGGGGTGTCCTCGAGCTCGGTCGCCAGGCGCAGCAGCTCCCGGTCGTCAAGCTCCACGTCGTCGGCCAGCAGGCCCTTGGCGATCAGGATGCCGGCCGCCACCGCAGCCCCCGATGACCCGAGCCCGCGTCCATGCGGCACGCCGTTGGTCGCGTGGATCCGCAGGCCGGGAAGCGGACGGCCGACGTCTGCATAGGCATGGGCGATCGATCGGACGACGAGGTTTCCAGCATCCGTGGGGATGTGCTCCGCCCCCGACCCGTCGACCTCGATCTCGAGCCGGTCGTCGGCGAACGACGATACGGTGAGAGTGTCGTAGATGCTCAGCGCAAGCCCGAGCGTGTCGAATCCGGGCCCGAGGTTCGCGCTCGTGGCGGGCACGGTGACCGTGATGGTACGAAGGGCGCCGTCGACGACGGGGGTGTCCGAGACGACGGGCTCCATGTCCGCCGGAACGACGGTGACGCCCACGCTCATTCCCCTCGACGCGCAGCACCGAGACCACGTTCTCGACGACATCGCTGGCGGTGAGCCGGTCGACGGCTGCGCTGAGAGCGCTGTCAGCCGCGCGATGGGTTCCGATGATCAGCCGGGCCGTGCCGCGCGCATCCGACGCGGTGACCTGATCGGCGTCCTGATCCGCCGACGCGGCGACCGCAGTCTGCACGAGCGTCGCCACCGACACCCCGCCCTCACTGAACAGCCCCGCGATCGTAGCCAGCACACCGGGCTGGTCGGCGACCTCGAGAGTGATCTGATAGCGGGTGGTCACATGGCCGATCGACACGATCGGCAGGTTCGCCCTGGTCGATTCGCCGACACCCGTGCCACCCGCCATGTGCCGGCGGGCCGCAGAGACCACATCGCCGAGCACAGCGGATGCCGTCTGCACACCGCCGGCGCCGGCGCCGTAGAACATCAGCGAGCCGGCCGCCTCGGCCTCGACGAACACCGCGTTGTTCGCGCCGTGCACCGCGGCGAGCGGATGCGACCGCGGGACGAGCGCCGGGTATACCCGCACCGAGATCGACTCGCCGGTGGACTCCTGCAGCCGCTCGCAGACGGCGAGCAGCTTGATGACGAAGCCGGCGCTGCGGGCCTCCTCGATCATGTCGGCGGTGATGGAGGTGATGCCCTCGCGGTGCACGGCCTCCAGCGGCACGGTGGTGTGGAATGCCAGCGAGGCCAGGATCGCGGCCTTCTGCGCGGCATCGTAGGCTTCGACATCCGCGGTGGGGTCGGCCTCGGCATAGCCGAGCCGCTGGGCATCGGCGAGCACGTCGGCGAAGTCGGCGCCCTCGCTGTCCATCCGGTCGAGGATGTAGTTGGTGGTGCCGTTCACGATGCCGCTGATGCGCACCACACGGTCGCCGGCGAGCGAGTCCCTCAGCGGCCGGATGATGGGGATGGCTCCGGCCGCAGCGGCCTCGTAGTACACCGAGGCGCCCACCCGGTCGGCGGCCTCGAAGACCTCCGGGCCATGCGTGGCGAGCAGCGCTTTGTTCGCCGTCACGACGTCGGCGCCGGATCCGAGTCCGAGCAGGATGTGCGACCGGGCGGGCTCGATGCCGCCCATCAGCTCGATGACGATGTCGGCGCCGGTGATCAGCGACTCGGCATCCGTGGTGAACAGCTCACGGGGAAGATCCACGTCTCGTGGCGCATCGACGTCACGCACCGCGATGCCGGCCAGCTCGAGTCGCGCACCGGCACGGTCGGCGAGCTCGTCGCCGTGACGCAGCAGCAGGTCGGCGACCTGTGATCCCACGGCACCGGCTCCCAGCAGCGCCACACGAAGTCGTCGGTAGTCAGTCATCTGCGCTCCTCAGCACGTCGGGGTCGGTTCTGGTCTGGTCTGTTGCGGTCGACATCGGCGACGGCGGCCGCTCCGGCGAAGCCGGTCACCGCGCGATGCCGGCGTCCCGTGCCAGCAGATCGTGCAGGCTCTCGCCGCGCACGATGACGCGGGACTCACCGGCGTTCACGGCGACGATCGGCGGCCGCGGAATGTGGTTGTAGTTGCTCGACAGCGGCGCGCAGTACGCACCCGTGGCGGGAACGGCGAGCAGATCGCCCGGCACGATGTCGGCGGGCAGGTATTCGTGGTCGACGACGACGTCGCCGGATTCGCAGTGCTTTCCGACCACGCGCACCAGCACGGGGTCGCCCTGGCCGGCTCGCGATGCGAGACGGGCCGAGTACTGAGCGCCGTACAGCGCCGGGCGGGCGTTGTCGCTCATGCCGCCGTCCACGCTGACATAGCGACGACTGCCGGTCTCGAGCGCGACGTCCTTGAGGGTGCCGACCTCGTACAGCGTCACCCCGGCGTTGCCGACGATCGCGCGACCGGGTTCGAACGACAGCGCCGGGATGCGGATGCCGCGGGCGGCGCATCCCTCGGCCACAGCCGAGACGATCCCCTCGGCGAGACGCTCGATGGGCTCGGGGGTGTCGGCCCGGGTGTAGGCGATCCCGAACCCGCCGCCGAGGTTCAGCTGCGGGATCTCGCCTCCGGAGAGCAGCTCCTGATGCAGATCCAGCACACGCGCTGCGGATTCGCGGAAACCGGCCACACCGAAGATCTGCGAGCCGATGTGACAGTGCAGCCCGGCGAACTCCAGGCCTGCGATCTCGCGGATCCGCGCGACCAGGGCCGGTGCGGCGCTCAACGGTGTGCCGAACTTCTGATCCTCGTGGGCGGTGGCCAGGAAGTCGTGCGTCTCGGCGTGCACGCCGCTGTTCACCCGCAGCATCACCCGCTGCGAGGATCCGCCGCGTGCGACGATCGCGGCGAGCCGCTCGATCTCGATCTCGCTGTCGATGACGATCGTGCCCACACCCGCCTCGACGGCGCGCTCCAGCTCTGCCACGGATTTGTTGTTGCCGTGGAAGCCGAGCCGTCCGGCATCCGCTCCTGCTGCCAGGGCGACCTCCAGCTCGCCGCCGGTGCAGACGTCGACGTTCAGGCCCTCGTCCATCACCCAGCGCACCAGCGTGGTGTTCAGCAGCGCCTTGCCTGCGTAGTACACGCGGGCGGTGGTGCCATGCGCTTCGGCGGCAGCGTCGAAAGCCGCTCGCGTCGCAGATGCGCGACGGCGCACCTCGGCCTCGTCGAGCACCTGCAGCGGGGTCCCGTAGGTGCGGACGAGGTCGCCGGCGGAGACGCCGCCGATGACCAGCTCGCCTTCACCGTCGCGCTCGGCCGAGGCGGGCCAGACCGCTGGCGCGAGGTCGTTGGCGTCGTCGGGCACGACCAGCCATTCTGGGGCGGGCGAGGAGACAGCTGAATGCACAGAGCACCAATCGTGGGGCGGGTCCGAGGGCGAGGAGCGCACGGCGAGGTTGCCCACGATTCTAGGGCAAACCGACTGCCTGCTTCCGCAAGGTCTCGCCCCGTGACGATGTCCGCACGGCTCGCTAGGGTGATCGGATGGAGGGCTCATCCGATTCCGAACGCCCGGGCCTGTTCGCACGGGTGTCGGCGACGCTGATCAGACGGCTGCTGCGTTGGCGACTGGTGCGCGCTGCGCTGCTGTACACAGGCCGACGCGGACCCGTGCTGGCGGATGCCGTGACCTATCGCGCATTGTTCAGCGTGTTCGCGGCTGTGCTGCTGGGGTTCTCGGCGGCCGCACTGTGGCTTTCGGGCAACGAGCAGGCGTGGGATGCCGTGGTCTCGGCGGTGGACTCGGCACTACCGGGCCTGATCGCCACGTCGGACGGCGAGGGGATCGTCGATCTCGACGTCATCTCGGCACCCGGCGGACTGTCGATCGCGGGCATCGTCTCGCTGATCGGGCTGGTCGGTTCCGCGCTCGGTGCGATCGGCACCCTGCGCACGGCCATGCGCACCATCGCGGGAACGATCGCCGCGGATTCCGCCTGGTACCTGGTGATGCTGCGCAACCTCGCACTCGCGCTGCTGATCGCGGTCGCCTTCGCCGGCGCCGCCGCCCTGACCTTCGCCGGTGATGTGATCGTCCATGCGATCGGCAGCGGCTGGGGGTCGCCGACCGCCGTGTCGTGGGGCGTGCGCATCGTCTCGCTCCTGGTGGTGTTCGCCTTGAACGCGGTGCTGATCGGGTCGGCGTTCCGCATCCTGTCGGGCGTGCGGGCGTCGGGTCGCGCGCTCTGGTCCGGGGCGGCGCTGGGGGCGCTGGCCCTGCTGGTGCTCCAGGAGCTCTCCGGGCTGTTCGTCGGCGGCGCGAAATCGAATCCGCTGCTGGTCTCCTTCGCGTCGCTGCTGGCACTGCTGCTGTGGCTGAACCTGTCGACGCAGGTGATCCTGCTCTCCAGCGCCTTCATCGTGGTCTCGGTGCAGGAGGAACGCGATCGCGTGGCGGCGAAGTACGGCGCCGACACCCTCGCCGACGCTGCGGTGAGATTGGCGGAGGATGACGTGCGAGCGGCGACCGCGGCGCTGCGGTCGGCTCGATCCGCGGCCGACAGGGAGCACTGACGGTCCGACCGGCGCTCAGTGCCCGCGTCCCTGCATTCGACTCTTGGCGGCGGCGATCCTATTGCGTTGCGATCCACCAGATGGTGCCCGACGAATCCTGCACACCGCCACGCAGGTCATCGTCCTCGCTCTTGCGCACGGGCTCTTGGATGACGCTCGCGCCGGCCTCGACAGCCCGAGCGAAGGTCGCAGCAGCATCTTCGACATACAGATGGATGTGCGCCGGTGCGCGTGCGGTCTCGGTCGCCCCGCCGCCGATCATCACGACGCTGTCATCGATCTTGATCTCGGCGTGCATCAGCGATCCGTCCGGATGGTCGAATCTGCGCTGCAGAACCCCGCCGAATGCCGCGCCGAGAAATTCGATGAGCGCCTCTGCGTCCTGACAGACCAGGTAGGGACTGATCGACGGGTAGGAGGCCGGTTTCCAGCGTTCCATCCCGCAATTCTACGGCGGCTGGGCAGAAGAGCGGCTCTGCGCCCGCAGGGACTCAACCTGGGCAGCTGCCGTTCTCGAGCAGCGCGGGGTCGACGGTGATGCGGCCGTCGGCGCTGATGTCGGCGACCGCCCGGATGCCCTGGATACGCAGTCCGGTGAGCGTGATGCCGGCCGGGAGCCGATCGGCGATGCAGATGCGCTGCGGGCCGGCGAGCTTCTCCCCGGCGGAGCCGAGCAGGTCCGCGAGCCCCTGGAGGTCGATCTGGCTCCCGCCCAGGGTCACCGAGATCGGCGTGAGCAGCAGGTTACCGTCGTCGGCCGCGGGGAGTACGGTCAGTCCGACCGGGATGTCGCGTCCGAGCAGGGATATCTCGCCCTGCACAGTTGCGTTCGGGGCGTCCAGGGAGATCTCGGCATCCGGCAGCTGCGAGTCCCGCAGCAGCGCCGCGAACTGCGTCTGATCTATCGATACCGTGCCCTTCGCCGTGCCGAGCGCTCCGCCGCGAATGTGCACATCGGTCGCGGTGACGTGCGCGGAGCCGGTGATGCCGCCGATCGTCACCTCGTCCGACGACAGCCGCAGCTCGTGCAGCGTTCCCCAGACCAGCTGCGGCAGCAGGATGCCGGCCGTCTGCACCTCGAGCTGCTGATCGGTGGGCAGCTCCAGCTGCTCGACGACCACGGAGCGCACGATTCCCGGCACCACGGTGCGGGCCAGCAGCTCAGCGGCCACGACCAGCGCGGCGAGCACGCCCAGGGCGACGAGCAGGATCCACGGCCACCGCGCCCGCCGATGCCGGACGTTCCCCACGATCGGCGGCGCGGTCATGTCACATCCGCTCGGGAGCGGTGACGCCCAGCAGCTGCAGGCCGTTGCGCAGCACCTGACCGGTGGCGTCGTTCAGCCACAGTCGCGTGCGGTGCACGGTCTCGAGGGGGTCGTCTCCCTTGGGGATGACGCGGCAGGTGTCGTACCAGCGGTGGTAGAGGCCGGCAAGCTCTTCGAGGTAGCGCGCGATGCGGTGCGGCTCGCGCACCTGTGCGGCGAAGGCCACCAGTCGCGGGAACTCCTGCAGGGCGCCCAGCAGGGCGCTCTCGGTCTCGTGCGTGAGCAGCTCGGGCGCGAACTCCGAGCGGTCGACGCCGGATGCCGCCGCGTTGCGGGCGACGTTGTGCGTGCGGGCGTGCGCGTACTGCACGTAGAACACCGGGTTGTCGTTGGTCCGCTTCTGCAGCAGCTCGGGATCGAGGTCGAGCGGCGAGTCGGCGGGCGAGCGCTCCAGCGAGTAGCGCAGCGCATCCGGCCCCAGCCAGTTCAGCAGGTCGTCCATCTCGATGATGTTGCCGGCGCGCTTGGACAGTCGCGCGCCGTTGATCGACACCATCTGCCCGATCAGCACCTGGATGTTCTTCTCGGGATCCTCGCCCGCGGCGCCGGCGACGGCCTTGAGCCGGTTGACATAGCCGTGGTGGTCGGCGCCGAGCAGGTAGATCTTGTTCTGGAAGCCGCGGTCGCCCTTGTTCAGGTAGTAGGCGGCATCTGCGGCGAAGTAGGTGTACTCGCCGTTGGAGCGGCGGATGACCCTGTCCTTGTCGTCGCCGAAGTCGGTGGTGCGCACCCAGACGGCGCCCTCCTCGTCGAACACATGCCCCTGGGCACGCAGACGGTCGACGGCCCGGTCGACCAGGCTCGGACCGCCGTCATCGGATGCGGCGTGCAGTGTGCGCTCGGAGAACCAGACGTCGAAGGGCACGTTGAACCGCTCGAGCGAGCTCTTGATCTCGGCGAGCTGATATTCGTAGGCCTGGTCGCGTGCGACCACCAGCTGTTCGTCCTCGGGCAGCTCCAGCAGGGCCGGATGCGCCTCGAGCACGCGCCGTGCCAGATCGGCGATGTACTCGCCCGGGTAGCCGTCCTCGGGGGTCGGGTCGCCCTTGGCCGCGGCCAGCACCGAGCGTGCGAAGCGCTCCATCTGCGCACCCGCATCGTTGATGTAGTACTCGCGCACGGCATGCGCGCCGCTGGCCAGCAGCAGTCGCACGATCGAGTCGCCCAGCGCCGCCCAGCGGGTGTGGGCGATGTGCAGGGGGCCGGTGGGGTTGGCCGAGACGAACTCGACGTTCACCGAGACACCGGCCTGCGAATCATTGGTGCCGTAGGCGGAGCCGGCATCGACGATGGTCTTGGCGAGGGCACCCGCCGCGGCCGCTTCCAGGCGGATGTTGATGAACCCCGGTCCCGCGACGTCGACGGCGGCGATCCCGTCGACAGCTGCCAGACCGTCGGCGATCCGCTGCGCCAGCTCGCGGGGGTTCGTGCCGAGCCGTTTGGCCAGACGCATCGCGATGTTCGTCGCCCAGTCGCCGTGATCGCGGTTGCGCGGGCGATCCAGGACGACGTCGGATGCCGTCAGCCCGAGCTCCTCGTCGGGTCGCAGCGAGTCCGCGACCGGGGTGAGAACGGCGAGGATGGCTGCGGCGAGGGCTTCAGGGTTCATAGACCCTCAAGTCTACGGCCCGCGGTGCCCGACTCCCGCTCGGCGACGGCACGCTGTCGGTCACGAGCGGAACGCGTCCACCGTCTCGGTGAGACGCGCGAGGATCGCGTCGTCCGGCCGCCCTCCTGCCGCGCGCACCGCGAGCACCGCCGCCCCGACCGCCCCATCGCCGACCGGGCGCAGGTCCAGCGACTGCCCGGCACCCCCAGCCGTGCCAGGAAGGCGTCCCGCACGGGCCCGGTGCGAGAGAGTACGCTGCCGCCGACCACGAGCGGTCCAGGTCCCGTCAGCACTGCGCAGAGCGTGTCGGCAAGATGCTCGCCAGCCGCGGTGAGGATGCCGTGGGCCACGGCATCCGTCTCCTCGAACGCGTAGGGTGCGAGGCCTGCCAGCTCGATCGGAGGGAGGGAATAGAGCGCGCCCACCAGCTGCTCGAGCTCGCGCGGGCGTCCATCCACTCGAGCGTCCGTCCTGACGATGTCGCAATGCGCCAGGACGCGATCGGTCAGCGCGGTTCGCGGCCCCGTGCCGTCGAGATCCTGCACGGCCGCCCTGGCGATCTCCTGACCGATCCAGAAACCGCTCCCCCGGTCGCCGAGCAGCCAGCCCAGGCCATCCCCGGTCCTCTCGATGCGCCCGTCCTGCACGCGGATCACGCATGCGCCCGTCCCCGACACCAGCGCGTATCCGAACGTCGACGCCGCGCCACTGAAGTAGGTCGCGAGCAGATCCGACTCGAACACCAGACGCCCCACGAAACCGTGCTCCACCAGCCGATCCAGCAGCCAGTCGACACCGCCGGAGGCTCGCATCCCCGCCATCGCCGGGACGATCACCGAGACCTCGGCGAGAGTGCGGCCGGTCGCGGACAGGGCTGCGCGAACGGCATCCAGCACACCTTCCGCCGCCCGCTCCGGGCCCGCCGAGATCGGATTGCCGCGCCCGCCGACGCCGTAGCCGAGGCACTGCCCGTGCATGTCGGTCAGCACCGCTCTGGTCGAGGTTCCGCCGGCGTCGATGCCCAGCAGCAGCGCTTCGTGACTCATTTGTGATGTTGTCCTATTTGACGTTTTCGTCGCGTGAGAATAGTTTTCATCTCAACGGGAAAAACCCCCGACGGGGATTCAGGAGGCAATGGTGCCACGGACCAAGGACTTCGGCAACGGAATGACGATCGCGCGCCGCATCGCGGCCGGTCGTCACACCATGCCGACGGCGATGAGCAAGATCGCCGACGTCGTCACCGGGCATCCGGCGGCTCCCGTAGAGCTGACCATCACCGAGCTCGCCGAGCGTGCGGGCACCTCCCCGCCACCGTCACCCGCTTCTGCCGGGCGATCGGCTTCGACGGGTACACGCAGTTCCGTGTCGGCGTCGCCAGCGAGATCGGGCGTGGGGACGCGGACGAGAGCTGGCACGCCGACATCGGCGAGGAGTTCGGCGTGACCGATGCGCCGGGCAAGGTGCTGCAGACGCTCGTCGCACTGCACGTGGACAGCCTGGAGAGCACTGCCGCCCGCCTCGACCTGGACAGCGTCATGCAGGTGGCCAACTCCATCGCGGCCGCTCGTCACGTCGACATCTACGGCGTCGGCGGCAGCGGTGTCATCGCCCGGGAGTTCCAGGGGCGCCTCTACCGCATCGGGGTCAACGCGCACGCGTGGTCGGATGTGCACGAGGGGCTCACCAGCGCCGTGATGCAGAACTCCAGTTCCGTCGCGGTGGGCATCTCCAGCACGGGTCGCACCGAGGAGACCGTGCAGATGGTGTCGCAGGCGGGTGCCTCCGGCGCCTTCACCGTGGCGATCACGCACGACGCGGACTCGTGGCTCGCCGGGCTCGCCGACGTCTCTCTGGCCACCGCCGAACCTTCGCACTACCTGCGCCCGGACGATCTGTCGGTGAAGCACTCTCAGCTGCTCGTGCTCGATCTGCTGTACCTGCTGGTCGCCCAGCAGATGTTCGGCGAGGCTTCCACACGCCTGGCGGCCAGCGCGATGGCGGTCTCGGCGCACCGCCGGTCGCCGCGCGCCCCCAAGCCCGCCTCCATCGCCGCCGAGGAGACCCGATGACTGCGACAGCATCCGCACTGCTCCACGAGGCGACTGCCCGGCTCGACCGGCTCGCCGCCGGCGCCGAGGCCGGAGCACTCGATCCCGCCATCGCGCACATGGTCGACGCACTGGACCGCGGCGGCGTCATCCAGGCCTTCGGCACCGGACACTCCGAGGCGTTCGCGATGGAGATCGCCGGACGCGCCGGCGGGCTCATCCCCACCAACCGATTCGCCCTGCGCGACATCGTCCTGCACGGCGACCGGGCGGTCGACGTGCTCACCGGCTCACTGGAGCGCGAGCCGTGGGTCGTCGACGAGCTGATGGCCACCGTCCCCGTGGGCGAGGCCGACGTGTTCCTGATCGCGTCGAACTCGGGCGTCAACGGCTCGATCGTCGGCACGGCGCTGTGGGCGCAGCAGCATGGTCACGCGGTGATCGCGGTCACCAGCCTGGAGCACACCACGCGCGTGCAGCCGAAGCACCCAAGTGGAAAGCGGCTCAGCGAGATCGCCGACGTCGTCATCGACAACCTCGCCCCCTACGGCGACGCGACCCTGGAGGTCGCGGACGGCATCGCCGCCGGCGCGATCTCCTCGATCACCGCAGCGTTCATCGCGCAGCTGCTGACGCTCGGCGTCGCGCGCACGATCAGCGATCGCGGTGACACGCCCCCGATGTACATCTCCGCCAACATCCCCGGCGGCGATGAGCACAACTCCGTCCTTGAGGACCGCTACGCGGGCCGCATCCGACGGGGAGCTTGACTTCCGAGCTCATCCTGGGTCCCTGAGTTCGTCGAAGGGCCCGCAACCCAAACACCGATCACATCACAACGGAAGGTATGAAGATGGAACTCAATGAAGCATCCATCAGCCGTCGCAACCTGCTGCGAGGTGCGGCGACGGCTGCACTGCTGCTGCCGTTCGGCGCCACCCTCGCCTCGTGCGCTGCACCCGGAGGCGGCAGCGGCGACGGCGACAAGAAGCCGGCCGGCGACAAGACGACGGCCGACAACCCGTTCGGCGTCGCGGCGAACTCGAAGGTCGACGCCGTCATCTTCGACGGCGGCTACGGCATCGACTACGTCGAGAACTCGGCGAAGATCATGGAGGGCAACAAGAACCTCGACGGCGTGACCGTCAAGGTCGCATCGTCCACCAAGATCGCCCAGGAGCTGCAGCCCCGGTTCGTCGGCGGCAACCCGCCGGACCTGATCGACAACTCGGGCGCCAACTCGATCGGGTGGAACACCATCCTCGACCAGCTCGAGGAGCTCGACGACGTGCTCGACTCGGACAGCCTGGAGGGCACCAAGATCAGCGACACGCTGTTCGGCGGGGTCAAGGCCCCGGGCACCTTCGACGGCAGGTTCGTGGCACTGAACTACGTCATGACGGTGTACGGCATCTGGTACTCCTCCAGCCTGTTCGAGGAGAACGGCTGGACCGTCCCGACCTCGTGGCAGGATCTGAAGGCTCTCGGCGCCGCCGCAAAGGAGAAGGGCAAGTACCTCTTCCTCTGGGGCAAGGAGGCGGCGACCTATTACAACACCATGGTCGTGGACTCCGCCGTCATCCAGGCCGGCGACGACTTCCGCATCCCGTTCGAGAATCTCGACCCGAAGGCCTGGTCGCACCCCGCGATCCAGAGCATCCTCGAGATCCTGCACGATCTGATCGCCTCGGGCTATGTCAAGCCCGGCGGTGGCGGCACGCAGTTCACCCAGGCTCAGGCGCAGTGGAGCCTGGACCAGGATGCGCTGCTGTACCCCTCGGGCTCGTGGATCGAGAACGAGATGAAGAAGACCACCGCCGACAACTTCAAGATGAAGGGCTTCGCGGAGCTTCCCTCGACGGCAACCAGACCACACCGAAGGGCACCATGCGCGCCGAGGCCGGCGAGCCGTTCATCGTCCCCAAGAAGGCGAAGAACCCGGCCGGCGGCAAGGAGCTGCTGCGCACGATGCTCTCGCAGGAGTCGGCAACCGCGTTCGCCAAGAACAAGCTGGCGCCGACGATCGTCAAGGGCACGGTTCCCGCCGACGGCTTCGGCTCCACGGCGCTGGTTTCGCAGTCCGAGATGCTGGAGGCCGCTGGTGAGAACGTCTTCACCATCAAGTCGACCAACCTGTACGGAATGAACTCCGATCAGCTGCCGATCTGGAACTCGTTCCTGGACGGCAAGATGACGGTCGCTGAGATCACCAAGCAGCTCCAGGCCATCGTCGACAAGGTCCGCGAGGACAGCTCCATCAAGAAGATCGAGATCAAGTGAGCTACTCCACCGTCAGCGGTGGACCGGGGTTGGAGACGGCCGCGGTCACCGCAGCTGGGGCGGGTCGGCGCAAGCCGGCCCGCTTCGGGCGGCGCCAGCTGACTTTCGACTACGTCTCGTTCCTGCTGGTGTTCCTGGGCCTGCCTCTGGCGATCTTCCTGATCTTCGTGATCTCGCCGTTCCTGCAGGCCCTGTACTACGGCATGACCAACTGGACCGGCTTCTCGGACACGATGGACTTCGTCGGCATCGCCAACTTCGTCCATCTGTTCAATGACCCGACCTTCTTGCGCGCGATGCTCAACAACGTCGTGCTGGCCATCTTCGTCCCGCTGATCACGATCGTGATCGCGATGATCTTCGCCAGCATGATCACCGTCGGCGGACCGAGCCAGGGCCAGGTGCGCGGGCTGAAGGGCTCGAGCTTCTACCGCGTCATCTCATTCTTCCCGTACGTGATCCCCGCGATCGTGATCGCGATCCTGTGGAACATGATCTACACACCCAACGGCCTGCTCAACGGCATCCTGGGCGTGTTCGGCATCGACACGAACCAGTTCGCCTGGCTGGGAGACGAGCGCACCGCCATGGGCGCGACGATCTTCGTGATCGTGTGGAGCATGGTCGGCTTCTACATGATCCTGTTCATCGCCGCCATCAAGGGGATCCCCGCCGAGACCCTCGAGGCCGCCCGCATCGACGGAGCCGGCCGCTTCCGCACCGTCATATCGATCCTGCTGCCGCAGATCCGTGACAACGTGCAGACCGCCTACATCTACCTCGGCATCATGGCATTGGACGCGTTCGTCTACATGATCGGCCTGAACTCCACCGGCGGCCCGGGCAACAGCACGCTGGTGATGAGCCAGTACCTGTTCCGCACGGCCTTCGAGAAGGGCCAGTTCGGGCTGGCCACCGCGATGGGCGTGGTCCTCGCCGTCGTCACACTGCTGTTCGCCGCGCTGGTCATCGGCGTGTTCCGCCTGATCGGCGGCAAGGATGAAGGAGGACGCGCATGAGCACCGAGACGCGCGCCGCGATCACCATCGATCGCGGGCAGAAGCCCCAGCGTCCGACACGCGCCGTCAAGTCCACCACGGGCGACAAGGCGGTCAGCGGCGTCTCCCATGCGGTGATGGGGATCTGGTCGCTGGTCGTGATCCTGCCGATGCTGTGGACACTGATCGGCTCGTTCAAGACGACCAGGAGATCTTCGCCTCGCCGTTCGGCCTGCCCGCGGAGTGGAACTTCGACAACTACATCAGCGCCTGGGTGGACAACGCCTTCGGCCGGATGTTCCTGAACACCGTGATCGTCGTGGGCGTATCGCTCGTGCTGGTGATGGTGCTCGGGGCGATGTGCGCCTATGTGCTGGCCCGATTCTCCGTTCCCGGCGGCAAGGTGATCTACTACCTGATGCTCGCAGGACTCACCTTCCCGGTGTTCCTCGCCATCGTGCCCCTGTTCTTCATCCTGCAGAACATGGGGCTG
The DNA here is from genome assembly GCF_030296555.1 of Microbacterium suwonense. Classification (NCBI taxonomy): domain Bacteria; kingdom Bacillati; phylum Actinomycetota; class Actinomycetes; order Micrococcales; family Microbacteriaceae; genus Microbacterium; species Microbacterium suwonense. The sequence goes on from NZ_AP027728.1 coordinate 1,202,094, forward strand.
CTGAACACCCTGCCGGGTCTGATCATCACCTACGTCGCGTTCGCGCTGCCGTTCACGGTGTTCTTCCTGTTCTCGTTCTTCAAGTCGCTGCCGTACGAGATCCAGGAGGCCGCCTACGTGGATGGCGCCAGCGAGTGGCGCACCTTCTTCCAGGTGATGCTGCCGATGGCCAAGCCCGGCATGGCGGCAGTGGCGATCATGAACTTCCTGGGCCTGTGGAACCAGTTCCTGCTGCCGATCTCGCTGAACACCGACAAGGACAACTACGTGCTGTCCCAGGGCATGGCCTCGTACGCCTCCTCAGCGGGCTATGCACTGGACTTCGGCCAGATGTTCGCCGCCGTGATGATCACGATCATCCCGGTGCTGATCGTCTACATCCTGTTCCAGCGTCAGCTGCAGGGGTCGGTCTCTCAGGGCACTTCGAAGTAGCATCCGCTTGCCCGCCCACGCGCCCCTCCCGGCCCCGGCCGAGGAGGGGTGCGTGGCGTTGAGCCTCGTGCCGATGGGCGAATTCGCATCCGCTCCGACATGACCTACTCTCGTCCCATGACCCTGCGTGCGCTCCCCGGCTCCGCCGCATGGCGCTCGTGATCGTGGGCGCGGCTGCGGTCGCGCTCACCGTGGCCCTCGGCGTCTCCCGGCCCTGGATGCCACCGGCCGAGACCGCCCCTGTCGCCGCCGCGCAGAATGATATCTCCCCCGCTCCGCTGACGCTGCCCGAGCATCCGAGAGTGCTGGTCTTCGGCGATTCGTGGACGTACGGCTCGGCGGCCACGCCGCGAACTGAGGGATATGCATACCTTCTCGCCGACCTTCTCGACGGCGAGACCGTCGTGGACGGAGTGCGGGGCAGCGGCTACCAGAAGCCCGGCATCGACGGCCCCGACTACGGCACGCGGATCCGCAGTCTGGACGCCGCGATCGCTCCCGACCTGATCATCGTCCAGGGCTCCATCAACGACCGGCGGGAGGACGCAGCGCCATTCCCCGCGGCGGTGGACACCGCCTGGGACGCGCTGACGTCGACCTTCCCCGATGTGCCGATCGTCGTGCTCGGACCGGCGCCGCACGAGCTGCCGGTCGGGGCCGGCACCGCGCGGATCGATCGCGACCTGGCGCGTCTGGCCGCCGAGCGCCTGTGGTGGTACATCTCCCCCGTGCAGGATCGCTGGATCACCGCGGCGAACTACCTCGATGTGATCGATGTGGACGCCGGGCGCAAGCATCCATCCAACGCCGGCCACGAATACCTCGCCGAGAAGGTCTATCAGGCCCTGGAGGGGTTCATGTCCGCACCGGTCACCGCGGCGGACGGGACGGCGCAGCAGCCGGCGAAGTAGCATCCGCCGCTGGGTACTCGACGTTTCCTGCGGCGACCACCGCACCCGGGGTGAGTTCTGCGGGGACGACTCGACCGTCGGGCATCAGATGCCCGACATCCACGCCGTGCGCGATCAGATGGTCGGCGATGAGGCGCCGGTGGCAGCGCCACCAGACCGCCTCGGAGCACATCACTGCGGGCGGATGCCGTGGATCGGCCTGTGCGATCAGCTGCTCCAGACCGCGCGCGAACTCCGCCCCCATCGCGTAGTCGGCGTAGTTGTGGAAGCTGCGGTTGCGCCAGAGCGCGTTGACCTCGTCTGGCACATCGTGCTGCGCCGGCCGGCGTCCGGTCAGCTCCGGGACGTGCTGATAGCGGATGCCGGCCTCCGCCAGGCTGGAGGAGAGGTCGTCCTGATCGAACCAGGGACACCGCCGGGAGCCGGGCAGCCGCCGGACGTCGATGATCGTGCCGACGCCCGCGCCGCGCAGCAGCGCGAGGAAACCATCGAGCGGATGCGTGGAATGCCCGATCGTGAGGATGGCGGGCTCAGTCATCGATGCGCGTGAGCGCGCTGCCCTTGTGCGCCGCGACGTGTTCGGTCTTGTCGCTCTTGATCTCGTACTGCGGATCGTCGTCGCTGGCCCGGTGGGTGTGGCCCTTGTAGTCGAAGTCGGAGGTGTGCACCTTCGTGATGCGACCGCTCACATGCCCGGCCTCGGAGTTCCACGTGACGTGGTCTCCGACCGTGAACCGCTGAGACATGCTGCGCTCCTTCTCCGCCTCCGACTGCGACGTCTCCGGTATTCTCCCTCTGCGCGCGGTGCACCACCAGCCCCCAGGGGGCGGTGCGTCGACATGCGCGCCGGCGGCATGTGGGCGGGTTGGTAGCCTTGAGCCGCATATGAGCAATCAGTCGGATACGGTGAAGCTCCTGCTGCTCGGTTCTGTGCAGGCCTACGTGGGAACGCGGCAGGTGGCCCTGCGAGGCCGCGCGGCGAGAATCGCCCTGGCACGGCTGGCACTGGCAGGGGGACGTCCGGTGCCGGTGTCCGCACTGATCGATGATCTCTGGCAGGAGAAGCACCCGCGAGACGCCGTCCATGCCCTGCAGGCGCACATGCATCGCCTGCGTGCGCTTCTTCCCCTGCACATCGAGTTCGTGAACGACGGGTATCGGATCGTGGGCGGCGCTGCCGAACTCGACGCGAAGCTGTTCGGCGAGCTGTCCGAACGCGGCCGCTCCCACCTCGCGGCGGCCAGGCCGGAGCAGGCGGCATCCGACCTCGAGCAAGCCCTCGGCCTGTGGCGGGGACCCGCGCTCGGCGAGATCGATGATGTGCCGGGCTTGAGGCCCTTCGCCGTCCAGCTCACCGAGATGCAGAAGGCCGCGATCACCGACCACGGCGAGGCGCTGCTGCAATGCGGCAGAGGCGAGTCGCTGATCACCGGACTGCGCGCCTCGCTCGCCCTCGATCCACTGCAGGAGACGGCCTGGCATCAGCTCATGCGGGCGCTGTGGCACACCGGGCGGGAATCAGAGGCGCTCAACGCCTATGCCAACGCCCGGGAGTCATTCCTCGACGTGCTCGGCGCGGAGCCTGGCACGCGTCTGGCCGAGCTGCACGCCGCGATGCTGTCCGGCGCGCCGGACGAGACGCCACCGGCCGTCCGGGCCGCGAGTGCCGGGCCCGCGTCGGCGCCCATCGCCGACGGCCCGGTGCTCGACGGCCCGGTGCTCGACGGCCCGGGGCTGGTCGGCCGGCGGGAGGAGCTCGCGTCGATGGAGCTCGCCTTGAGGCGCAGCCGCGAAGGCACGCAGTTCGTGACAGTGAGTGGCGAACCCGGAATCGGGAAGACCCGACTTGCCGAGGAGCTGAGACGACGGGCGACGGCGTCGGGAGCGATCGTCCTCAATGGGGGCTGCGATCCCTCGGTACCGGTCGCACATCTTCCTTTCGCCCAGATGCTGCGGGACTACGTGCACTCAGACCAGGACGACGACCCCGAGCTGCGACGCCGCGCACCGGAGCTGGCCAATGTGCTGCCCATGCTCTCCGGGAGACTCGGCGACGACCCCGTCCCGCCTGCCGACGGTGCACGCGAAGTCGACCCCTACTCGACGATGGACGCGATCACGGCATGGCTGGCGCACCTCGCCGCACGCCGGCCGCTCGTGCTGATCATCGACGACCTGCAGTGGGCTGATCCGCAGACCCTGCTGACCCTGCGACATCTGCTGCACAGCCCGCGCCGGGTGAAAGCACTGGTGGTGCTGTGTCTGCGCGATATCCGGCTGCCGGTCGATGAGGATTCGCCTGTGAGCGAGTTCCTGCGGCAATCCGACCGGGTGACGCACATTCCGCTCACCCGATTCACCGACGACGAGACGGCGGAGCTCACCGCTGCCGAGCGAGAGCTCTTCCCGACCGCGGCCGTGCCGCACTGGCTCGACGAGTACGTGCTCAGCGCCGCCGGCGGGAACCCGCTGTTCATCGTGGAGCTGACCCGCCAGCTGCTCATCGGCGAGGTCGACGACGCGGGCGGGATCCCCCTCTCCCCACGGGGATCACAGCGGTCATCCAGAGCAGGATCGAACACCTGTCGCCGGAGACGCTCGCCATCCTTCAGCACGCCGCCGTGATCGGACCGAGCTTCGAACTGGCATCCGTCGCGGCACTGTGCGATCTGAGCCCCGCACAGACTGAGGCGGATCTGCAGGCTGCGCAGGACGGCCGACTGATCGAGACGACACCGACGGACGCCTATCGCTTCTGGTTCAGCCACGATGTCGTGCGCACCGTGCTGTACGAGTCGCTCCCGGTGGTCGAGCGCGCGCGGCTACATCGCCATGTCGCCGAATCGATTGCGGCGGAGAACACGGATGATGTGCTGAAGAAGCACGAATCCCTCGCACATCACTACCGGCATTCCGACCTGGCCGATGCGGCGATCCGAACCGCCGAGCACCTGCTCCTCGCCGGTCGGGAGGCGGCAGCACGAGGTGCGCTCGCAGCAGCTCGGGATCAGTTGGCGGAAGCGCTGACGCTGCTGGGGCCGGACCAGGAGGACCCACTGCGCTGCGATGTGCTGACCGCGCTCGGGCAAACGCAGCTCCGCTCGGCCCGACCCGAATACCGGGAGACGCTGCTGGAGGCGTCACGCCTCGCCATCTCCCTCGGGGACTCGGCGCGTCTGACTCGTGCGGTGATCGCCAACAATCGCGGTTGGTGGTCCAATACCATCGCTGTGGACCACGAGCGCGTCGCTCATATCGAAGCCGCGCTGGCGCAATGCCCGGAGCAGGACGAAGCCGCACGTGCGCAGCTGCTCATCGCCTGGGCACTGGAGAATACGCGCGACACGGCTGCGCGGCCCTCGGTTCTCGAAGCCGCCGAGCGGGCGCTGGAACTGGCGGAGCGCACCGGTGACGACCACGTGCTCGGCTCCGTGCTCTCGCACCGTTACGCCGTGCTGTATGCCTCGTTCGGCTCACCGACCGAGTGCCTGCGGGTCAACGAGCGCCTCCTGGCACTCTCCAACAAGCACGGCAGTCCCAAGATGCGCCTGTCTGCGGCGCTGGGGCTGGCACAGTCCAGCATGCGCCTCGGCGAGTTCTCTCTCGCCGATCGCTATCTCCACGAGGCCGCGCAGCTGGCCGAGACGCTCGACGATGCGAATCGGATGTGGCTCGTGCGCGGCTGGCAGGCGATGCGCGAGATCACACGCGGGCGGTTCGACAGAGGCGAAGCGCTCATGACCGAGACCTTCCAGTTGGGCGACCGCACGGGTCAGGCGGATGCGCTCACCTGGTTCGCAGGCCAGCTCTTCACCGTGAGGATGCTGCAGGGAAGGCTGAACGAGATCATCGCGCACGTTCGCGATCAGGTCGGCACGGTCGCCGATCACGTGCCGTCGTGGAAGGCCGCGATGGCGCTCACGCTGGCGCGCACCGGATACCAGGATGAGTCCGCAGCCCTTCTTGACGAGTTCGCCGCCGACGATTTCGCGCGGATCCCGCGTGACATGCTCTGGCTGAACGGCCTGCACTACTTCGCCATGACCTGCGAGGCGCTCGGCCGCGCCGACGCCGCGGCCGCCCTGTACCGGCTGCTGCTCCCGTTCAGCGGCATGGTCGCCACCAATGCCACGATCGGCGCCGGGCCGGTCGATCTGCACCTGGGTGTGCTGGCTCGGCTGCGCGGGCAGCACGACGTCGCCGACAGACATCTGCAGGCTGCCGCCGCCCTGTGCCGTCGTATCGATTCGAAGGCGTGGTTGGCTCAGGTGGAGCAGCGCCAGGCCGCGCCCCGCACCGAACACGCCGGCTCCCCACGATAGAAACGGTGATCAGCGGCAGCCGCCCGACGAAAACGGCCCGGCCTCCGAAGAGACCGAGCCGTCAAACGTGCCCCCGACAGGAGTCGAACCTGCGACCTACGGTACCGGAAACCGGCGCTCTATCCACTGAGCTACGGAGGCGAACCCATCGATCCTATCAGTCGCGCGCGGTGCATCCGACGTCACCGCAGACCGTAGAGGTCACCCGATTCCGACCGCCAGTGCCACCACCGCGAGCAGCGGCAGGGCGCCCTGCATCGCCGAGGCGCGCAGCTTCGATCGATCGGCCAGCACCAGCACCAGCGCTGCGGCCAGCATCATGCCCGTTCCGGCCAGAGCGAGCGTGACTCCCACGGTCTGCGAGCCGGCGACGACCAGCACCACGCCGAGGAATACAGTGAGCGCCAGGAACAGGTTGTAGAAGCCCTGGTTGAACGCGAGCTGTCGCATCGTCTCGGCATCCGCCTCGCTGCGCACACCGAAGAGCCGGCGTGTGGCGGGTTGCGTCCAGCGCAGTGATTCCAGGACGAAGATGAACACGTGGAAGGCGGCGGCGAGGGCCGCGAGGATGAGGCCTGCGATCAGCATCCGTCGATTCTCCTCCACCGCGACCAGCGCGAGGAAGCCCTCAGATCAGGAACACCGGCAGCAGCCCGGGGTTGTGCGCGTGCACGAGCACGGCGAACACGACGGCGTCGAAGAGCAGGTGCACAGTGACGACGTAGGCCAGCGAGTGCGTACGCAGAAAGATCCAGCCCTGCAGCAGCGCGAACGGGATGGTGAGCACCGGACCCCAGGCACGGTAGCCGAGCTCCCACAGGAATGACACGAACACGATCGCCTGCAGAGCGTTGGCCGCCATGTCGGGAAGGTGTCTGCGCAGCAGGGCGAAGACCGTGCAGATGAAGAACAGCTCATCCCAGATGCCGACGGCACCGACGCCCACGAACAGCCGCGCGATGAGCTCGGGAGAATCGACGACGGGCCAATTCTGATAGACGCCGCTGGTGATGAAGTAGAACGGCAGGATCAACCAGCCGAGCACCAGCACCGCCGCGAGCCACCCCCACTGCCACCGATTCCAGCGACGGTGCACACGCCACGGGAACGAGACCGCCCGGTCGCGGAAGACATACCGCGAGACGACATACGGCACGAGCACCGCTCCCCGAGTGCGAGGGTGAAGCGCAGCATCGCGGCGTTGTCGAGCTGTGCCTCCAGCGAGATGGCGTGCACGATCAGCATCCCCGCCGCGATCAGCGCCAGATCGCGCGTGAGCGAGGGAAGGCGCCTCTCCCCAATGTCCCAGGTGGGCCGTTGCCCCGCCGACACGGTGACCGTTCTCGGTGTCCCTCGCTCGATCAGGGCCGCCACGCCGACGCCTGCGGCGATCAGCACCCAGCCGGCCCACGTCCAACCGAGCACGAAGAACGACGGCGCCGCCAGGCATACGAGCAGGGCGGGCGCCAGCCGTCGCCAGGCGGCAGAGGTCACCCCGCGGAACCCGGCGGTAGGTGAGGTCGCGGATCTCGCGTCCCTTCGCGATGCCCTTGCGCTCGAACGCGGTCATCACCCGGCCGTCGAAGCGCTCGGCCCATTCCCCGTCGAAGGCCCGCTCGAACTCGGGCGCATCGTCGAGCACCTCGCGCATCTGCAGCGCGTAGTCCTCCCAGTCGGTGGCGAGCCGCAGCAGTCCCCCGTCGGACAGCGCGTGCGCCGCCGTGGCGGGGAAACCTGCGCGGATCAGCCGCCGCTTGACGTGACGCTTCTTGTGCCACGGATCGGAGAAGAAGATCCACACCTCCGAGGCGGCTCCCTCGGGCAGGTACGGCGAGAGCACCTCCGGTGCGTTCGCCTCGACCAGGCGCAGGTTGCGCACGCCGGCGTTGTCGGCGTCGAGCATCGTGCGCGCGAGGCCGGCACGGAACACCTCGACGGCGAGGAAGTCGACATCAGGACGGGCGGATGCCGCCGATACGATCGCATGCCCCTGCCCGGAGCCGACCTCGACGATCAGCGGTGCGCTTCGGCCGTATGCCGCTGCCACGTCGAGTCGGGCGTCAGGATGCACGGATGTCGTGGCGATGCCCCGCGGAACATCGATCAGATAGAACGAGGACAGCTCCTCGAACGCCCTCTCCTGCCCCTCAGACATCCGGCCACTGCGGCGCACGAACGACACCGGCTCGTCACGAAAGACGCGTGGTTCTGGCATCCCTCCAGGGTACCGGGGCCGTTCATCCGAGGCAGGGCCACGCGAACGGCCGCTCACGACGTCGGCTCGGTCACGAAGTCGATGAGTTCCTCGACCCGGCCCAGCAGCGCAGGCTCCAGATCACGGAACGTCGTCACCCGCGACAGGATGCGCTGCCACGCGTGCGCGATGTCGGCCTGGTCTTCGGCCGGCCAGCCGAAGGCCCGGCAGATGCCGGTCTTCCAGTCCGTGCCGCGCGGGATCTGCGGCCAGGCGCGGATGCCCATCGCCGCCGGCGTGACGCACTGCCAGACGTCGATGTACGGATGCCCGACGATCTTGAGGTGCTTCCCGTGCGGCCCGCGCAGGATCTGCTCCACCATCCGGGTCTCCTTCGACCCGGGCACCAGGTGGTCGACGAGCACGCCGTAGCGGCGCTTCGGGCTGGGCGGCTGCTCGGCGAGCAGCCCATCGAGCAGGTCGATGCCCTGCAGGTACTCGACCACCACGCCCTCCACACGCAGATCGGCGCCCCAGACCTTCTCCACCAGCTCGGCATCGTGCCTGCCTTCAACGAGGATGCGGCTGGGCAGCGCGATCTTGGCGCGATCGTCGGATGCGACGAAGGATCCGGAGGCCGTGCGTCGGGTGCCTTGCTGCTTCGCGGCCGGCAACGTGAGACGCACAGGCTTGCCCTCGATGAGGAACCCGCCGCCCAGAGGAAAGCTGCGCCGACGTCCCTTCCAGTCCTCCAGCTCGACCAGACCCGCCTCGACACGGGTCACCGCCCCGCAGTACCCGTCGTCGGCGACCTCGACGACGAGATCCTTCACCGCCGGCACATCGCTCGCCTTCGCGAATCCGCGCTCCCGCCATCCCGCCGCGAGCACATCGCCGCCGTACCTGTCGTCCATGCCCTCCAGGGTATGCGGGTCCGCGACGAGCGAACGGCGAACTCGCCCCGGATGCTGTCGCGTGTCGGCCGCAGTGCATAGACTCGTTCCATGGGGGCGCGGCTGCCGGTCGGAGGGATCACTATGCGAAATCGGTGGCTGATGCTGGCCGCGCTGCTGCTCGGCACGATTCTGGGCGGGTTCTCACTCAGCGCGGCGTCCGCGACCGCGCCGGGGCCGCTCGACAGCGGCACGCGCATCACCGATGTCAGCGGAGTCCTCACAGCGGCACAGAAGTCCGCTGCGGACGATCGCCTCTCCCAGCTCTCACGCGACACGGGCGTCGACCTCTACGTCGCCTTCGTCCCCACGTTCACGGACGCCGCCAACGATGTTGATTGGGTCAGCCGTACCGCGAACGGCAACAACTTCAACGACCGTCAGTACCTGATCGGGATCGCGACGGACCAGGGATCCTTCGCGATGGCCGGGCCCTCCAGCGGAGGCCCGATCTCCGTGACGCAGCGCTCGCAGGTCACCGATGCGATGCTGCCCTCCCTGCGCCAGCACGATTGGGCCGCGGCGATCGACGCGGCTGCAACCGAGATCCATGACATTCGCGTGGATGCACCCGCGCGCGCCGCCCAGGGCTGGACGGTCGCTGCGATCATCGTCGCGCTCATCGTCCTTGCCATCGTCGTCGTGCTTCTGGTTCGTCGTGCACGCAAGCGGGCCGCCGAGAAGGCCAGGCGCCAAGCCGCGCTGGCCGAGCTCGCGCAGCAGGCCAGCATCGCACTGGTGCGCACCGACGATCTCGTGCGCACCAGCGAACAGGAGATGGAGTACGCCCGCGCGCAGTTCGGCGATGATGTCATCGGCGATTTCGTCACAGCCCTGGAGACATCGCGCAAGAACCTCGATGAGGCATTCTCGCTGCAGCAGAAGCTCGACGACGAGATCCCCGACACCGATAAGCAGAAGCAGGAGTGGTATGAGCGCATCCTGCAAATGTGCTCCGAGTCCACCCAGGTGCTCGAGCAGCGCAAGGCCGACTTCGACGAGCTGCGTCAGCTCGAGCAGAACGCACCCGCAGCGCTGGAGAACGTGCGGCGGCAGCGAGAAGCCGCTGGCGCCGAGATCGATCGCGCAGATCGGATCCTCGAGTCCCTCGCCTCGACATACGCCTCCGCCGCATTCTCGGCGGTGTCCGACAACACCGCGCAGGCCCGCTCCCGCATGTCGTTCACCGACGCTCAGATCCAGTCGGCCGAACAGGCTCTCGCCTCAGGTCAGACGGGAGATGTGGCCGTCGCCGTGCGGGCCGCAGAGGGTGCCGTACAGCAGGCCACGCAGCTGGAAGACGCCGTCGAGCAGCTGCAGCATGATCTCGAAGACGCCGACGACCGCGCCGAGGCGCTGATCGCCGACCTCAACGCCGATCTGCAGACCGCGCGAGGACTGCCCGATACGCAGGGTCTGGCCGCTCACGCGATCGCGGGCACAGAGCAGGGCATCCAACTGGCGCAGAGCCAGCTCGGCTCATCCGGCCGCAATCCCGTCGAAGCCCTCCGCGTGCTCGAAGCGGCGAACACCGCCATCGACAGCGCGATTGCGCACGTCCGCGAAGAGCAGGCGAAGATCCAGCGTGCCGCGACCATGCTGGCCAACGCGCTGCAGCGTGCCAGCGTGCAGGTGTCCTCGGCAGAGAGCTACATCCTGAATCGACGCGGCTCCGTGTTCGCCACCGCGCGCACCCGCCTCGCCGAAGCGCGGAGATCACTGGATCAGGCTCGTCATCTCGCACAGTCCGACCCCGTGCAGGCATTGTCGCTCGCTCAGCGCGCCGACCGTCTCGCCGCCGAGTCGCTGCGCCTCGCGCAGGGCGACTACGGGGACTGGGGAGGCGGAGGCGGTGACGACAGCCTCGGTGCATTCCTCGGCGGCATCCTCATCGGCCAGGCCGGCAGTCACCGCAGCAGCACCTGGGGTGGCGGCGGCTGGAGCGGAGGAGGAGGCGGACTCTTCGGGGAGGCCACAGCAGCAGCGGCAGCAGCGGCGGCTTCTTCGGCGGGAGCGGAGGCGGAGGCTTCTCCGTAGGCGGCTTCGGCGGAGGCGGGGGCGGCCACTCCGGAACAAGCGGCGGCCACTTCTGAGGATCAGTCCACACGAACTCCCCCGGGCCACACAGCACTCATAGACGGCAAGACAACCATCCGATAAGAAAAGGAATCACAAATGGCCAAGGAATCCATCTTCGGACGCATCTCCACACTCGTCCGTGCGAACATCAACTCGCTCCTCGACCAGGCTGAGGATCCGCAGAAGATGATCGACCAGCTCGTGCGCGATTACACCAACAACATCGCCGACGCCGAGTCCGCGATCGCGGAGACCATCGGCAACCTGCGTCTGCTGGAGCGCGACCACGAGGAGGACGTGCAGTCCGCCACAGAGTGGGGCAACAAGGCACTCGCCGCCAGCCGCAAGGCCGATGAGCTGCGCGCGAGCGGCAGCACCGCCGACGCCGACAAGTTCGACAGCCTCGCCAAGATCGCGCTGCAGCGCCAGATCAGCTCCGAGCGCGAAGCCCGCGCGTCCGAGCCGCAGATCGCCTCGCAGACCGAGATCGTCGACAAGCTCAAGAGCGGCCTGAACGGCATGAAGGACAAGCTCGGCGAGCTCAAGACCAAGCGCAGCGAGCTGCTGGCGCGCGCCAAGGTCGCCGAGGCGCAGAACAAGGTGCAGGATGCCATCGGCTCGATCAACGTGCTCGACCCGACCAGCGAGCTGGGCCGATTCGAAGACAAGATCCGCCGCCAGGAGGCACTGGCCCAGGGCAAGGCCGAGATCGCCGCATCGTCGCTCGACGCGCAGTTCGAGAGCCTCGAGGATCTCGGCGAGCTGACCGAGGTCGAGGCGCGCCTCGCCGAGCTCAAGGCCGGCAAGCCGCAGGCCGCCCTCGAATCCGAGTGATCGGATGGGTGGATGCCGCACCTCCACGGCATCCACCCTCCCCTCCTCCCGGAGAGACCATGACCCGTTTCCTGATCGTGCCGCAGTGGCAGGGCTCTCCCGCCGCGCGTGCGATGCTGCTCGTCGATGGCGCGATGTCCATCTCCGGCGACCTGCCGAGCAGGGACACCACGGTTCTCGACGTCCCCATGGAGGCGGGCGACTCACTCGGCACCGGAGTGCGCCGGCTCAGCTCGCTGCTGCGCGTGCGCGACCTGATCGCCGAGACCATGACGGATGCCGAGGAGCAGACCGTGATCGTCGGCGGCGACTGCAGCGTCAGCGTGTTCGCCCTGTCGACCCTCGACACCGCCGATCTCGCGGTGCTGTGGTGCGACGCGCATCCCGACGTGAACGTCCCTTCGTCCTCACCGTCGGGTGCGTTCTCGGGGATGTCTCTGAGTGCGATCCTCGGCGAGGGGGAACCGCAGCTCGCGCTGAATCCCGGCATTCCCGCTGAGCGGATCGTGCTGCTGGGGGCCCGCAGCATCGATGAGGGAGAGCAGTCCCGGCTGGAGTCGGTCAGCTCGCTCACCGCCGATGACGCGCAGAACCCGGATGCGGTCGCCGCAGCGATCCGTGCCACGGGCGCCTCCCGCGTGTGGGTGCACATCGACGTGGATGTGATCGATCCCCCGGAGTTCGAGGGTGTCTCCGATGCGGAGCCGTTCGGCATCGGGGCCGCAGCTCTCGCTGCCGCGATCAAGGCGGTTCGGGCGACGACGCCCTCGCTGGTGCGACCATCGCCGGCTTCGCGCCGCGCAGCCCTGCCGATGCCGTGCAGGACATGGGCACCATCCTGCGTCTGATCGGTGCTGTCGCGTGAGCGGCGACTGGCGCGCGGAGGCCGAACGGGTACTGGAACAGGGCCGACGCTTCGATCGCCGCATCCCATCATTCCTGCTGCGCTCCCCGATCAGTCGCATCGGCTATTGGTGGGGCACCTCGGTCGGCTGGGTGTGGGGCCTGCTGTGGAGCACGCGCCGGGTGGAGCGCCGGAACGGCCTGTGGGTGTTCCGCGGCCTGCCGAACTGGGCCTACCGGCGCGGTGGCGTGTGCGTGGGCGGTTGCTATCTGACCGGTGACGCCGACCCCTCAGACGCGGTGCTGCGCCATGAGGCCGTGCACAAGCAGCAGTGGCTGCGGTACGGCTTTCTCCTGCCGGTGCTGTATCTGTTCGCCGGTCGGAATGCGCTGCACAACCGGTTCGAGATCGAGGCTGGTTTGGAAGACGGCGGCTACGTGCGCCGCTCCCGCAGGTAGCGCTCGGATCCCGCGCTCACGTGGTCAGAAGACCGGCAGCCCGTAGCGTGTGGGGGCATGGATCGCACTCGCCTCGACACCGCACTGCTGCGTGAGGTGCTCGACGAGATCTGCAGTGCTCAGAAAGCCGCCCAGCAGCGTCGCCTCTGTGCGCAGTGCGCTCTCGGAGTCGTCACACAGCATCTCGTCCGCCCAGGCCGTCGCGGCACGGGTCAGCACCTCGCCTGTCGCGCGGCGGATGCCACCCCGGCGCGTGCGCGGCAGCCAGGTGACCGTCATCCGCGGCGGAGCTGTCACGATGCTGATGTCGTCCACCTCGGGAACCTCGATGAACACGCGGCCGACCGCGCACAGCGGCAGCGTCGCGAGCACGACCTCCAGCTCGGCGAGGGAGTGCTCGTCGGCGGTGATGAGGTGCTGCACCTGAGGACGACGGGATGCCCTGCGCGCAGCGCGGGTGCTTGCGCGTGCGGTCGTCTCAACGGTGCTCATGATCTGTCCATGCTAACACCGGATGAAGGGTTGCCTAACCTTCATCACGAGACTCCTTCGACGAGAGGGCGTCTGCTCAGTCGATCAAAGCGTCGTGCAGCGCCGCCAGTTCGGCATCCGTCAGACCCGCGCTCTGCAGGTAGTCGGCGACCGACCCGTACCGTTCATCGATACCCGCCAGTAGGGCCGCCATCACCGGGGCGGGCGACTCGGTCGCCAGCTGGATCGCGTTGCGCGCATCCGTGAGGTGGGTGCGGAAGTACTCGACCACGGCCCGATTTCGCTCTACGGGAAGCTGAGATGCGGTGAATGCGTAGTCGGCGACCACTGCATCGCGATCGGCGCCCACCGCGCTCAGAGCGAGTGCCACGGTCACCCCTGTGCGATCCTTCCCGACCGTGCAGTGCACGAGCGTCGGCTCACCCGCGGCGATCACTCGCACCGCCTCGACCAGGCGCCGGGCCGATTCATCGACAAGGTGACGATACATGGCGGCCAGATCCATGTTCTGCTCGAAGAAAGAGCCCACCGAACCGAGGAACAGCGGTACGCGGGTGATGGGCACCGAGCGCAGCACCGACGGCTCGGCTTCGACTTCGGCATCGTCGCGCAGATCGACGACCCGGCGCACGCGCTCGGACAGCATCGCCCGGCCCGCAGGGGTCAGCCCCGCCAGTTTCCCGGAACGCAGCAGCACACCAGGGCGCACGCGGGCCGCACCGACGGGAATTCCGCCGACGTCCCGCAGGTTGTCGACACCGGGAACGCGAATGACCGTCACCATTCCAGCCTAGGCGAGAAGCGCCGGACACCTGGAACGCACCCGAATGCAGATTGTCAATCCAATCGCCACAGCTGGACGCATATTGCGCACAATACTTCATATATTACTTTTCGATCTGCTGTCGCATTTCCTGTGAACGGCATCCGATAGCAGAATATGGCCGTGGCACAAGACACCAGCGAGTTCCGCTACCTGCCGGCGCAGGCCGACACGCTCGGCACCACCGCACCTCCGGCTCGACGCATCTCACTCCCGCTGGCGGACGGGCGCACGCTCAGCGCGCTGCGATTCGGTGAGGGCGCGCCAGAGGTCACGCTCGTACACGGCGCCGGCCTGAACGCGCACACCTGGGACACCGTCCAGCTGCTGCTGAACCGACCCGCTCTTGCGATCGACCTGGCCGGCCACGGCGACTCCAGCTGGCGCGACGATCTGGACTACTCCCCTGCGGCGCTCGCCGCTGATGTCATCGCTGCGATCACGGAGTGGACCAGCGCCCCGCAGGTGCTCGTCGGGCATTCGCTGGGGGTCTCGCTGCTGCGGTGGTCGCGGCCAGGCATCCGGAGCTGATCCGCGAGCTCATCCTGGTCGACGTCGTCCCCGGGCTCGACACCGACGCCGCCCCCGCGGTGCTGCGCGAGTTCTACCAGGTCACCGACTTCGCCTCCCGCGATGAGGCGGTCGACCGGGCCGAGAGCTTCGGCTTCGGCGGCACGCGCGCCGACACCGAACGCGGAGTCTTCTTCAACACCCGAGTACGCGCAGACGGCCGGGTCGAGTGGAAGCATCACTTCGCGCAGATCATCGGCCATGCCTTCGACGCCCTCAACGCGCAGAACCGCGCATCGGAGGGACGCGACCCCTGGATCGACCTCGCCGCCGTCACCGTACCAGTCACCCTCCTGCGCGGCTCGCACGGGTTCCTGCAGGACGCCGACGTCGCCGAATTCACCCGTCGGCTCCCCTCGGCCACCGTCATCACGGTCGATGCCGGCCACAACGTGCAGGAGACCGATCCCGCATCCGTCGCGTCTGCAGCATCCGACGCCCTCACCCGTTCCCACTGACCCGGCCTGCGCCCGATCTGCAGCACCGTCCCGACTCACCGCACCTATTCCCGAGAGGACACATCTTGTCTCGCTTCCGCACTCCCCGCCGATCAGCCCGCCTGACCGCAGTCGGCATACTCGCCATCGGAGCTCTCGTCCTCACAGCCTGCGGCGGTGCGACCGAGTCGACCACGCCCACCCCGACGGGAAAGGCCGACCCGAACGCCGAGCTCACTGTCGGCTTGGTGCTCGAGCCCACCAACCTCGACATCCGTCACACCAGCGGCGCGGCACTCGAGCAGATCCTCGTCGACAATATCTATGAGGGCCTGGTCACCCGCACGCAGGACAACCAGATCGAGGACCGCCTGGCCAGCTCTCACGAGATCTCCCCGGACGGACTCACCTACACCTTCACCCTCAACGAGGGCATCACCTTCCACGACGGCAGCGCACTGACCTCCGCCGACGTGGTGTCGTCATACGAGGCGGTGAAGACGGATGCCGCAGTGCAGGGCAACACCGAGTTCGCCGGCGTCGAGTCGATCACCGCCCCCGACGAGAAGACCGTCGAGATCACACTCGCCTCGCCCGATCAGAACTTCCTGTTCGCCCTGACCGGCCCCGCGGGGCTCGTGTTCAAGACCGGTGACGAGACCGACCTGAAGACCGCCGAGAACGGCACCGGCCCCTTCACCCTGCAGCGCTGGTCCAAGGGCAGCGCGATCACCTTCGCCCGCTACGACGACTACTGGGGGCAGAAGGCGGGCCTCGCACAGGTGGTCTTCCAGTACATCCCCGACTTCACCGCCGGCGTGAACGCTGCGCTCGATGGCAGCGTCGATGTGCTGACCGCCGTGGATCCGAACCTGGTATCGCAGCTGGAGGACAGCGGGCAGTTCACGATCACCACGGGCCGCACCACCGACAAGGCGACCCTCGCGTTCAACAACGTCCGTGCACCACTCGACGATCAGCGCGTGCGCAAGGCGCTTCGGCTGGCGATCGACCACGAAGCGCTCGTCGAGGCGGTCGGCGCCGGCGAGACGCTGTACGGGCCCATCCCCGAGCTCGACCCCGGCTATGAGGATCTGTCGGACGTCGCCCCGTACGACCCGGACGAGGCCAAGGCCCTGCTCAATGAGGCCGGCGTCGAGGAGCTCGATCTCACCCTGACGATCCCCTCGTTCTACGGAACCACTGTGGCGCAGGTGCTCGTCTCCGACTTCGCGAAGGTCGGTGTCTCGCTCGAGGTCGACCGCGTGGAGTTCGCCACGTGGCTCGAGGACGTCTACAAGCACCACGACTATCAGCTGAGCTTCGTGCTGCACGTCGAGCCCCGCGACTTCGGCAACTGGGCGAACCCCGACTACTACTTCGGCTACGACAACCCGAAGGTGCAGGAGCTGTACGCCCAGTCGCAGGCCGAGCTCGACCCCGACGCGTCCGCAGAACTGCTGAAGAAGGCCGCCCGGATCGTCTCCGAGGACGACGCGGCCGACTGGCTGTACAACGGCGCGACGCTGACGGCACTCACTCCGGGCGTCTCCGGCTTCCCGAAGGACTCGATCAACTCGCGCATCGACCTCGCGGGCATCACCAAGACCGCCGGCTGAGCGGTGCTCCGCTACGCGCTCACACGAGGGGTCCTGCTGATCGCAGGACTCCTGGTGTCGAGCGCGATCATCTTCTTCACCCTGCGGGTGCTCCCCGGCGACGTCGCGCAGCTGATCGCAGGCACCCAGGCGGGCCCCGAGCAGGTCGAGGCGATCCGGCGGGCGCTCGGCCTGGACAAGCCGCTGCTCACGCAGTACACCGACTGGATCGGCGGGATCCTGCACGGCGATCTGGGCACCTCGCAGCTCAGCGGGGCATCGGTCGGGGCCGAGTTGGTCGAGAAGGCCAGGGTGACCTGGCCGCTGGCGCTGATGTCCATGACGATCGCGATGCTGATCGCCGCGCCCTTCGGCATCCTCTCCGCCCTGCTGCGCGGACGTGCCGGCGGCACCGCGATGAGCGTGGGGGCACAGGCGGTCGCCGCCATCCCGGTGATCTGGGCCGGGATGATGCTCGTGGTCGTCTTCGCGCATTGGCTGGGCTGGCTGCCTGCTCAGGGTTTTCCCCGCACGGGCTGGTCCACCCCTGCGAAGGCCTTCGAGTCGCTGCTGCTGCCCGCGATGACGATCGGCATCGTCGAGGGCGCGATGCTGATGCGCTTCGTGCGCAGCGCGACCCTGCAGGCAGCAGGGCAGGATTTCGTGCGCACGGCGGCCGCGAAGGGACTCACCCGTCGTCAGGCGCTGGTGCGGCACGGCATCCCCGCCGTCGGGCTGTCGATCGTGACGGTGCTGGGCGTGCAGGTGGCCGGCATCATCGTCGGATCCGTGGTGGTCGAACAGCTGTTCACCCTCCCCGGCATCGGACGGATGCTCGTCGCCGACGTCGGCACACGTGATCTGGTCAAGGTGCAGAGCGAGCTGCTGGTGCTGACCGGCTTCGTGCTGGTGATCGGCTTCCTCGTCGATCTGGTGCACCACGCCATCGACCCCCGGCAGCGGCAGGAGGCGGACTGATGCCCCGCTGGCTGCGCACTCTGCTCTCCTCCCGCACCGGACTGTTCGGTGCCGTCGTCGTGCTGCTGATCGTCGTGGTCGCGCTGGTATCGGCGTTCTGGACGCCGTTCGATCCGATGCTCTCCGACATCCGCGGCCGCTGGGCCGAGCCCGGCTGGCCGCATCTGCTGGGCACCGACGGCACCGGGCGCGACATCCTCAGCCTCGTGATGGCTGGGGCGCGCACGACGCTGTTCGTCGCAGCCGGAGCCGGTGTGGTCGCTACCGTCGTCGGTGTCGCACTGGCGGCTCTCGGAGCGCTCACGGCGCGCTGGATCCGCGAGACGGTGGCGGTGCTCGTCGACATCCTGATCGCCTTCCCCGTCCTCATGATCGCCATGATGATCTCCGCGGTCTGGGGCGGATCCCTCTGGGTGGTGGCCGTGTCGGTGGGCATCGGATTCGGCGTCAGCATCGCCCGCGTCACCCGTCCGGAGCTGCGCCGCGTGCAGCAGAGCGACTTCGTGCTGGCCGGTCGCGCGAGCGGCCTGAC
This sequence comes from Microbacterium suwonense, assembly GCF_030296555.1. NCBI lineage: Bacteria > Bacillati > Actinomycetota > Actinomycetes > Micrococcales > Microbacteriaceae > Microbacterium > Microbacterium suwonense. Next base: position 1,220,551 of record NZ_AP027728.1, read on the forward strand.
CACCTGGCAGAACCTCGTGCGGCACCTGCTGCCGAACGTCGCACCGGTGTTCATCGTGCAGCTGTCCTGGTCGATGGCCGTCGCGGTGCTCGCCGAGGCGGGACTGTCGTACCTCGGCTTCGGCGCGACGCTCACCGAGGCCTCCTGGGGCACGCTGCTGGCCGATCTGCAGCGCTACATCGGAGTGCATCCGCTGACCGTGGTCTGGCCGGGGCTGGCGATCACCATCACCGTGCTCGGCCTGAACCTGCTGGGCGACGCCCTGCGCGAGGCGACCGACCCGACGCTGTCCCGGAACGGAGCGGCTGAACGACTGACGCTGGCCGGAGAGGGGTCGGTGGTCGCATGAGCCTGGAAGTGCAGGACCTGGTCGTCGAGATCGCCGGCCGCCGAGTGGTCGACGGGGTCTCGTTCGCGGTCACCGACGGCGAGCGCTTCGGCCTGATCGGCGAGTCGGGGTCGGGCAAGTCGCTGACCGCGCTGGCCGTGCTGGGACTGCTGCCCGAAGGCGCGACGGCCAGCGGCAGCATCCGCTGGGACGGCGTCGAGCTGATCGGGATGCCGGATCGGGACCTGGCGAAGCTGCGCGGCGACGACATCGGGATGGTGTTCCAGGAGCCGCGCACCGCACTGAACCCGATCCGCACGGTCGGCAGGCAGATCGCCGAGTCGGTGCGCATCCACGAACGCATCGGCCGCCGCGAGGCACGCGAACGGGCGATCGCCGAGGCCACCCGCGTCCGGTTGCCCGGCGCGGAGGGCCTCATCGACCGCTACCCGCACCAGCTCTCCGGCGGTCAGCGTCAGCGTGTGGCACTCGCGATGGCGCTCGCCGGCCGTCCACGACTGCTGATCACCGACGAGCCCACTACGGCGCTCGACGTCACCATCCAAGCCGAGGTGCTGGAGCTGCTGCTCTCGCTGACCTCGGAGCACGGCATGGCCCTGGTGTTCATCACGCACGATCTCGCCGTGCTGTCGCAGGTCGCCACGCATGCGGTGGTGCTCGAGCACGGCCGGGTCGTCGAGCAGGCGCCGGTGTCCACTCTGCTGAGCACCCCGTCGTCCCCGGTCACACAGGCGCTGCTGCGCGACGCGACGGCCACTCTGTGGCATCCGGACGCCGCACCGGACGGAGGGGCGTCATGAGCCTCATCGAGGCATCGAACCTCAGCCGCACCTTCCCGATCCCCCGGCGCACGCTGTTCGAGCGCCGCCGCACCAGCACGGCACTGCAGCCGACCGACCTGACCGTGGAGGAGGGTTCCTCGCTCGGCATCATCGGGGAGTCCGGCTCGGGCAAGTCGACACTCGTGCGGCTGCTGCTGGGTCTGGACCGGCCGACCACCGGAGAGGTGCTCGTGGACGGCAGGACGGTGGATGCCACGGCATCCGCTCGCTCCCTGCACTGGCTGCGCCGGCAGACCGGCCTGGTCTTCCAGGATCCGTACGCGTCGCTCGACCCGCGCATGAGCGTCGGGCAGATCGTCGCCGAGCCGCTGTGGGCGCTGGACGTGCCCGGAGACCGCCGCGCCCGGGTGCGGGAGGTGCTCGCGCAGGTGGGCCTCGAGGCCGACATGGCCGATCGGCATCCGCACGAGTTCTCCGGCGGTCAGCGCCAGCGCGTCGCCCTCGCCAGGGCGATCGCGCACCGGCCGCGCATCCTCGTCGGCGACGAGCCGCTGTCGGCCCTGGATGTCACCGTCCGCGCGCAGATCCTCGAACTGCTGGAGCGGCTGCGCCGCGAGGAAGGCCTCACCCTGATCATGGTGTCGCATGACATCGGCGTGGTGCAGAACCTCTCCGACGCCGTCGCGGTGATGAAGGACGGTCGCATCGTCGAGCGAGGGCCGACGGATGCCGTGCTGCAGCGCCCCTCCGAGGAGTACACGAAGCATCTGCTCGCGGCGATCCCCGTCATCCCCAGCGCTCCCCCGCCTCGGTGATCCGGCTCCGTATCCGTGCGCGGAAGCGGTCAGGCCTCGCCGTCGACGCGCCAGTCGATGGGCTGCGCCCCCATCGACTCGAGCAGTGCGTTCGCACGTGAGAACGGCCGGGAGCCGAAGAAGCCCCGGCTCGCCGACAGCGGGGACGGATGCGGGGACTCGATCACCGGAGTGCTCCCGAGCAGGGGCTTCAGACTCCGGGCATCCGCTCCCCACAGGATCGCCACCAGCGGCTTCTCCCGGGCGATGAGAGCGCGGATCGCGAGCTCGGTGACCTTCTCCCACCCCCAGCCGCGGTGAGATGCCGGAGCACCGGGGCGCACGGTCAGCACCCTGTTCAGCAGCAGCACGCCCTGGTCGCTCCACGCGGTGAGGTCACCATGCGGCGCCGGTGGGATGCCGAGATCGGTCTGGCGCTCCTTGTAGATGTTCCCGAGGCTGCGCGGCAGGGGGCGTACGGCGCGGTCGACGGCGAAGGACAGCCCGATCGGATGCCCTGGCGTCGGATACGGATCCTGACCGGTGATCAGCACCCGCACCTCGGAGAGAGGGCGCTGGAAGGCGCGCAGCACGTTCGCTCCCGCCGGCAGATAGCCGCGCCCGGCGGCGTTCTCGGCGCGCAGGCGTTCGCCCAGCTCCGAGATCAGCGGCTGCACGGGTTCCAGCGCCGCCGCCCAGCCGCGGTCGAGCTGCCCGGCGTCCGCGAGCTGAGCGAGAGTCTGCGCCATCAGTCGACGTCGGTGCGCACCTGCAGCGGCCCGCGGGCGAGCATGTGCTGCGCCGACTGCGCCACCGGTCGCATGGTCACGAGATCGAGATTCACGCGCCGGGGAGCGTCCAGCGCGAAGGCGATCACATCGGCGACGTCCTGCGCGAGCAGCGGCTCCTCGACGCCCGCGTACACCGCCTCAGCAGCCACGCGGTCGCCGCCGAGGCGGTTCAGGGTGAACTCCTCGGTGTGCACCATGCCGGGTGCGATCTCGACGACGCGGATCGGCTCCCCGTTCAGCTCCTGACGCAGCACCTTGACGAGCATGGACTCCGCGGCCTTCGCCGCGTTGTAGCCGCCACCGCCCGGGTAGCCGATCTGTGCGGCGGTCGAGGTGACGAAGACCATATCGGCGTGACCGCTCTGCGCCGCAGCCTCGCGCAGCAGTGGCAGGATGCCCGCCACGAGCCGCTGCGTCGACAGCACATTCGCGTCGTACATCCACTGCCAGTCCTCGACCGAACCGCCCTCGACGCTGTCGGTCCCGCGCGCTCCACCCGCGACCTGCACCAGCGCATGCACGGGACCGGTGCGGGCCAGTTCTGCCAGCATCGCCTCCACGGCATCCGCGTCTGTCAGGTCGCAGGCCAGCGCCGCCGACCCGGTCTCCTCGGCGAGCGCCTCCAGGCGCTCCGCGCGTCGCGCGACGCCGACCACATCCCACCGCTGCGCACGCAGCGCGCGCACAGTCGCCTCCCCGATTCCGGTACTCGCCCCGGTCACCACGGCACGCCTGTTCATCATGCCTCCACCGTAGAGCTTTTTCGGCCCGGATCCGGTCATCGAAGTGTTACGTAACATTTCCCGGGTCTTGTCGACAGCACCCCGGCATCCGTACTGTCGCAGAAGGGCACTCGCCCTCCACCCGACATCCACGCCCCCTGGGAGACTTCCGATGACCGCTGAAGAATGGCGTTTCGAAACCAAGCAGATCCACTCCGGCGCGGCTCCGGATCCGGTGACCGGCTCGCGCGCCACACCGATCTACCAGACCACCTCGTATGTGTTCCGCGACACCGAGCACGCCGCGAACCTGTTCTCGCTGGCCGAGACCGGCAACATCTACACCCGCATCCAGAACCCCACCCAGGATGTCGTCGAGCAGCGCCTCGCCGCGCTCGAGGGCGGCACGGCGGCACTCGTGGTCGCCTCGGGGATGTCGGCGGCGACGCTGTCGATCCTGAACATCGCCGGCGCCGGCGACCACGTCGTCGCCTCCTCGGCGATCTACGGCGGCACCTACAACCTGCTGCGGTACACGCTGGCCAAGCTCGGCATCGAGACGACCTTCGTCGAAGACCAGGACGACCCGCAGGCGTGGCGCGACGCCGCCCGCCCGAACACCAAGCTGTTCTTCGCCGAGACCATCGGCAACCCGAAGATCAACGTGCTCGACATCCGCACCGTGGCCGACATCGCCCATGAGAACGGCGTGCCGCTGATCGTCGACAACACCATCTCCACCCCGTACCTCGTGCGTCCGTTCGAGCACGGCGCCGACATCGTCATCCACGCCGCCACGAAGTTCCTCGGCGGCCACGGCACGGTCATCGCCGGTGCGATCGTCGACGGCGGCACCTTCCCGTGGTCCGAGCACGCCGACAAGTTCCCGGGGCTCACCGAGCCCGACCCGTCGTACCACGGCGTCAGCTACTCGGGTGTGCTGGGCGACGGCATCGCCTACATCATCAAGGCGCGCGTGCAGCTGCTGCGCGACACCGGCCCCGCGATCGCCCCGGCCAGCGCCTGGCAGCTCATCCAGGGCATCGAGACCCTGTCGCTGCGCATCGAGCGCCACGTGCAGAACACCCAGGAGATCGCCGAGTGGCTCGAGGACCACGACGGCGTCGCCTCGGTCAGCTACGCGGGGCTTCCTCCTCGCCGTGGTACGCACTGGCCAACAAGTACGCGCCCAAGGGCGTCGGCGCCGTGCTGTCGTTCGAGCTGAAGGGCGGCGTGGACGTCGGCCGCGCGTTCGTCGACAACCTCAAGCTGTTCAGCCACCTCGCCAACATCGGCGACGTGCGCTCGCTGGTCATCCACCCGGCGTCGACCACCCACTCGCAGCTGAGCCCCGAGGAGCAGCTGTCCAGCGGCGTCACGCCGGGCCTGGTCCGGCTGTCGGTGGGCCTGGAGAACGTCGAGGACCTCAAGGCCGACCTCGAGCAGGCTCTCACCGCCGCACGGGAGACCGCCGAGGCGCTGCGCGCCTGACCCATCATCACCTCCGCCGAAACCCCTCATGGTCGCCGGCACCCCTCCTGAATCACGTATTTCACGAGGGGTGTGGGCAACCATGAGGGGTTTCGACGTGCGGGGCACTCTTCCTGCACATTCGCGGGTTCTGTGGAGGTTGTCCACATCGGGCTGATCCGAGCTCAGAGCGGATGCTGAACGCGGCAGTCTGTTCTGCATGCCGAAAGACCTCGACCTCCCTGCCGCGCGGTTGATGCTGCGCACGCGTGAGGATCTGCTCGCCGGGGGCATGACGGAACGCGATATCGCCGCCCAGGTCACGGCGAAGCTGCTGATCCGCATCCGCCGGGGGCGGTACGTCTCTGCCGTCGACTGGGACGGACTCTGGAACGAAGGACGCCACCTGCTGCAGGTACTCGCCTTCCACCTCAACGCTCGCGCCCCGGGTCCGCTCTTCTGGGGTCCCTCGGCAGCCGTCCTGCATGGCCTCCCGCTCTATCGACTCGCCCCCACGGCGGTCCATGTCGTCATCCTCGGCGAGCGACACAGCCGCTCACGCACCGGAATCGCCTGGCACGATGTCGGAATCGCCGACGCCGATATGGTCGAGATCGACGGCATCCGATGCACCTCCCTGGATCGCACCGTCCTCGACATGGCGCGTTCATTCCCGGAGGAGGTGGGGGTCTCCGTCGCGGATGCCGCGCTGCGGCGAGAGGCCGTCACCGGACATGTGCAGGATCGCGACCGCGCGGAGCACTGGCGCGGACGGATGCTGGAGCGCGCTCTCACTGTGCACACCCGCGGCATCCGCAGTGCACGTCGGCTGATCGAGTTCGCAGACGGCAGAGCGCAGCTCCCCGGCGAGAGCGTGAGCCGGCTGCAGCTGGATCGTCTCGGCTATCGCGGCCTCGATCTCCAGGTGCACGTCGTGGGGCCCGATCAGGAGGACTACTGGATGGACTTCGGTTTTCCTCGTTCGCGGGTCTTCGGAGAGTTCGACGGGCGCGGCAAGTACCTCCAAGGCGATCTGCGTGGAGATCGTGCGATCGAGGACGTCATCCTCGACGAGAAGCGCCGCGAGGACATCGTCCGCGGGGTGACAGGCTGGCGCACCACCCGGTGGGCCTCCGAGCACATCCGCACGCTCGACGTCTTCGCCCGGCGGCTGCAGGCGTTCGGTCTGCGTCCTCCCGGCTGAGCACATTCCCTCGCCCCGCGCCGCCCCGCCCGTCCCCCGACGCCCGTTCCCCGACGCCGAGACCCCTCCTGCCCGCCGAGACCCCTCCTCAATTGCGCATTTCCCGAGGGGTGTGGGCGATCATGAGGGGTCTCGGCGGAAGAGACGGAAGGAGGGAGAGTCGGGGCGGGGCGTCGCATCCGCGTAACCTGCCCTCACTTCGCACGGGTACGGGCGAGAATGAGAGTCATGGACTGGCAGACGACCTCTGAGGACACGGTGCCATCGGCGCCCGTGACCGAGGCCGATGAGCGTCTGCTGCGCGCCCGTCCGCCCGCCACCGGCGCCTGGCGCGACGGGGATGCCGCGGGGCACCGCCGCTTCACCTTCCTGGGCGGCTTCCACACCGAGAGCGGCCAGCACCTGCCGGTCACCCGGCTGGCATGGGAGTCGTGGGGCGAGCTGAACGAGGCACGCGACAACGCCGTGCTGATCCTGCACGCGCTGACCGGAGACAGCCATGTTCGCGGCGAGGCCGGCGCAGGGCATCCGACCGCCGGCTGGTGGAACCCGGTCGTCGGGCCGGGTGCGGCCATCGACACCGACCGCTGGTTCGTGATCGCACCGAACATGCTCGGCGGATGCCAGGGATCCACGGGACCGGCAAGCATCGCCCCGGACGGCCGGGAATGGGCCTCCCGCTTCCCCTACCTGACGATCCGCGACCAGGTCGCCGCGCAGGTGCGTCTGGCGGATGAGCTCGGCATCGATCGCTGGGCGGCCGTGATCGGCGGGTCGATGGGCGGAATGCACGCTCTGGAGTGGGCGGTGATGGAGCCCGAACGCGTCGAGCGGCTCGCGGTGCTTTCCTCTCCCCCAGCGACCACCGCCGACCAGTTGGCACTGAACTTCGTGCAGCTCGAGACCGTGCGCATGGATCCGCGCTTTGCCGGTGGCGAGTACTACGACGCTGCTCTCGGCGAAGGACCCCATCGCGGCCTCGCGCTAGCACGGCGCATGGCGCTGCTGAACTACCGCAGCCCGATCGAGCTCAATCAGCGCTTCCAGCGTTCCTGGCAGTCCGAGGTCTCGCCGCTCGGGCACGGCGGTCGCTTCGCGGTCGAGTCGTATCTGGACTTCCACGGCAACAAGTTCACCCGCCGCTTCGATGCGAACAGCTACATCACCGTCGTCGAGGCGATGAACTCGCACGACATCGGCCGTGATCGCGGCGGCGTCGAAGAAGCCCTGCACACCATCACCGCGAAGAGCCTGGTGATCGGCATCGACACCGACCGGCTGTTCCCCGTCGACGGGCAGCAGCGCATCGCGCGCAGCCTCCCGAACCTCATCGACGATGAGGCCATCGTGCTTGCCAGCGACTTCGGCCATGACGGATTCCTCATCGAGACCGATGAGGTCGGGATGCATCTGCGGCGGCTGCTGGCCGCCTGAGACGCGTGTGCGAACCCAGCTCAGCTGCGTTCGTACCTCCAGGGCGGCTCGCCCATCCACAGCCGGTGCCGGGCCCCGGGCGGACCGGGTTCGTCGGCATGCGCCTCGTCGCCGCCCCAGATCGCCAGCGGCACCCGCTCCTCCGTTCCCATCCGCGTCGTGAAGTACGCCGGCTCGCGGACTGCGGCGAGCGCATCATCGACGGTGCGATACTCCCGCAGGGCGTGCAGGGTGACCCATGTCGGCGGGAACAGCATGATCGAGCCGTCGGCATGGCCGGCGAACGCAGCCTGGGGCGTCATCCAGGCGGCCTCCTCGATCTCCCCGGGTTCGATCGCACCCGATCGCCCAGGTCGCGGGCGAGGAAGAACCAGGTGCGGAACTTCACCGGGGTCTCCTCCGGCGGCACCCAGCGCGAGAACAGGGTGAGATCGCCGATCCGGATGCCCGCCTCCTCGGCCGTCTCGCGCACGGCGGCGTTGCGCGCAGCATCCGCTTCGCCCATCCCCTCAGCGGTGTCTCCGGGGTCGACGCGACCGCCGGGGAACACCCACGCGCCCGCGAACGACCCTGACGCCGGGCGGCGCAGCAGCAGCGACTCCAACCCGGCCCGGCCGTCGCGCAGCACCACGGCGGTCCCGGCGACGCGGATCGGGCTCTCAGCGTTCACGCCGGCTCATTCCCCGTTCGCCGCCCGGGCCGACTCCTCGATCGCCGCCTCCAGACGCTCGACCTTGGCATCCAGCTCACCGCTGTAACCGGGACGGATGTCGGCCTTCAGCACCAGCGAGACGCGCGAGCCGAAGGGCATCACCGCTTCTGTGGCGCGCTTGACGACCTCCATCACGGTGTCCCAGTCCGGACCCTCGATCTCGGTGAACATGCTCGTGGTGCGATGGGCGAGTCCGGAGTCCCGGACCACGCGCACGGCGGCGGCCACGGCGTCGTGGACGGAGTCTCCGGCACTGCCGTTGCCGGACGGGGCGACTGAGAATGCGACGAGCATGGGATTCCTCCGGGTTTCAGTGTGCGGTCAGGGTTGCGACCGGAGCGCGCAGGACGGCGCGCACAGCGTGGGCGAGCAGGACGACCAGAAGCAGGTTCCGCACGGTCAGCACGAGCACCGCGAGCAGGTCGGCCCGCAGCAGCTGATCATAGACGAGCGGGTAGACGACGAAGGTCAGCGCGCACAGCAGCAGCACCAGCACGGTTGCCGTCCTCGCCCGTGTGCGGTCGAACACGATCCACAGGATCACCGGCGCGATCAGCCAGGTCTGGAACTGCGGAGAGCCGACCTTGTTGGTGACGATCAGCCCGGCGATGAGCGCGAGCGCCAGCGGCGGCAGCAGCCGCTGCCAGGGCACGCCTCTGCCTGCGCGCAGCACACCCAGAAGCAGGAGGCCGGCGATCACGGCCACCATCAGCGGCGTCAGCGCCGCCGAGACCGCATCGGCCCCGGGAGCAGCGATCTGGAAGGTGAGGATCACGGGGCTGTAGTCGATCCGTGCGGCGCCGAAGGCCGCCAACCACAGGAACGGGGTGGCCGCCACCGCCTCGATCTGCAGACCCCGGCCGGTCTGCATGGTGAGGAAGCCGAGCAGATGCTCCCCCGCACCAAGGGCCAGCAGCGCCCCCACGATCAGGACGGTCACGGATGCTGCGACCAGGAGCACCTGCACCGCGCGTCTGCCTGCCGCGGCCGCGGCAAGCACGATCGCGCCGGGCCAGATCTTGATCCACGCGCCGATCGTCAGCAGCGCCACCGCGACCTTCGGGCGTCGTGCGAGCCACAGCCCGCCGGCGACGGCGAGCGGTACGGTGATCGCATCGATCCGGTAGATCGCGATCGGGCCGAGCAGCAGCAGCGCGCCGACCCAGAACCAGGCTGCGCGTCGGCGTCGTCGCGTGCCGCCGTTCCCGACCAGCACCGCGAAACCCAGCACGTCGCAGAGGGTGACCAGCAGCGCCCAGCCGATCAGATATCCGCCGTACTGCCCGAGCACGGCGATGAACGGCACGGCGAGCACGTGCGCCAGCAGCATCGGGATCAGCGCCAGCTGCGGATAGACCCAGCTCTCGGTGATCCCGACGACCGCCCCGCCGCCGAGCGCGGCGGAGGACCAGGGCTGGTACACGAGCACGACATCGCCCATCGGCTGGCTGGGCAGCACCCAGCCGAGCCAGGCGACGATCAGGTGTGCCGCGAGGAAGGCACCCCACAGCACCGCGGAGCGGGTTCTGCTGCGAGTCATCCGTGCGCCGTCGTCTTCATGCGATCAGTTCCGCGATCGTCGCCGGGAGTGCCTCGGCGACGTCCATCGCGACGATCGGATGCCCGACAGCGCCACCGTGCGCGCCGGATGCTCGGCGTGCCGCAGCCCCGTGCAGCCAGGCTGCCGCCGCAGCGGTCTGTTCGAGAGGACGCTCGGGGTTCGCCGCCAGCAGCGTGCCGAGGATTCCTGCAAGCACGTCTCCCGTGCCGGCCGTCGCCAACCAGGACGGCCCGTTCCCGACGGAGAGCATCTCACCGTCGGGCGCGGCGATCACCGTGCGGGCGCCTTTGCGCAGCACGACCGCGTCGAGTGCCCGCGCGGTCTGGCGGGTCTGCGCGATGGCTGCATCACCGGCATCCGCTCCCGATGCATCCGATTCCGCCGCGCCGCTGAGTCCGAGCTGCGCGCGCAGCCTGCCAAGCTCGCCGCCGTGCGGTGTGAGCACCAGGGGCGCAGTGGATCCGCGGGCCAGATCCAGCGCCCCGGCATCCACCACCACGGGTGCGTCGCCGGCGAGGATGCGGCAGAGCACGGTCTGCTCGTGCTCGCTGCGGTGTGCGGCATCCGCCCCCGACCCGACCACCCACGCACCCACCCGGATGCGGCCGATGTCCGAGCCGACCACGGTCTCCGGCCGACGCGCCAGCACGGCATCCGCCGCATCGCCCAGATAGCGCACGTAGCCCGCACCGGTCCGCCACGCGGCTTCGACACCCAGCACGGCCGCGCCCGGGTACGCCGCCGACCCGGTGCGCAGCGCCACCACCCCGCGGGAGTACTTGTCGTCGGCCGCTGTGGGGATGCGCAGGAAGCCGATGGTGTCGTCCCTCGTCCACTCGCGGATCATCATCCCACGCTAGCGCGCCCGGCCGACGCAGCAGCGGGTAGCGTCGATGTGTGACTCTGCTGTTCTCCCCGCTGTCCCTCCGTTCCCGCACCTTCCGCAACCGCCTCTGGGTATCGCCGATGTGCATGTACAGTGCGGTGGACGGCGTCCCGCAGCGCTGGCATCGCACGCACCTGGCGCAGTTCGCCTCCGGCGGCGCCGGGCTCGTCATGGCCGAGGCGACCGGCGTCGTCCCGGAGGGAAGGATCTCGCCGCGGGACACCGGGCTGTGGTCCGACGAGCAGCGCGACGCCTGGGCGGACATCGTCGACGACGTGCACGAGCGCGGCAGCTTGATCGGCATCCAGCTCGCGCACGCCGGGCGGATGGCATCCACCTGGTGGCCGTGGGCCGACGAACGGGGCTCAGTGCCCGCCGGCAAGGGCGGCTGGCCCACCGTCGCGCCCTCTGCGATCGCCTTCGACGGGTATGCGGTGCCGGCTGTGCTGGACGCGGCCGGTATCGAGCGCGTTGCCTGCGGCTTCGCGGATGCCGCTCGACGCGCCACGGATGCCGGGTTCGACGTTCTCGAGGTGCACGGCGCCCACGGCTATCTGCTGCACGAGTTCCTCTCTCCGCTGTCGAACACGAGGGAAGACGAGTACGGCGGATCGCTGGAGAATCGTGCGCGGCTGCTGCTGAGGGTCGTCGAGGCCGTGCGCGCGGCGGCGGGCGAGGCCCTGCCCGTGTTCGTGCGGCTGTCGGCCACCGACTACGCCGAGGGCGGGTTCACCCCCGAGCAGGCCGCCCAGGTCGGCCGCTGGGCGGCGGATGCCGGTGCCGACCTGGTCGATGTCTCCAGCGGCGGCATCGTCGCCCGCCCGACGATCGACTACCGACCCGGGTTCCAGGTGCCCTTCGCCGCCACAGTGCGAGCGGAAGGTCGGGTGCCCACCGCGGCGGTCGGGCTGATCTCCTCGGGCACGCACGCCGAGGAGGTGCTGGCCTCGGGCGCGGCGGATGCCGTGTTCGCCGGCCGCGAGTGGCTGCGAGACCCGCACTTCGCCCTGCGCGCCGCGCACGAGCTGGGCGCCCAGACCGAGTGGCCACCGCAGTACCTGCGCGCCCGCTGGCGCGACTGACCTGCCCCGGACGCCGCGCGACCCGCCGGATGGGGCGACCCGCCGGATGCCGCGCGACCTGCCGGAGGCTGCGTCAGCGACCGTAGCCGCGCCGGGTGGCGTCCTGCACCTCCCCGACGAGCTCTTCGAGGATGTCCTCCAGGAACAGCACGGCGGTCGTCTCGCCGGCGCCGTCACGCACCTTGGCGAGGTGGCGTCCGGCACGGCGCATCACGGCCAGCGCATCCTCCAGGTCCGTGTCCTCCTGCACGGGAACCATGTGATGGATCCGCTTGGCGGGCAGTGGCGCATCCACATGCCCGTCGGCGTCCTCCGAGGCGCGCAGCACGTCCTTCAGATGCACATAGCCGACCGCGGTGCCGTCCGCATCCACGATCACGTAGCGTGAGAAGCCGTAGCGGGCGACGGCCCGCTCCACGTCGTCCGGCGTCGCCGTCTCGGGCAGCGTGATCAGATCGGCGATCGGAACCGCGATCTCACGGGCCTTCTTGTCGGTGAACTCCACGACCGCGGCGACGGCACCGGAAGTGTCGGTGAGCACCCCTCGCGGCGGGACCGGTCCACGATCGTCGCGACCTCCTCGATCGTGAACGTCGAGGCGGCCTCGTTCTTCGGCTCCACGCGGAACAGCCGCAGGAACGCGTTGGCCATCCCGTTGAGAGCGTGGATCACGGGCCCGAACACGCGGGACACCCACACCAGCGGCGGTGCGAGGATCAGCACGGCACGATCCGGGATCGAGAACGCCAGGTTCTTCGGCACCATCTCGCCGAACACCACGTGCAGGAACGAGACCAGCGCGAGGGTCACGACGAAGGCGACCACCGAGATCACAGCGGGATCCCAGCCGACCGCGTGCATCGGGATCTCCAGCAGGTGGTGGATCGCCGGCTCCGAGACATTCAGGATCAGCAGCGAGCAGATCGTGATGCCCAGCTGCGAGGTCGCCAGCATCAGCGTGGCGTGCTCCATCGCGTACAGGGCTGTCGTGGCCGCCTTCGAGCCGCGCTCGGCCAGGGGCTCCACCTGCGATCTACGGGCGGAGATGACGGCGAACTCGCCGCCGACGAAGAAGGCGTTCGCCAGCAGCAGCACGACGAGCCACACCAGGCCTGCCCAATCGTTCATCGGCCGGCCTCCGTCTGCTCGTCGGATTCGCCGCTGGGGTCGGGGTCGTAGCGCAGGCGGTCCACGCGCCGGCCGTCCATCCGGATCACCGTGAGCTTTCCGGTCGCCACGGGCACCTCGTCGCCGAGGGCGGGCACGCGCTCGAGCAGGCTCATCACGTAGCCGCCGACGGTGTCGTACACCTCGCCCTCCGGCACGTCGATGCCGGTGCGTGCACGCAGCTCGTCAGGGCGCAGCTCGCCGGGGAAGGTGATCGAGTCCCCCGGCGGACGATGCCGGCCCGCGAGCGGTCGTGCTCGTCGAACACCTCGCCGACGATCTCCTCGATGAGGTCCTCCAGGGTGACGATGCCGGCCGTCCCGCCGTACTCGTCGACCACGACCGCCAGCTGATATCCCCTCGAGCGCAGCTCGGCGACGAGCACATCCAGGTGCACCGTCTCGGGAACGCGCAGCGGTTCGCTGCTCAGTGCTCCGACCGGCACCTCACGGCGCTTCTCGCGGGGTACCGAGACGGCCGCCTTCACATGCACGACGCCGGTGATGTCGTCGAGGTCGTCGTCGAAGACCGGGAAGCGGCTGTGGCCGGTGCTCCGTGCCAGCCGGATCACGTCATCCGCCGAGTCCCCCACCGAGATCGCATGCATGCTCGGCCGCGGGGTCATGATGTCGTCGGCGGTGAGACGGGCGAAGGTGAGGCTGCGATCCAGCAGGCTCGCGGTGTCGGCCTCGAGCACACCCTGGCTTGCCGATCGGCGCACCAGCGACGACAGCTCCTCGGCGCTGCGCGCACCGGAGAGCTCTTCCTTCGGCTCGATGCCGATCGCCCGCAGCACCGCGTTCGCGCTGCCGTTGAGCAGCAGCACGGCCGGCTTGAAGACCACGGTGAACGCCGTCTGGAACGGGATCACGAGCTTGGCGGTCTGAATCGGCAGCGCCAGCGCGAAGTTCTTCGGCACCAGCTCGCCGATGATCATCGACAGGATGGTGGCCACGAGCATCGCGGCGGTCACCGAGATCGGGGTCGCCACACCGTCGGGCACGCCCCAGGCCTCCATCAGCGGCGCGAGCAGCTTCGAGATCGCCGGCTCCATCGTGTAGCCGGTCAGCAGCGTGGTCAGGGTGATTCCCAGCTGCGCCGCAGAGAGGTGCGTCGAGGTGATCTTCAGCGCACGGATGGTCAGGGCGAGACGGGACTCGCCCCGGGCCTGACGCGCCTCGAGCTCGGCGCGGTCGAGATTGACCAGGGCGAACTCGCTGGCGACGAACAGGCCGGTCCCGACGATGAGCAGCAGCCCCACGCCCAGCAGCAGATATTCCATCAGCTGAAGTCCTCGCAGAGAGCGAGAAGCGGGCAGTGGGGCGAGGGACTGCAAGAAGGAGGGTCGTCCATGGTGCCGACGATCTTACAGAATCCGACTGTGAGACCGCGCGTGGGCCCGCGTCCGGCATCCGCCCCGCGCCCCTGTGTCCGGCCCCGGCATCCGCTGCACCTCCCGGCATCCGCTGCATCGATCGATGGAGCGGATGCTGAAGAGTGCAGCGCATGCGGACCGCGCGCGGGACGGATGCAGGAAAGTGCAGCGCATGCGGACCGTGCGCGGGACGGATGCAGGAAAGTGCAGCGCACGAGACGCGGGTGCGCAGCGCGCGGGAGGTCACCGTGGGAGCTGGAGGCTGCGCGGCGGCGGGGGAAGCCGACTGGGCAAGCCGTCGGCGACGAGGATGTCGTAGAGCTCGCGGGGACGGCGAAGGTGCGGGGTGCGCCAGCGCGACACGCGGCTCACGATGCGAGCAAGTGCATCGCCGCGATCCTTCTCCTCGATCAGCGCATCCGCAGGGGTGCGTCCACGCAGAAGCGCCGGGTCGAGGTACTTGCCGACGCCGTCGAACTCGCCCACATGGTCGTACTCCGGAAAGTAGAAGTCCGTCTGTGCGGTGGACCCGTCGAGCAGCGTGAACTCACGCTGCAGGACCGGCTCCGGGAACCCCAGTCGCTTCAACAGCACTCGACTCTGCGACTCGCGAACCGAATCCGAGAGCGCCGTGGCCTCGTCGAGCGCATGTCGGATCTTCGCCCGTCCCCGGGATGAGGAACGCCTTGCCGCCAGCATCCGCAGCTCCTCGATCGTCGCCAGGGGCCCGCCGGGCCGTCGCGCCCAGAGCACCTGGTCGAGCACCACCACCGCCTGTGTGTGATCCGCGATCGCGGCGATGTCGATCGCCGTCTGGGCCGGGGTGGTGATCCTGTGCACTCCCCACTGCTCGGCATCCGCGTCCACGCCGATGCCGTGCCTGCGGATCAGACCTGACGACCGGCCGCCGCTTCCCCGTCGACGCGCACGTCGATCCGTGACGGCCAGCGTCCGAGGATCTCGATACGATGCACGCTCGCCGCCGCGAAGTGGGAAACCAGCGCCGGGCGCCGCATGCGCAGCGTCGCCTCGACCACCCGCATCCGATGCCGCTCACGCGATGACAGCCCCCGCCACGCCGCGGTCAGCGCATAGGCGCCCGGGCCGACACGATGGATGCTCTCCGCGCCGATCTCCCGACGCAGCTTCCGGTAGTCCGGTGGGTACTGCTGATCGCGCACCCTGCGGATCTCGATCTCGGTGTCGTGCTGTTCTGGCGCCATCCCGGCATCCTGCCGCACCCGGTCGGCGCCTCGAGCGCAGAATGCCGCCATCTGTGCACAACCCGCGGTGTCCCGTCGAATGTGCAGGGGAATCGCTCCCCGCATCCGCTGCAATCCTCAGCATCCGCTGCATCGATCGATGGCGCGGATGCGGGAAAGTGCAGCGGAAGCGCACCGGGCACGGGACGGCCGCGGGCACGGGAACGCGCGGGCCGGCTACCAGCTGACCGGCAGCGCCTTGCCCTCCTCGTAGCCGGATGCCGATTGCAGGCCGACCAGTGCGCGCTCGTGGAACTCCGGGACGGTGGCCGCCCCCGCGTAGGTGAACGAGGAGCGCACGCCCGAGGTGATCATGTCGAGCAGATCCTCGATTCCCGGGCGCAGCGGGTCGAGATAGATCATCGACGACGAGATGCCCTCGGCGAACAGCTCCTTGCGGGCGAGTTCGTAGGGGTCGAGCCTCTCGAACCGCGCCTGCACGGCCTTGGTCGATGCCATGCCCCACGATTCCTTGTAGGCGCGGCCCTGTGGATCGTGACGAAGCTCACCGGGAGCCTCGATCGTGCCGGCGAACCAGGATCCGATCATGACGGATGCCGCGCCGGCGGCCAGCGCGAGAGCGACATCGCGCGGGTACCGCACACCCCCGTCGGCCCACACGTGCGCGCCGAGCTCATGCGCCGCCTGCGCCGTCTCGAGCACGGCGGAGAACTGCGGCCGCCCGACGGCGGTCATCATGCGGGTCGTGCACATCGCCCCGGGCCCGACACCCACCTTCAGGATCGAGGCACCGGCTCGCACGAGATCGTGCACGCCATCGGCGGTCACGACATTGCCCGCCACGATCGGGATGCCGAGATCCAGCTGTGCGACGGCGGCGAGGGCGCGCAGCATGCCCTCCTGGTGCCCATGGGCGGTGTCGACGACGAGCACATCCACCCCCGCGGATGCCAGCGCACGCGCCTTGTCCGCCACATCGCCGTTGATTCCGACGGCGGCGGACACCGCAAGGCGGCCGGACGCATCGACCGCAGGCCGGTACAGGCTCGAGCGCAGCGCGGTGCGAGGGGTGAGGGTTCCCACCACACGGCCGCGATCGAGCACGAGGACCATCTCGGCATCCGCTGCGTCGACCGCATCGTAGGCCGCGCGACCCTCGCCGATGTCCTCGGCGGCCACCGCGATCGGCTCGGCATGCACCAGATCTCCGAGCGCGGCATCCGGCAGCGCCGTCGCCAGTCGCGTGGCGGGCAGGATGCCGAGGACATCGTCGCGCTGCAGCGGCTCCTCGCCGCGTGCGGAGGCGACGACGATGCCGTGCCCGGGGAGGGCGGGCAGCAGCCGCAGCGCCTCTGCGATGGTGGCCCGCGGCGACAGCACCAGCGGTGTGTCCCACCGCACCGGCTGAGCCTTGACCCAGCGGATCGCCGCATCGAGCTCCTGCAGCGGAAGATCCTGCGGCAGCACGCCCAGTCCCCCGCGCCGGGCCAGGGCGGCGGCGAGCCGGGGGCCGGTCACGGAGTTCATGTTCGACGCCACCAGCGGGATGGTCGCCGCCGTGCCGTCGTGCGGGGCGAGATCCACTGCCAGACGGCTTGTGACCGCGGATCTCCGTGGCACGAGGAAGACATCCGAATAGGTCAGATCCACTGCGGGTCGCTCACCGGAGAACTTCATATCGCCACGCTACCCCGAGCCGGCACGTGAACCGCCTGACCGGACAGCATTCCGCCAGCCGATTGGCATTAGGCTTGGAGGCTGATACACATGTGCGACCCGACGCGCTCTGGCTGTCGAGCCGCATGCAGATCTTCAGTGACGAAAGAGGGCGGTAAAGCGTGTCGAACCAGGTGACCGGCGTCGGGGGCGACGGGGGTTCGGAGCCAACTCGTGGCTCGTGGACGAGCTGTACGAGCAGTTCAAGCAGGACCGCGACTCGGTGGACAAGGAGTGGTGGCCGATTCTGGAGAACTACACGCCGGATTCCACCTCCCCGTCCCAGAACGCCGCCGTGCAGAGCACCTCCGAGCAGACCGCCAGCCCCGTCACCGCGCCGATCCCCGTAATCGGCTCGCAGGTGCGGGCACGCACCACGACCAAGCCCGCGAAGCAGGCGCCGATCCCCGCCCAGGCGCCCAAGCCGCAGGCCAAGGAGGACAACGGCGAGACGGCGTCCGCCGACGACGAAGACAAGGTCACACCGCTGCGCGGCATGCCCAAGACGCTCGCGGCCAACATGGACCAGTCGCTGACGGTGCCGACGGCCACCAGCGCACGTACCGTGCCGGCCAAGCTGATGATCGACAACCGCATCGTCATCAACAACCACATGTCCCGCACGCGCGGCGGCAAGGTGAGCTTCACCCATCTGATCGGCTGGGCTCTGATCCAGACGCTCAAGGAGTTCCCCAGCCAGAACGTGTTCTATGCGGAGGTCGACGGCAAGCCCTCCGTCGTCGCCCCCGCGCACGTCAACCTCGGCATCGCGGTCGATGTCCCCAAGCCCGACGGCACCCGCGCTCTGCTGGTGCCGAGCATCAAGCGGGCCGACACGCTGTCGTTCAGCGAGTACCTCGCCGCCTACGAGGACATCATCGCCCGCGCACGCGCCAACAAGCTCACCGCCGCCGATTTCGCCGGCACCACGATCTCGCTCACCAACCCCGGTGGGATCGGAACCGTGCACTCGGTGCCCCGTCTGATGAAGGGCCAGGGCTGCATCATCGGCGCGGGCGCGCTGAACTACCCCGCCGAGTTCCAGGGCTCCAGCGAGCGGACCCTCACCGGGCTGGGCATCGGCAAGGTCATCACGCTGACCAGCACCTACGACCACCGCGTCATCCAGGGAGCCGGTTCCGGTGAGTTCCTGAAGAAGGTGCACGAGCTGCTGATCGGCGAGCGCGGCTTCTACGACGACATCTTCGCGGCCCTGCGCATCCCGTACCAACCGATCCGCTGGAACTCCGACATCGCGGTCGACCTCGCCGAACGCGTCGACAAGCAGTCCCGGGTTCAGGAGCTGATCAACTCCTACCGCGTGCGCGGCCACCTGATGGCCGACATCGACCCGCTCGAGTATGTGCAGCGCTCGCACCCCGACCTCGAGATCGAGAGCCACGGGCTGACGTTCTGGGACCTGGATCGCGAGTTCGTCACCGGCGGCTTCGGCGGCAAGCGGGTGATGAAGCTGCGCGACATCCTCGGCGTGCTGCGCGATTCGTACTGCCGCACTCTCGGCATCGAGTACATGCACATCCAGGATCCAGAGCAGCGCCGCTGGTTCCAGGAGAAGCTCGAGGTCAAATACGTCAAGCCCGGCCACAACGAGCAGCTGCGCGTGCTGAGCAAGCTCAACGAGGCAGAGGCGTTCGAGACCTTCCTGCAGACGAAGTTCGTCGGGCAGAAGCGCTTCTCGCTGGAGGGCGGCGAATCGCTGATCCCGCTGCTCGACGAGATCCTTCAGGGCGCCGCCAACGCCGGAATGGACGGCGCGGCGATCGGGATGGCGCACCGCGGACGGCTGAACGTGCTCACCAACATCGCCGGCAAGACCTATGGACAGGTGTTCCGCGAGTTCGAGGGCTCGCTGACACCGGGCAACCAGCGCGGCTCGGGCGATGTGAAGTACCACCTGGGCACAGAGGGAACCTTCATCGCCGAGGACGGCGCGGAGCTGCCGATCTACCTCGCGGCCAACCCGTCCCACCTGGAGACCGTCGACGGCGTGCTCGAGGGGATCGTGCGCGCCAAGCAGGACCGCAAGCCGATCGGCACCTTCGCCTGGCTGCCGATCCTGGTGCACGGAGACGCCGCCTTCGCAGGACAGGGCGTCGTCGTCGAGACGCTGCAGATGTCGCAGCTGCGCGGCTACCGCACCGGCGGCACCGTGCATATCGTCGTGAACAACCAGGTCGGATTCACGACCCTGCCCACCGATTCGCGCACCTCGGTGTACGCGACGGACGTCGCCAAGACCATCCAGGCGCCGATCTTCCACGTGAACGGCGATGATCCCGAGTCGGTCATCCACGTCGCCCAGCTGGCCTTCGAATACCGCGAGCGATTCCACAGCGATGTCGTGATCGACCTGGTCTGCTACCGTCGCCGCGGTCACAACGAGGGCGATGACCCCTCGATGACCCAGCCGCTGATGACCGACCTGATCCAGGCCAAGCGCTCGGTGCGCAAGCTGTACACCGAGGCCCTGGTGGGACGCGGTGACATCACCCAGGAGGAGTACGACCAGGCCAAGGCCGACTTCCAGGCCCGCCTGGAGGTCGCCTTCGCCGAGACGCATGCCGCCGAGACCGGGGCCACCCCGATCGCACCCGAGCTGAACCAGGTCGACAGCCAGGTCGGCTCCCCCGACTTCACCGGCGTGCCGCTGGAGGTCGTGCACCTGATCGGCGATGCACACGCCAACAAGCCCGATGGCTTCACCGTGCACAGCAAGCTGCAGCAGCAGCTCGACAAGCGCGTCACCATGAGCCGCGAGGGCGGCATCGACTGGGGCTTCGGAGAGCTGCTGGCGTTCGGCTCACTGCTCGTCGAGGGCACCCCGGTGCGCCTGGCCGGCCAGGACTCGCGCCGCGGCACCTTCGTGCAGCGCCACGCTGTGCTGCACGATCGCAACAACGGTCAGGAATGGCTGCCGCTGACCAACCTCTCCGACAACCAGGGGCGCTTCTTCGTGTACGACTCGCTGCTCAGCGAGTATGCGGCACTGGGCTTCGAGTACGGCTACTCGGTGGAGAACACCGAGGCGCTGGTGCTCTGGGAGGCGCAGTTCGGCGACTTCGTCAACGGCGCGCAGTCGGTCATCGACGAGTACGTCTCGGCCGCCGAGCAGAAGTGGGGCCAGCAGTCCGGCCTGGTGATGCTGCTGCCGCACGGCTACGAGGGCCAGGGACCCGATCACTCCTCCGCGCGCATGGAGCGCTTCCTGCAGCTGTGCGCGCAGGAGAACATGATCGTCGCCCGTCCGTCGACGCCGGCCTCCTACTTCCACCTGCTGCGTCGTCAGGCGTACGCGCGTCCGCGCAAGCCGCTGATCGTCTTCACACCGAAGGCGATGCTGCGTCTGCGCGGGGCGACCAGCCAGGTCGAGGACTTCACGAAGGGTCGCTTCGAGCCGGTCATCGATGATGATCGCGCTCTCGATCGCGATGCGGTCAAGCGCGTGCTCGTGCACTCGGGCAAGATCCACTGGGATCTGGTCAACGAGCTGGACAAGAACCCGAACGCCGAGATCGCGCTGGTGCGCCTCGAGCAGTTCTACCCCACCCCGATCGATGCGCTGAAGGCGATCACCGACTCGTACCCGAATGCCGAGCTGGTCTGGGTGCAGGACGAGCCCGAGAACCAGGGGCGTGGCCGTTCCTCGCCCTCGAGTTCGCCGAGGTTCCCGGCGACCGTCAGTTCCGCGCGATCTCGCGGCCGGCCGCCGCCTCACCGGCGACCGGATCCTCGAAGGTGCACGCGGTCGAGCAGGCCGCACTGCTCAAGCAGGCCCTGACCCTGGGCTGACACCCGCGTACGACGACGGCCCCGCCTCCCGGAGAACCAGGAGGCGGGGCCGATCCGCGTCAGCATCCGGTGCTGTGCGTCAATACCAGATGCTCAGCACGGGCGCGCGGTCGGCAGCGAATGCTGCAGTCAGCGCATCGATGACATGCGACTCTGCCTGCACGCGCCCCGCCGCAGCCAGACTGCTCGCACGCACGCCGCCCGCGAAGATCGCGGAGAGCTCGGCGACGCCCAGCGTGACATCGGCCGCATCGTCTGTGCTCTCCACCTGGGCCCGGCCATCGGCACCGACTCGCATCCGCCAGCGTCCGGAGGCGAACCCGAGCGGGTCGTCGACTGCGAGGACGACGTCCAATGGCCGCTGGTATGTCCGCGCGGTCAGCGACGCCACCACATCCAGGATGCGCAGCCAGCCGTGGTCGTGCACCTCCACGCCCACCGCACGCTGATCGGCGACCAGCCACGGCAGCGGGTCGTCGACGGGGCGCAGGTCGACGGTGGCGCGGGTGACGAGGTCATGCGAGATGACGAACTGCCAGATCGCCCGCAGCGCCTCGTCCGTCGCCGTGACGATCGTGCGGATGCGCAGTTCGAAGCGGAACTGACCGGGGATCTCGGAGAGTGTGTAGGCCATGACGCCCTGCACAGTGCCGTCGGCGTCGAGATAGCGGATGCCGCGCACGGCCGCCCCATCCTTGTCGTCCACTCCGAGACCGGCCAGGCGAAGCCAGCGGCCGCGCCAGCCCGGGATCTGTCCTGCGCGCGCGCCGCGGGACACGTCGTGCAGACGCGCCAGCTGATCAGCCAGCTCCTCCCTGTCTGTGTAGAGCAGGCGTCCGGCGACCGGTGCGGCAGCCCAGCCGGCGCGTGCGGTGTCGATCGTCATCCGCGCCACAGGCACAGCCGAGGAGAACCCGTAGCGGCCGTAGATCGTCGCCTCCGACACCGTCAGCCCGACCATCGGCACCCCTGCAGCCGAGGCCGCGCGCAGCTCGCCCTCCAGAAGAGCGCGGGCGATCCCGCGCCGGCGGTGCGTGCTGGCCACGGTGACCGAGCTGATCGCCCACATGTCCAGTTCTCCGCCCGGAACGGTGAGCGAGGTCACCCAGCTGTTGACGGTGGCGATGGGCAGACGCCCCGCTGTCGCGTCGAACACGCCGAGATTGCGGCGCTCCCGGGTGGTCTCGCGCGACTGTGCGAGGGCCTCGCCGGTCGGCTCCTGGTCGTGGAAGCCGCGCGCATCGGCACGCTGGAAGCCGTCGAGGTCGGCATCCGACGTCGTGTCGATGAGTCGGTATTCGAGTCCCACCTTCTGCAGGCGCTGCTGCGATGTGGGGTCGACCGGATGTACTGTGCGGTGCGATTCGCTCATCGTCCCAGCCTAGGACGCCGGGATCGCCGAGCTCAGTGCGCGCTGGCCTGCACCTCGCGCAGACGGGCGAAGACCTGCGCGCGCAGCTCTTCGGGGGCGCTCTCCTTGCAGGCACGGGCGATGACCTCGGTCAGCGTCGTTGCGACGAGGGCCTCGTCCTTGCAGGACTGGCAGTTCTCCAGGTGCGCGCGGATCTCGGAATGCTCTGTGGCGCAGATCTCGTTGCGGAGGTACTCCTCCAGATCTTTACGCGCCTTCTCACAGCCGCAGTCGGTCATTTCCTGCTCCTCGGTTCAGCCGCGACGATTCCTCGCTCGGCGGCGTAGTCGGCCAGCAGCTCCCGCAGCATCCGCCTGCCACGGTGCAGACGGCTCATCACGGTGCCGATGGGGGTCTTCATGATGTCGGCGATCTCCTGGTAGGCGAATCCCTCGACATCCGCCAGGTACACGGCCAGCCGGAAGTCCTCCGGCACCTCCTGCAGCGCGTCCTTGACCGCGGATGCCGGCATCCGGTCGATCGCCTCGGCCTCGGCCGAGCGGCTGCTGGATGCCGTGGTCGACTCCGCGCCGCCGAGCTGCCAGTCCTCGAGTTCGTCGATCGTGCCCTGGTAGGGCTCGCGCTGACGCTTGCGGTAGATGTTGATGTAGGTGTTCGTCAGGATGCGATACAGCCAGGCCTTCAGATTCGTCCCCTGGGAGAACGACGACCATGCCGCGTACGCCTTCACGAACGTCTCCTGAACCAGATCGGCGGCGTCTGCGGGGTTGCGCGTCATGCGCATGGCCGCCGCATAGAGCTGGTCCATGAAGGGGATCGCCTGCTCCTCGAAATCGCGTCGAGGGTCGCTGGGGGCTGTGTCGTCCATCACGGGCCAGTCTAGGCCGGTGAGCTCCAACTCAGCAGTCTCGTCGAACGCCAGCACTGCGGACATCCCTCACCTCATCTCACTACGCTCTGCGCGTCGCAGGCTTCACTAGGCTTAGAACCGATGAGCACTGAACGGTATTCCCCCCCCGCACGTGGCGCGTACCGCGCACCCGTGACCGGATCGCCCGTGCATGCCACCGTGACGATTCCGGGATCGAAGTCCCTCACCAATCGCGAGCTGATGATCGCAGCGATCGCCGATGGCCCTGGTCGCCTGCTGCATCCGCTGCACTCCGACGATTCGCGCCGCATGGTCGACGCGCTGCGAGCTCTCGGCGTCGGCATCGAGGAGGTTCCCTCGGATGGCCTGTACGGGCCCGACCTGCTCGTCACACCTGCCCCGCTGGCCGGCGACGTCACGATCAACTGCGGTCAGGCCGGCACGGTGATGCGCTTCATCGCGCCGCTGGCTGGCCTGGCCTCCGACGACGTGCATCTGACCGCCGACGCGAACGCACTGCACCGTCCGATGGGCGCGCTGATCACGGGGCTGCGCGATCTGGGCGTCGACGTCGACGACGAGGGCACCTGGTCGCTGCCGTTCACCGTGCGCGGGCGCGGCAGGATCCGCGGCGGTCGTGTGGAGATCGACGCCTCCGACTCCAGTCAGTTCGTCTCGGGTCTGCTGCTGGCGGCACCCCGCTTCGACGTGGGGCTGCACCTGGTGCACACCGGCGAGCACCTGCCGAGCCTTCCGCACATCGACATGACCATCGAGTCGCTCAGCCGCCGTGGAATCCGCATCGAGCGTCCTGCCGTGGGCGAATGGCTGGTGGAGGCCGGAGTGCCGCGTGCGAAGGACGTCGCCATCGAGCCGGATCTGTCGAATGCGGCACCCTTCCTGGCAGCGGCGCTGGTGACCGGCGGAGAGGTCACCGTGTCGGGCTGGCCGCTGCACTCCACGCAGCCCGGCGCGCTGCTGCCCGACATCCTGCACGCGCTCGGCGCACACACCAGCCGGCATGCCGGAGCGCTCACGGTGCGCGCCGGCGACGGCATCCGAGGACTCGACATCGACCTGTCGGCGGCCAGCGAGCTGACACCGACGATCGCAGGGCTCGCCGCTTTCGCCGACGGCCCCACCACGATACGCGGCGTCGGTCACATCCGCACCCATGAGACCGACCGGATCGCGGCGCTGATCGGGAACCTGCGTGCATTGGGCTGCGAGGCCGAGGAACTGCCCGATGGCCTGCGCATCACCCCGCGTCCACTGCACGGCGGCGCATGGCCGGCGCACCACGATCACCGGATGGCCACCACCGGCGCCTTGATCGGGCTGCGGGTTCCCGACGTCGAGATCGACGACATCGGCACCACCGCGAAGACGCTCCCCGAGTTCACGCAGCTGTGGGAGCAGCTGACGGGCGCCATCGCGTGAGCTGGCTGGGCGAGGACGACCTCGACGAATTCGATGAGTTCGACGAGAGCAGCGTGCGGACCCGCCCGAACCCCAAGGCCAACCGGCCGCGCACCAAGCGCCGCCCAGCCCACGAGGATGCGCAGATCGGCCGCGTGCTCGGCGTCGACCGCGGGCGGTACAACGTGCTGATGGCCGAGGACCGCCCCGACGAGCGCATGGTGACCGCGGTACGGGCCCGCGAGCTGCGGCGCTCCCCGATCGTGACCGGAGATCGCGCCCGGGTGGTGGGCGACACCTCCGGCGAAGAGGGCACGCTCGCCCGCATCGTCGGGCTGACCGAGCGCACGTCGCTGCTGCGGCGCAGCGCCGATGACACCGACCAGGTGGAGCGGGTGATCGTCGCCAACGCCGACCAGATGCTCATCGTCGTCGCGGCGGCCGATCCGGAGCCGCGGGCCCGTCTCGTCGACCGCTATCTGGTGGCGGCGCTGGATGCCGGCATCCGTCCGCTCCTGGTGGTGACCAAGACCGACCTGGCCGACCCGGCCGCATTCCTGTCGCATTTCGACGGACTCGACCTGACGGTGTTCACCAGTGCCCACGAGCGAATGCCCGTGACCGAGATCGGCGCGGCGCTGGCCGGGCACTCCACAGTGTTCGTCGGCCATTCCGGCGTCGGCAAGTCCACCCTCGTGAACGCACTCGTCCCCAGTGCGGACCGCGCGACCGGGCACGTCAACGAGGTCACCGGTCGTGGTCGGCACACCTCCTCGTCGACCGTGTCGCTGCGCTATGTCGGCCCAGGCGGGCGCGGGTGGGTGATCGACACCCCCGGTGTGCGCTCCTTCGGCCTGGGTCATGTCGACCCCGCGAACATCCTCGCCGCGTACACCGAGCTGGCCGCGATCGCCGAGGAGTGCCCCCGCGGCTGCACGCACCTCCCGGACGCGGCGGACTGCGCCCTGAACGAGGCCGCTGCCGAGGGGACGCTGAATGAGACCGGGCGTGCACGCCTGGAATCGCTGCAGCGGCTGCTGCAGACGTTCGGCGGATAGGCTGGAGGGGTGACCACGACACGCCTGGAACCCGGAACCGCCGCCACCGACTTCACACTGCTCGATCAGGACGACGCCGCTATCTCGCTGTCCGACCTGCGCGGCACGAAGGTCATCTTGTACTTCTACCCCGCGGCGATGACCCCCGGCTGCACGACGCAGGCGTGCGACTTCCGCGACAGCATCTCCTCCCTGCAGGCCGCCGGCTATACCGTGCTGGGCGTCTCCCGCGACTCCACGGCGAAGCTGCGGGAGTTCCGCGAGCGCGACGGCCTGACCTTCACCCTGCTCAGCGATCCCGACCACTCCGTGCACACCGCGTACGGCGTCTGGGGCGAGAAGATGAACTACGGCAAGGTCATCGAGGGTGTCATCCGCTCGACGTTCGTCATCGACGAGCAGGGTGCGATCACGCTGGCGCAGTACAACGTCAAGGCGACAGGGCACGTGGCGCGGCTGCGCAAGGCCCTCGGCATCGACGGCTGACGCCGGTCAGGCCTCGTCTTCGGGCGCGCCGCGCCCGTGCAGCCGCGGATCGGCGGCGCCGTCGTGGCGCACCGCCGCGATCAGGGAGATCAGTCCGCCGATGCCGGCCGCGCCGAGGATGAGCACGAAGACCCACGGCGTGGGCTGGATGCTCAGTGCCGCCAGCGCGAGCGCGATGCCGAGCACCTGGAACACGATGCCCCCGAACGCGCCCAGGATGCGCGACGCAGCACCCCGACCGCGAAGGCGAACAGCGCCACGGCGCCGATGAGCGTGAGGACGATGAGCGCCACACCGCTGGCGAGCGATGACGCGTCTCCGCCGCCGAGCGCGAACAGCTCGACCAGGGCGATCACCGTGATCGCCAGGCCCTCGACGGCCAGGACAGCCCCTGCGATTGCGGCCGGTCCGATGCGGTGCACGTGCTCTCCTCCCAAGAGTTGTCTGAAAACCCTTGATTTCATGTCTTCTCTGTAACAGAATGGTCAAAGCCATGTGCTCCCACATCGGAGTGGGGCGGGCATTTCGCCCGCATGACCAGGGTAGCTGACTCCCGATCCGCTTCCCGAACTCGCGTGCCGCATCGCGGCCACCACACCGAACAACAATTCTGAGGAGCCATCAATGGACTGGCGCGATAAAGCGGCATGCCTTACCGTCGACCCCGAGCTGTTCTTTCCGGTCGGAAACACCGGACCGGCGGT
Organism: Microbacterium suwonense; assembly: GCF_030296555.1. Lineage (NCBI taxonomy): Bacteria > Bacillati > Actinomycetota > Actinomycetes > Micrococcales > Microbacteriaceae > Microbacterium > Microbacterium suwonense. The sequence goes on from NZ_AP027728.1 coordinate 1,247,539, forward strand.
CGACCAGATCGAGAAGGCGAAGGCCGTCTGCGCCACTTGCACCGTCACCGAGATCTGCCTGCAGTACGCGCTCGAGTCCGGTCAGGACTCCGGCGTCTGGGGTGGGCTCTCCGAGGACGAGCGCCGCGCGCTGAAGCGCCGCGCTGCCCGCGCACGCCGCGCCGGCTGATCCCCCTGCTTTCGAAGACCCGGCCCGGACCACGGGCCGGGTCTTCGCACGTGAGGCGGAGCGCGCAGGCCCACCGTGCATGTGCGTCAGGCGGCGATCCACCTCATCGGTATCTCGATGGTCACCCGCGTGCCGTCACCCTCGCTGCCCTTCCAGTCGATCGTCCCGCTGAGCTCGCCCTGGATGAGCGTACGGATGATCTGCGTGCCGAGACCCTGCCCGATCCGGCCGTCCGTGAGTCCGTGCCCGGTGTCGGTGACGGTGACCCGCAGCTGCTCGGCGGTGCGCACCGCCTCGATGCTCACGACGCCCTCCTGGCCCGCCAGCCCGTGTTCGACGGCGTTGGTCACCACCTCGGTCAGAGCCAGCGCGAGTGGCGTCGCGTATTCGCTCGGCAGCATGCCGAAGCGCCCCTGCAACTGAGTGCGGGCGCGGGTGTTGGGGGCCGCGGCGACCTCGGCGACGAGTTTGAGCACACGGTCGAAGACCTCATCGAAGTCGACGGTCTGCGACAGCCCGCTGGCGAGGGTGTCGTGGACGACGGCGATCGACTCCACTCGACGCATGGCCTGAGTCAGCGCCTCCCTGGCCTCGTCGGAGTGCGTGCGGCGTGCCTGGATGCGCAGCAGCGAGCCGACGGTCTGCAGGTTGTTCTTGACGCGGTGGTGGATCTCCCGGATCGTGGCGTCCTTGGTGATGAGCTCCTGCTCCTGATGACGCAGCTCGGAGACGTCACGGCATAGGACGATCGCGCCGATCCGTGTGCCGAGATCCTTCAGCGGTATCGCGCGCAGCGAGACGGTGACCCCGCGCGCCTCCATGTCGGTGCGCCATGGAGCTCGCCCGGTGACGACGACGGGGAGCGACTCGTCCACCTGCCGCGACGGCGGGATGATCCGCGTGGTCACCTCGGCGAGGGACTCGCCCTCCAGTTCGTCCTCGAAACCCATCCGGTTGAAGGCCGACAGCGCGTTCGGGCTCGCGAAGGTCGAGATCCCGTCGACGTCCAGGCGGATCAGCCCGTCGGATGCTCGCGGCGCGCCACGACGGGGCGCGGTGGGCGCCGACAGATCCGGGAACTCTCCTGTGGTGATCATCCGGAACAGATCGTTCGCGCACTCGTCGAAGCTGATCTGCTGACGCGAGGGCATCCGCGCCTCGCCCAGGTTCGTGTGACGGGTGAGAACGCCGATCACCGACCCCTCCTCGTGTCTGCGCACGATCGGCACCGCGCGGACACGGGTGGGGATCTCCTCGAACCAGTCCGGCGACGACGAGTCGACGATCTCACTGGACTCGAATGCCGCGTGCACCTGTGTGCGCCACTGCGGACGCACCTTCTCGCCGACGATGTCTCGGTAGAACAGGGTCGCAGCGCCGCTGGGCCGGGAGTGCGCGACTGCGATGAACGAGCCGTCTGAGGTCTCGATCCACATCACGATGTCGGCTGAGGCGAGGTCGGCGAGCAGCTGCCCATCGCCGGCAAGGCGGTGGAGCCATTCGATATCGGCGGCGTTCAGACGGCCCTGGGCGTCTGCGATATTACTGAGCGTTGACACCGGTTCAGCCTACTGGGGACGCTCTCCCCCGCGATGCAGCTCGGTCACAGTACGGCGAACGAGCTCGCCCGCCACCGGGAGTCCAGCCCCTCCAGGCGCACTGCGACGGCTCTGGTGCGCCCGGGACCGACCACCACGATCACCGCTTCGACGACGCCGTCGGCGGGCTCGGTGACCCGGATGGACAGGATCTGGAAGTTCGGACGCGCCGGGGCGATGCCGCGCGCTGCGCGCGCGGGCAGAGAGATTCGCACGCGTGGCCAGAGCACGGAAGGCGTCTTCGCTGAGCCAGCGTGCGAGCTGATCGACCTTGCGGACCCCGGCGAGGACCTCCAGCGCGCCGTTTGTCAGGCTGCGCAGCAGCGGAATCGGATCGGGAAGACTCTGCGTCGAAGTCGGCTGCGGTGCGAAATACTCTGTCAACGTCGTCATTCCGCGATCCCCCGGGCCGTGGCTTCTCAATCATCCATGAAATCCGTATCGAACTCCCCAGCAGTACAGCACGATGACGCCGCCGGCGAAAGGCATCGACGCGAATCTGTGGATAACTCGCGCGGCACCAGTGCTCGGTCGCCTACCCTCGGTCAGGTGGAATGGGATCATCTCTTCGAGGACCTGGAGGGCCAGCTGGCGGCCGAATGGGACGCTGAGCGCGCCGCCCTGGATGCCGAGTCCGAACGACTGCGCATCGCCAAGCTGACGATGCGCGACCGGCTGCTGATCATGGCGGCCGGATCGGCCCGGTTGTCGCTCGAGCTGTCTAATGGTGAGCGGTGGGATTGCCGGATGCGGGTGATCGGGGCGGACTGGATCGGCGTCTGCGCGCACTCCGATCCTCGCCTGCGGGTCGTGCCGCTGAGCGCCGTCGCGGCGATCGCCGTCGACCATGGCACGCTGCTCGGATCGCTGGAGCAGACCGTGGCGCCCGCTGCGGACGGGAACACGCTGCGCGAGCGGATGACCCTCGGCTTCGTCCTACGCGACCTCGCGCGTCGGCGCACGACGGTGACGCTCGCCCGGCACGGCGCCGATCCGCAGCACGGAACGATCGATCGGGCCGGAGCCGATCACCTCGATCTCGCGCTGCACGAGGCGGGTGAGCCTCGTCGGGCGCGCTCGGTGCGAGGGTTCCAGCTCATCCCCTTCGACACGGTGTGCTGGGTGCGCCTGGACAGCGGCGGCTCGGCCGCCGCCTGAGCCAGAGAGAGCCGGTGCAGGGCGACGACAGGATCAACCGCGACGACAGGATCGACCGCGACGACAGGATCGACCGCGACGACAGGTCAGTCGCGACGGTAGGGCGTCGTTCCCCACAGCTCAGGAAAGCTCGCCTCGTTCGCCTGGCGCCAGAGCGCCTTGCGCCTGGCGTCCTCGGACTGCTCCGCGAGGTAGTCGGCCAGGCTGGCCTCCTCGATCCGCCAGCGCGGCGGGGCGCCCAGCTGCGAGCCGCGCAGGCGTCCTCGTGCACGAGGTCGATGACTTCATCGACCTCGATGCTCAGCAGCTCGGCGACCTGCGCAGGAGCGAGGAAGCGAGGCGCCATATCGGATGCTTCGGGCATGCGTTCATTCTCCCCTGTCCCGGCGCTCCGCGCCCGCTGAGAATCTCCCTGTGGATAACTTTCCGGACGCGATCGCAGAATCTGTGACGATGTGTGCATGACGTCCTCCCGTGCCCGCCGTCCGTTCTTCGGCGATCTCCGGTTCCTGATCGGTCTCGTCCTCGTCGTCGTCTCCGTCGCCGGAGTATGGCTGCTGATCTCGTCGTCTCGACAGACGACGCCGGTGCTGCAGGCCACGCACACGGTGCTTCCCGGTGAGACGATCAGCTCCGCGGACTTCCAGGTGGTCGAGGTCGGTCTCGCCGGCCTCGCCGACGCCTATCTGGCCCCGCAGGACCTGCAAGACGACGCGGTCGCCACCAGAACGCTGCCGAAGGGAGAGCTGGTCCCCTCTCGAGCATCGGGGACGACGCCGAGCTGCGCACGACCACGGTGGTCGTCAGCAGCACCGCGATCCCCGCGGGTGTGGGGCCGGGAAGCGCCGTCGAGCTGTGGCACGCGCCGCTGCTCGAGGACGGACGCACACCGGATGCTCCGCGCGTTCTCGTCGGCGATGCCGTGATCGCGCGCGTCGCCGAAGCAGACGGCATGCTCAGCCAGAGCAGGACGGATGTGGAGGTGGTGATCGATCGCGCGGATGTCGCCGATGTGCTCGCCGCCATCACCGGCGGCTCGGCGATCTCGATCATCCCCGCCGGAGCGGGATCATGACCTCGGTGATCCTCTGCGCCGCCGACGAGGACGCCGCGATGCTGGCATCCGATCTGGAGCTGGAGGGCGTCGGCGTGCGCCGCGTGGATGCGTCGGAGCTCCCTGGGCTCGACCTGGACGGCGTGGACGCGCTGCTGATCGCACCCACGCGGGCGACATTGACCGCCGAACTCATCGGTGCGTGCGATCGGGCCGGCGTGCGAGTGCTTCCGGTCGGATCCGCCGACTCGCGGATCGCCACGCGCTTCGGTCTACCCGCACCCCTTGCATACGCCACACCTGCCAGCGAGGTGCTGCGGGTGCTCGCCGCCGGCACCATCACCGCGCAACCGGCTTCAGGGCCCCGTCCGCGCGTCATCGCCGTGTGGGGCCCACACGGCGCCCCGGGGCGGACGACGATCGCCATTCAGCTCGCTGTCGAGCTCTGCAGGGCGGGCCGACACACGGCGCTGGTCGACGCCGACAGCGTTGCGCCCTCGATCTCGCTGCAGCTCGGCCTCAGCGACGATGCGCCGGGCCTTGCCGCAGCATGCCGACGTGCGGAGCTCGGCAGCCTGGACGTCGCCGAGCTGTCACGGCTGTCGACTGCGGTGGAGACCTCCGCGGGGACGGTGGAGGTGCTCAGCGGCCTCAATCGCCCCAGTCGCTGGCCGGAGCTCGGAGCCGCTCGAGTGCGAACCACGTTGAGCACGAGCCGTTCCTGGGTGGATGAGACCGTGGTCGATGTGTCCGCCGACTTCGATGCCGACGATGACGCGCTCGACCCGGGTGCTCCTGCCCGCCATGCGGCAGCGGCGGCGACCCTGCTGGAGGCCGATGCCGTCGTGGCCGTGCTCTCCGCCGATCCGCTGGGAGTGAGCCGCTTCGTCCGCGGGCATGCCGAGCTGCGTCATCTGCTGGGCGCGACGCCGGTCACCGTCGTCGCGAACCGGGTGCGGCCCGGTCCACTGGGGATCGATGCCCGCGGGCAGATCCGCCGCACGCTCGATCGCTTCGCCGGTGTCGATGACGTGGCGTTCGTCCCGGAGGATCAGCGTGCGGCGGATGCGGCAGCGCTGCACGCGCGTGCGATCGCCGACGTCTCACCGCGTTCGCCGCTGGTCGCGGCAGTGCGGCGGGTGGCGGCGAGCCTCGACGTGCGGACGGATGTCACTGCCGGTAGCTCGCGAGGAAGTTCCCGAGCCGCTCGACGGCTTCGCTGAGCACCCGTGCTTCGGGAAGCGTCACGACACGCAGATGGTCAGGTCGCGGCCAGTTGAATCCGGTGCCCTGCACCAGCAGGATCTTCTCCGATACGAGCAGATCGTAGACCAGCCTGCCGTCGTCGCGGATCTCGTGCACCTCCGGGTCCAATCGTGGGAAGGCGTACAGCGCTCCCTCGGGCTTGACGCAGCTGACTCCCGGGATGGCGTCCAGGCCCTTCCAGGCGATGTCCCGCTGCTCGTGCAGCCGGCCCGATGGCGCGATCAGCGCCTCGATGGACTGCACTCCACCCAGCGCCGCCTGCACGGCGTGCTGTGCCGGGACGTTCGGGCACAGCCGCGTGGAGGCCAGCAGGGTGATGCCCTCCAGGAACCCCGTGGCGTGCCCCTTCGGCCCGGTGATCACCAGCCAGCCCGACCGGTAGCCGGCCACCCGGTAGGTCTTGGACAGTCCGTTGAAGGTCAGGCAGAGCAGGTCGGGCGCGAGGGTCGCGGTGGGGATGTGCGCAGCGTCGTCGAAGAGGATCCGGTCGTAGATCTCGTCTGAGAGCAGCAGCAGCTGGTTCTCGCGCGCGATCTGCACGATCCCCTCGAGCACCTCACGCGAGTACACCGCCCCGGTGGGGTTGTTCGGGTTGATGATCACGATGGCCTTGGTCTGCGGCGTCACCTTGGCCCGCAGGTCGTCGAGGTCGGGCTGCCAGCCGTCGTCCTCGTCGCACAGGTAGTGCACCGGCGTTCCGCCGGCGAGCGAGGTCATCGCCGTCCACAGCGGGTAGTCGGGTGCGGGGATGAGCACCTCGTCGCCCTCATCGAGCAGCGCCTGCATGACCATCGTGATCAGCTCGGAGACGCCGTTGCCCAGATACACGTCGTCCGGGTCGACGTGCGGGAACCCCGGAGTCTCCTCGTAGCGGCTGACCACCGCTCGACGCGCCGAGATGATGCCCTTGCTGTCGCTGTAGCCATGAGCCGTCGGCAGGGCGGCGAGCATGTCGCGGACGATCTGATGGGGTGCCTCGAACCCGAACGTTGCCGGGTTGCCGGTGTTCAGCTTGAGGATCTGGTGGCCCTCCGCCTCAAGACGCGCCGCCTCGATGAGTGCCTTGCCGCGGATCTCGTAGAGGACGTTCTTGAGCTTGGACGACTGGTCCAGGGTGCGGCGGGTCATCTCACAACATTACCGTCAGTGGCGGAGCGTCCCATCCACCGGCCAAGACGTGCGCAAAGCCGGTCCCCGCAATGGGAACCGGCCTTGCATCATCGATTACTTCTTCTTGCGGTTCTGCGCGCGGCGCTGCTCGCGGTTGCCGGCAGGCGGCTGCTCGGCATCCGTCTTCTGACCGAATGCACCGCGTGCGGCGGGAGCGTCCTCGGCGGGCGCACCGCCCTGCGTAGCCTTGCGCAGCCGTGCGGTCGCCGCCTGCTGCACCTGACCACGCTCGTTGCGCACCTCGACGTCGCCGGAGTCGTTCGGGGCGGAGTACTCGAGCTTCTGCTCGGGCTGCGCGTCGACCAGGCCCTTCGCCTCGACCTCGGGCTGGTCATCGCCGGCACGGCGCACCTCGACCTCGAGGTTGTAGAGGTAGCCGACCGACTCCTCCTTGATCTGGCCCATCATGGACTGGAACATCGCGTAGCCCTCGCGCTGGTACTCGATGAGCGGGTCGCGCTGCGCCATCGCGCGCAGGCCGATGCCGTCCTTGAGATAGTCCATCTCGTACAGGTGGTCGCGCCAGCGCCGGTCCAGAACCTGCAGTACGACGCGACGCTCCAGCTCGCGGGTGGCCGCCTCGCCGAGGGACTCCTCGCGCTTCTCGTAAGCGATCAGCGCATCGGAGAGCAGCTCGCGCTTGAGCCCTTCCGCGATGATGCCGCGCCGGTCCGCGGCTTCGGCGACAACCTCGTCGATGGTGACGTTCACCGGGTAGAGCGTCTTCAGCTCGGTCCACAGCGCATCGAAATCCCAGCTCTCGGTGTGACCCTCGCTGGTGTGGTCGTCGACCACGCCGCTGATGGCGTCCTCGATGAAGTGGCGCACGCGGTCGGCGATGTCATCGCCGTGCAGGATCTGACGGCGGTCGGCGTAGATGGCCTCGCGCTGACGGTTGAGGACATCGTCGTACTTCAGCACGTTCTTGCGCATCTCGGCGTTGCGCGCCTCGACCTGCGACTGCGCGCTGCGGATGGCCCGGCTGACCAGCCCGGATTCGATCGGCACGTCGTCGGGGAAGTTCGTGCGCGCGAGGATCGCCTCGGCCGCACCCGACTGGAACAGCCGCATGAGGTCGTCGGTGAGGCTGAGGTAGAAGCGGCTCTCACCGGGGTCTCCCTGACGGCCGGAGCGCCCGCGCAGCTGGTTGTCGATGCGGCGCGACTCGTGCCGCTCGGTGCCGAGCACGTACAGGCCGCCGGCTTCGGTGACCTTGACGCTGTCCTCGGCGACCTTCTTCTTCATCGCCTCGTAGGCGTCGTCCCACGCCGCCTCGTACTCCTCCGGTGTCTCCTCGGGGTCCAGACCCCGCGACTTGAGCTCCTGCACGGCGAGGAACTCGGCGTTGCCGCCGAGCATGATGTCGGTGCCTCGACCGGCCATGTTCGTGGCCACGGTGACGGCACCGAGCTTTCCGGCGAGTGCCACGATCTCGGCCTCACGCGCGTGGTTCTTGGCGTTGAGCACCTCGTGCTTCACACCCTTCTTGGCCAGCAGGCGCGAGAGGTACTCGCTCTTCTCGACGCTGACCGTTCCCACCAGCACCGGCTGACCGGCGGCGTGCCGCTCGGCGATGTCCTCGACGACCTGGGCGAACTTGGCCTGCTCGTTCTTGTACACCAGGTCGGGCTGGTCCTTGCGGATCATCGGCTTGTTGGTCGGGATGGGCACGACGCCGAGGTTGTAGGTCGACATGAACTCGGCCGCCTCGGTCTCGGCCGTTCCGGTCATGCCGGCGAGCTTGTCGTACAGCCGGAAGTAGTTCTGCAGCGTCACCGTGGCCAGCGTCTGGTTCTCGGCCTTGACGGGCACGTTCTCCTTGGCCTCGATGGCCTGGTGGATGCCCTCGTTGTACCGACGCCCGACCAGGATGCGACCGGTGTGCTCGTCGACGATCATGACCTCGTCGTTCATCACGACGTAGTCGGTGTCGCGCTTGAACAGCGCGATCGCCTTGATCGAGTTGTTCAGGAACGAGATCAGCGGCGTGTTGGCCGATTCGTAGAGGTTCTCGATGCCGAGGTAGTCCTCGACCTTCTCGATGCCGGGCTCGAGCACGCCGACGGTGCGCTTCTTCTCGTCGACCTCGTAGTCGACGCCGGCCTCCAGCGTGCGCGCGATCTTCGCGAACTCGGTGAACCAGCGGTTGGCCTCGCCCGAGGAGGGGCCCGAGATGATCAGCGGGGTGCGGGCCTCGTCGATGAGGATCGAGTCGACCTCGTCGACGATCGCGTAGAAGTGCTCGCGCTGGACGAGGTCTTCCTTGCGCCAGGCCATGTTGTCGCGCAGGTAGTCGAAGCCGAACTCGTTGTTGGTGCCGTAGGTGATGTCGGCGGCGTACTGCTGGCGGCGCACCTCGGGGTCTGGCCGGAGACGATCGTGCCGGTGGTCATGCCCAGTGCGCGGTGTACGCGGCCCATCAGCTCGGACTGGTACGACGCGAGGAAGTCGTTGACCGTGATGATGTGCACGCCCTTGCCTGCGATGGCGTTGAGGTACGAGGGGAAGGCCGCGACGAGGGTCTTGCCCTCACCGGTCTTCATCTCGGCGATGTTGCCATTGTGCAGGGCCGCACCGCCCATGATCTGCACATCGTAGGCGCGCATGCCGAGCGTGCGGCGGGCGGCCTCGCGGACCGCGGCGAACGCCTCGGGCAGCAGCTGGTCGAGGGTCTCGCCCTTCTCGTAGCGGGAGCGCAGCTCGGCGGTCTCACCCCGCAGCTCCTCATCGGTGAGCTTCTCGAAGTCGTCTTCCAGCGCGTTCACGGCCTTCACGACCTGCCGGAGCCTGCGGAGGATGCGTCCTTCGCCCGCTCGCAGCATCTTCTCGAGAGGATTCGCCACGGATGTCTCCCTTGGTTTTCGGGTGCCGACGAGGGTCGCCGCCGGACATACCGTGCCATGTTACCGGCCTGTGACTCGCACGCGCTGTACGTGGGAGGGGATCGGGAACGCTGAGCGCGAACGGACACGCCGGATAGGCGATGTTTCACGATTCATTTCCCGATATGCATATACTCGGAAACGCAATACCGGGAAATCTGATCATGGTCGATCCGATCCCCGGCCGACGCGAGAGAAGAGATCACATGTCCGTCCGTCAGAGTCTGCTCGCCATCCTCGACCAGGGCCCCTGCTACGGCTACCAGCTTCGTGCCGAGTTCGACCGCCGCACCGGCTCGACCTGGCCGCTGAACGTCGGCCAGATCTACAACACCCTCGAGCGCCTCGAGCGCGACGGCCTGGTCGAGAAGGGCGAGGTCAACGAGCAGGGTCACGTCTACTACGAGATCACGGATGCCGGGCGGGCGGAGGTGCGGGAATGGCTGGGCTCCCCGTCTCACGCAGCGCCGGCACCCGCGACGAGCTGCCGATCAAGCTGGCGCTGGCCGCGACGCTGCCCGGAGTGGACGTCGAGGCGATCGTGCAACGACAGCGCAAGGCCTCCCTCGCGGCGCTGCAGGAGCTGCGCCGGGTGCAGTTCGCCGGCGCGGCGGGCGGGGAGGAGCTCGCCTGGCAGCTGGTGGCGGATTCCCTCATCTTCCAGGCGGAGGCCGAGGTGCGCTGGCTCGACCACGTGGAGTCGCGGCTCAAGCGGCACGCCCCGCAGACGCTGGATCTGGAGATCAGCACACAGACGCCGCGACGGGGCCGACCGCCGCGCGCCGAGGCAGCTTCGGCCGCCGCGACGTCGGGGGCGGCATCATGAAGCGCGCGGAGTACCGTGCGGCGCGGTCCGGCGAGCGCGCGGCCCGGCACCAGGCTCCAGAGACGGACGATCGGCAGCGGGATGCCCGCGACCCGGTGCTGCAGCTGATCGGCGTCTCACAGCACTACGGGCACGGGGCATCGTCGGTGTCGGCGCTGGCCGGCGTGGATCTGAGCGTGCATCCGGGCGAGCTGGTGGCGGTGATGGGCCCGTCGGGATCGGGGAAGTCCACGCTGCTCGCGATGGCCGGAGGGCTGGCCACACCGACCGCAGGTGAGGTCGTGGTCGAGGGCACTTACCTCTCGTCGCTGGATCCGAACGGCATCGCCCGACTGCGACGCAGGTCGCTCGGATACGTCTTCCAGGACTTCAACCTCATCCCCACGCTCACCGCGATCGAGAACGTCTCTCTGCCGCTCGAGCTGGACGGGCTCCCCGCCGAGCGATACGCCGCGCCGCACAGGACGCCCTGACGGGCGTCGGGCTCGCCGAGCGGCTGGAGGTGTACCCCGACGATCTCTCCGGTGGACAGCAGCAGCGAGTGGCGATCGCGCGAGCCATCGTCGGCGCGCGGCGACTGATCCTCGCCGATGAGCCCACCGGCGCGCTGGACTCGGAGACCGGCGAGGTGGTGATGCAGGTGATCCGTCAGCGCGTGGATGCCGGAGCAGCCGGCATCCTGGTCACGCACGAGCCCCGGCACGCGTCCTGGGCCGACCGCATCCTGTTCCTGCGCGACGGTCGCGTGATCGATGAGTCGGCGCGCGAGAACGCCGATGCTCTGCTGAGCGGCGCACGGTGATGTTCCGCGACACGAGGGGCGGTGGCGCATCGCGCTGGCGGGTCGCAGCGCGACTGGCGAGACGGCAAGCCTGGCGGGCGCGGGGTTCGAGCCTGTTGATCACGCTGCTGATAGCGCTTCCCGTCGCGGGACTGGTGACGGCCGCGACGCTGACGACCAGCACGATCCCGACACCCGAGCAGGTGCTGGATGCACAGCTGGGCAGCACACAGACCCGGGTGCAGATCGTCAGTGGCCCGGACCCGAGCCTGATCCAGTCGCCGGTGGCTCCGGACTGGTGGCAGGTCGACCGGGATCAAGCCACCGGCGAGCCGGACAATCCCGTTCAGGACCCGCTGCAGGACGTGACCGACCTGCTGCCGCCCGGTGCCGAGACCCTACGGATCCAGCCCGCCACGATCATCGCCCGCACAGCGGCCGGCGTCGCATCCATGGCCGCGCTGGTCGGACCGGCCGGCGACCCCTCCTTCGCGGGGCGCTACGACATCGCGCAGGGGCGGGCCGCAGCATCCGATGACGAGGCACTGGTGACGCGCTCCGCGCTGGAGAGCATCGGCGAGAAGGTCGGCGGCACGCTCGAGTTGCAGAACCCGACCCGTGAGTTCACCATCGTCGGCGTCATCGACATCGTCGATCAGCCCGACTCCACCCGCACCGTGGTGCTTCCGGATGCCGAGCCGAGCGAGATGATCGACAACCCCACCTGGTACCTGCCCGATACGGCACTGACCTGGGAGCAGATCCGAGCGCTCAACGCGCAGGGCGTGACCGCGCTGTCGCGTCCGGTGGCGTTGGAGCCGCCGGTGACCGGTACCCGGGTGGATGAGGCTCGATTGGTGAACCCGGAGGCGACGCTGGGCAGCATCCTGATGATCGGCGGGGTCATCTTCGCGTTCGTGGCGTATCAGATCGTGCTGCTGGCCGGGGCGGCCTTCAGCGTGAGCGCACGGCGGCAGCAGCGTGCGCTTGCGATGGCTGCGAGCGTCGGCTCGACCAGGCGCGATCTGTCGCGCATCGTCATGCTGCAGGGGCTGGTGCTGGGCGGTGCGGGCGCCCTGCTGGGTGTGATCCTCGGGCTCGGCGGGGCGTGGGTCGCCATGCGGATGCTGGATGACGGCAACCGCACCGTGTACTGGGGCTATTCGGCGGTGCCGTGGCTCGTCGCGGCGATCGCCGCCCTCGCGGTGATCGTCGGCACGGCATCCGCCATGCTGCCTGCCCGTGCGGCAGCCAAGGTCGACGTGCTCGCCATGCTGCGCGGCGGTCGCAGGCCGCAGACCGTGCGTCGTTCACGCCCGGTCTGGGGCATCGCCCTCATGCTGCTGGGCGTCGGGACCAGCATCGCGGCTGTCGCGGGGCTGCTGTGGGTGCGCAGTGCCCTGGTCAGCTCCGACGACATCCGTGCGATCGCCTCGTACGTCGGCGTGTTCGCCGGCCCGGTGATCGTGCAGGTCGGCGTGATCGTGAGCGGGCACTGGCTGCTCACGAAGCTGGTGCGCCCGCTGTCGCGCCTGGGGCTCGCACCGCGGCTGGCGATCCGCGATGCCGCAGCCAACGGCACCCGCTCGGCCGCCGCGCTCGGATCGATCGGCGCGGCAGTCATGATCGCGACGTTCGCCGTGTCGGTGGTCGGGATGACGGTGGGAGCGCAGGGGTACGACTACACGGCAGCCGCACCTCGGGGAACGATGACCATGGAGGTGTTCGGAGAGAGCGGCGACCCGGAATCCCCCATCGTGTCCCGGGCCAAGGCTGTTCTCGACGCGCAGTCGCCCACGGCCGACGCGCGGCTGCTCATGCCGCTGAACGAAGCCGACCTGATGGCGCTGGAGCTTCCGGATGCGGAAGTCGCCATGCCGGTCTCACCCGAAGAGATCATCTGCCGCGGGGACGGATCCTCACGGCGCGATGCGGAGTGCGAACACCGACTGGGTGCCCTCACCGGGCTGCGTGTCACCACACCGGAGTCGCTGCCGGTGCTGCTCGGAACCGCCGACGTCGCGGATGCTCAGCGGGTGCTGCGCGACGGCGGCGCCGTAGTACTGGATCGGAGCCTACTGCACGACGGCCGGCTCGTGATCGGATTCTGGAACGCGCGGAAGGCGTACGACGCAGGCGGGACGATGCACTGGTCGGGTGAGACCTCCGTGGCTCTCGGCGAGGGCGCGGCCGTCGCCCAGGATGAGCCGGATCATCAAGAGACGCTCGATACGGTGCTCATCGACGTCCCAGAGCGTTACCGGTACTCGGCTCTGCTCTCGGAGCAGACGGCCGAGCGGCTCGGCATCCGGGTGGGCTCCCTCACACTGGTCGGCGCCTTCGAGCAGCCGGCCGATCAACAGATGGTCGAGCGCATCAACGCCGCGGCCGGGTTCGAAGCCGGCTTCTATGTGCGGGCCGAGACCGGCCCGCCGAGCCCGGTGGTGGGCATCCTGCTGCTGCTGGCCGCCACCGGCATCCTCATGCTGGGCACCAGCGCGATCGTGCTGGGACTGGCCCGCATCGACGGGGCCGCCGACGACGCGACCCTCGCCGCTGTCGGGGCGACGCCCGGGCTGCGCCGCGGGATCTCGTTCTGGCAGGGATCGATCATCGCCCTGCTCGGCTCCGTGACCGGAGCGGCCATCGGCCTGCTGCCGGTGTGGGGTCTCCTCGCGACCGAGCAGGGCTACTACCGCCCGGAATCCATCCCGTGGTGGGCGATCGGCACGATCGCCGTGGGCCTGCCGCTGCTGGTCGCTGCGGTCAACGCCATCACGTCACGCCGACGCCCGGTCGTCACCCGCCGCACTGCGATCGCCTGAGCATCCGGATCGCCGCCCCTGCTGAGCATCCTCGCCCCCGCTGATTCACGTGACTGAGCGGGGGCGGCGGCGACAGGCAGAGGCGGCGACAGGGATGACGCGCGCGCCACTGTTCGCGGAAGACTCGTCGGATGCACAGCGCTGTCAGGGACTCGCGAAAGTAGGATCGGAAGCATGGCCGGTTTCTGGGGCAGACGCAAACGTGAAGAAGAGGCGCTCGCTGCGCAGGATGCTGATCTCGCCCGGCGCGCCGAGCAGGCGCTGGTGGCCGCGGACGAGCGCATCCGCACCACCTCCGACGAGCTGGCCTTCGCGCAGGCCGAGCTCGGCGACGCACTGACCGCCGATCTGAAGGCGGCGCTGACCGCGGTGCGCACGCACCTGCGCGAGGCGTTCCAGCTGCACCAGCTGAACCACGACGAGATCCCCGACACGCCTGAAGAACTGCGCACCCGCAACGCGCGAATCGTGCAGCTGTGCGACTGGGCCGAGAACCTGCTGGATGAGAAGACCGGCGACATCGCCGAGAACGTCGCGAAGGTGCGCCGCGCACCCGAGGTGATCGCACAGGTGCGCAGGGATGCCGAGGCGCTGGGCGCCCACATCCCCCAGGCGCGGGAGACGATCGCGCGCCTCGCGGCACGCTACGCCGAGACGGCCACGCGCCGCATCGCATCGTCCGCCGATGAGGCGGACCAGCTGGTCGCGTTCGCCACGCACGGTGCCGATGTGTCGGAGCGCCGACGTGCAGCGAAGCGGAACGAAGAGGCGAATCTCGCACTGGAGACGGCCACGGAGGCCGTGCGCCGGGCGGCCGCGATACTCGACGCCGTCGACGACTTCGAGATCCAGGCGCTGCGCGCAGAGGCGACCCTGGCGGATGTCGTGGCCGACTCTCGCGGAGACATCGTCGCCGCACGCACCGCGCCGCAGACCCCCGAGGTGACCGCTGCGACGTCAGCGCTGGAGGCCGCGCTGAATGCACTGGCGCCGGCCGGCACCCTGAACGACCCGTTCGCTGAGCTCACCCAGCTGCGCGCGGCCAACAGCGCGCTGGACGCCGCCATCGCCAAGGCGCAGTACCGCATGCAGCATCCGCTCCCCTCCTCGACCAGGTGCAGCATGCGCTGGACGATGCCGACCGTCAGCTGGGCGTGGCGCGCGGGCTGATCTCGGGGCACCGCGGCTGGATCGGAGCGGATGCCCGCACCCGACTCGCCGAGGCCGAGCGCCTGCGCGTGGACGTGCCGGCGATGCTGCCCGCAGAGGACACCCGCGAACAGGCGCTGACCTCCGCTCGCCGCGTGGCGCACCTCGCCGCCGAGGCCCTGCAGCTCGCGCAGCACGACATCGACTCGTCACGCCCGCAGGATCAGGGCTGGGGCGGCGACGGCTGGGGCGGAGGCCGCCGTGGTGGCGGCGGGAACATCGTCAGCGGCGTGCTCGGCGGTCTGGTGATCGGCAGCATCCTGGACGGCATCTTCGACTGACTGCGTCACCGCATCCCGAACCCGATGCACTCCCGATGCATTTTGGGGGCCGACACGCCAGATGTCGGATGGTTTCGCTGGATCGGTCCGACATCTGGCGTGTCGGCCGTCATTTCGGAACGGCGGCCCGAGCCGGGGCCCGCGGCAGACGCGACGAGGCGCCCTCCGGCGGGAGGGCGCCTCGTTCAGTGCGGGGTCAGGATGCCATGGCCTCCGCAGGCGGGGCCTGCGTGGTCAGCGAGATCACGCCGTAGTCCCATCCCTTGCGCCGATAGACGACGCTCGGGTGGTCGGTGCGCACGTCGACGAACAGGAAGAAGTCGTGCCCGACCAGCTCCATGCGGTCGACGGCCTCCTCGACGGTCATCCATTCCGCATCGAAGTTCTTCGTGCGGATGACCACGGGCGAGTACGACTCCTCGTCCTCCTCCACCACGGGGATCGTTCCGGTTGCGACGGCCTGCAGCACGTCGACGGATGCCGGCTGCACATCGATCCCGGTCAGGGCACCGCTGCCCTTCTCGAAGTGCGGGCCTCGCGCATGGTTGCGCCCGTCGATGCGCTTCTCCTTCGCGCGGCGCAGCTGCTCGGTGAGCTTGTCGAGCGCCATGTCCAGAGCGGTGAACTTGTCGCCGTCGACGGCCTCCGCGCGCACGACGGGCCCCTTTCCGAGGAGCGTGAGCTCCACGGTCTCATCGGGAATCCGACCGTTGCGATAGGCGCGGTGCGTGACCTTGACCTCGAGTCGGAGCGCTCGCGGCGCGAGCGTCTGGATACGCGCTGTCTTCTCCTCGACAACCGTCCGGAACCGATCGGAGATGCTCACCCCGACACCGACGATGCTCGTTTCCATCACTGCCTCCTTGTCCCGGTCCTCCCGGCCAAGGGCGGACCGTGGTCGCCTTGTGACCCCCTACGCTAGTCCCCGCGAACGGACATGTCACTATCCACCGACCGCGAGTTCGCGCGTGTCGCGACGGCCGGGCGTGGCGGCGAGCGCGACAGCGCACTGCGGACGGAATCCGGCGGCCCGCAGCGCCCTGGCCGCCTCGTCCAGGGTGGCCCCTGTAGTGACCACATCATCGACGATCACCACCTCCCGTCCACCGCCGTCCACTCCCCTCGCACGCAGACTCCCTGCGACGTTCCGTGCACGCGCCGTGCGATCCAGACCGCGCTGATCCTGCGTGCGCCGGCTCTGGCGCAGCATCCGATCGGCGTGGAACCCGGCCCGCCGGATCAGCAGCTCGGGCACGCGATAGCCGCGCCGCCGGAAGGCGGGCCGGCTCGTGGGCACTGGCACGATCAGTGCGCCGCGCGGAACACGCGTGCGGAGCACGGTCGACAGTGCCGTGCCCAGCGGACGGGCGAGCATGGTCGCGCCCTCCTCCTTGACACGACGGATGCTGCGCGCGACGACCCCCTCGTAGGTCAAGGCGGCGTGCACCGTCAGTCCACCCGGCGTCGTGGTGGCGATCGGGTCGGCGAGCAGCATCCGCCGGCAGTCCGCGCACAGCAGGGTGCCGGTGCGGTCGCATCCGGGGCAGACGGATGCCAGCAGCAGCGCCAGCGCCTCCTCGGCCACCGCGATCATCCTGCCTGCATCCATCCGACGATCCTCGCGCATCGGCAACGCCGAACGGCGCGCCATCACGGCATCCGTGCACAAGTGCACGACGCCCCGTAAATGTGCAGGGAGATCAGTACCCGGCGCGGGTGCCGAGCACCCGCACATCCTCTACGGAGATCTGCCACGAGGAGCCTCGCTGGGCGTACACGGAGCCGTCGGAGGTGAGCACGCGCAGTCCGGTGGTCGTCTTCGCGCCCGAGAGTCCCATGGCGCCGTCCGGCGCCGGAGAGGACGACGAGGGCCCGCCGACGATGTAGGAGATGAGCACCGGATCGGGGCTGTGCGCCAGCACCGCGACGGTGTCGGAGCCGATCCACGCCAACCCGTGCGCCGCGCCGGGGAGACGGCCGATCTCGTGCACCTCGCCGAGCTCCACCGGCTCGGAGTCCTCGCCCCGCAGCACAGCAGCGACGAGCACGCGACGCTGACCGTTCGAGGTGACCACAGCGGCCACTCGCGCGCCGTCGGCCGACACCCGCAGGTGACTGATCGACTCCGCGCCCGGCCACGCCTTGGCGATCGGATGCCGAACCACCCGCGCGGACCACGCCAGCAGTGCGTCAGGGTGATCGCGAGGCACTGTCCAGGTGTAGTCGAACGGATCCAGCGAAGGCTCGATAAGGCCGGTGCGATCATCGAGCTCAGCGGAGTTCCCTGCGGTGACGGCGAACACCCGCCCATCGCGCAGCTGCATGGCCGCCAGTGACGCGTTCGCCGACACGTCCAGAGCGCGGATGGGATCGGCGATCTTCGCGATCTGCGCGGTCAGTCCTCCCACGGGCTCCAACGCGTCGCCGGATGCCGTGCGCCCGAAGGTCTCGTCGTTGAGTACGAGCACGCCCGGGTCGACGATGGTCCCGTCGATCGGCACGGTGCCGGCGTCCAGCGGTGCGCCGTCCACTGTGAAGCGCACCTCCGACACTCCGGCACCGGCCAGGCTCGCCTCCAGCTGGGTCCTCATCCGCGCCAGCTCGCTCGACGATGCAGACAGCACGGTGCGCGACAGCGCGACCGACGCGACCTGCGAGGGGTCGACGGTCACGGCATCGCCGGCCAGGGACATGTCGGCCGAGAAGGCGGTGCGCACGGCAGGTGCGAGCCATTCGCTGGGCTGCCCGGTGATCAGCGCGCGCGAGATCGTCGTCGCCATCGCCGGCCGGCGCGGGAACCAGCGCACATCCGGCACGAGATGCGTCCAGCTGGGA